>JALSLZ010000068.1 GCA_026988075.1 Flavobacteriaceae bacterium
ACAATCAAGCCAAAAACCAGTAATCTAAAAATACTCAATAGTGTTAATTTTTTCTTTATTTGATGAAGTTGACTTTCAAATAAACATTTTTCTTGCTTGTAAAATTTTAATGGTTTTTGCATTATTTTTGTTTAAAATTCAAACTTAATAAATATATGTAACTTTGTATTGTTAATGAGTAATAAATACGACATATCTTATCGTTTTTGGATAACGAAAAACAACGAGCCGTTTTTAGGAAAAGGCAGAGTAGAGCTTTTACTTAAAATAAAAGAATTGGGTTCGCTTAAAAAAGCATCCGAAGCTTTAAAAATGTCATATAGAAAAGCGTATTACGCCATTGATCATGCAAATAAATTGTGTCACAAACCGTTAGTAGTAATAAAACGTGGTGGAAAAAATGGTGGTTCAACAGAATTAACTCCTTACGGATTAGAAATGATTACTCGTTTTGAAAAATTAGCAATTGAATTTGATAATTTTACAAAAAAATTGGATTTGTAATTCCATAAAAAACTGCCTTTAAAATTTATTTAAAGGCAGTTTTATTAATTCAAAATAATTTTAATAATCTCTCAGTACATGTACTGTACCTGTGATGTTTTTAACATTTCCATCGGTAGAAGTATAAGTGCCTACAAAAGTTAAATCAATATATTCGCCTACAGCACCAACATTAGATAATGTAAATTGAATATCTGTAGCAACATTATAATCTACATCAATACCAGACAAATCAAAATCTGGCGTGTTGTAAACACCAACTATTGGCGAATTACCTTGAATGGTTATATAGCCGTTATTTGCCTCTTCATACATCGAAATATAACTTCCAGACACATTTGCTCCAGGATTAAAAAATGCTTGAGGAGCTTCATTATTTATTTGATACGAAATGTATTCTGAAATTGTACTACCACACGCAAAGACATTGCCTAAATCGGTTGTTGGCACAGTAAATGTTTGGTATAATATGCCAGACGATTCAGCATTAGAAATATCAATACCTTCAATAGTAAAAGCGTTATTTCCAGAGCAAACAAGAGTTGAAAATTCAAATAAACCATTAGTAACTAATGTAACTACTTGGCTGTTTCCGTATTCAAATAAAACATAACCATTAACCACATTTGCGTTACTGCAATCTAATAAATTTCCAGATACAACTACACTTTCGCCTGCTCCACCGCTAAGTGATATAGACTCGTTAGTATCGGCAGAAAAAGGACCAATTGTAGTTGTGTAAATTGCATTGTTGCAAATGTCATATATAGTAACATTTAAAACTTCGTTTGAAGGAATTAATCCACATACGTTACCATTGCCGTCAGTAAAACCAACTCTTGGGCTAATGGTATTTGTACTTAAATCTACTCTAATATTTGCAAGTGGTACATTTGCATTATCGGTTATATTTAAACATAGCGTAACCGTAGGAAATGGCGCGTCGCAATTCCACCATGAAAAATGACTTACTTCACCAACGTATTTATTACCTTGCTTTGTAGCAGATCCATCTTGAATCCAATATCCTTTTACCTCATCAAAATGCCATAAATCAATTGTGTTTGGCGCATTTGCTTGCGAAACATCAATAGGCAATTCAATGATGGCTTTATGACCTTCGGCAATATTCAATTTAGAACCACCACCACGTAATTCAACGTTAATCATGCCATAAGTTTCTAACATACGCTCGTCATTATTTTCATTTTGAGCATATAACATTCCAGGCATTTTTGAATTAATATCACTATCCGAAGACGCTAAATGATGTACAAAAACATCCACACTACCCGAATAGTCGTTTCCGTTTTCATCAACAAAACTACCGTCAAATTTTACAATTGTTCCATTTGCCAAGCTCACTTCACTATCAGATCCTGAAGCAACTGTGCCTGCCAAATTTTCTGCTAATAACATTATTTTTACTTTATTGACTCCATCAGTTGGTACTAAAGAGCGTGAACCCATTAAATAGCCTGTTTTTTTCGCTGTTATATAAGCAAATTTTTCATGTACACTTGCATTGTCAATTATAAAAATACCGTTAACATCTGTAGTGTAAGAATTTCCGCCTATGCTAACTAAAACGCCGTTAATTGGCAAATTACTTTCGTCAACTATTTTACCCATAAAGTCTCTGTTTACAGACGAGCCAAAGTTTTCTGAAAACTCTTGTTGTTGCTGTGGTGTTGGATTATCGGTTTCATCACTTTTACAAGATGTAAAAAGCAAAGTAATACCCAACATAAGGCTTAGTAATAAAATGATTTGTTTTTTTAATTTTTGCATAATTTTAATATTTTAAGTTTTTTATAAATACAACAAGCTTACTTTTTGTTACCTCTAAGTTTGAAATAGTAGATTATTTAAAAGTCGTAAAATAAATATTTATATAGAAAAGTATATATTTGTTATAAATTAGAACCAAATGAATAATAAACCATTTCAAATTGACGGTATTGATAAAATAATACTTAATCACTTAATTAATGATGCACGAACACCAATATTAAAAATAGCACGTGATGTTGGTATTTCTGGTGCTGCTATACATCAAAGATTACGAAAATTAGAAAAAAGTGGTTTGTTGGCAGGTTCTAAATTTGTTTTAAATCCTAAGATATTAGGTTATAAAACCTTGGCATTTGTTGGTATATTTTTAGATAATTCTACACGTTATAAAGAAGCTATTAAGCGCTTAAAAGAAATTGAAGAAGTTACAGAAAGTCATTATACAACTGGTAATTATGGTATTTTTATTAAAATATTATGTACTGATAATGAGCATTTGATGCAAGTATTAAACAATAAAATTCAAAAAATAAATGGCGTAGCACGTACTGAAACGTTTATTTCTTTAGATCAGCAAATTGATAGGCAATTAAAGATTTAATTTTTATTTGGTAATACGTAAAAGTATATAGATATAAAATGTGCTATGCTTCCTATAAGGACAAAAATATGAAAGATGGCATGGTTCATTTTTATTTTATTTATGCTGTAAATAACTGCGCCAATTGTATAGGCAATGCCACCTGTAAAAAGCCAAAAAATTCCGTTAGGAGAAAGATTAATTGATAAAGGCTTCATAACAAACACAATAACCCAACCCATTGCGATGTACATTATTGTTGATAAAATTGAATATTTGCCAAAATAAAATAATTTTAAAACGACGCCAGTAACTGCAGCAAGCCATATAAAAACAAAAAAACGCCAACCTAAAGTTCCGTTTAATGCAATTAATAAATAAGGCGTGTAGCTACCTGCAATTAATACAAAAATAGAAGCATGATCAAAAACGTTTAGTCTAACTCTAAGTTTTTCTTTAACCGATTTATGGTATAGTGTAGATGCAGTATAAAGTGTAATTAAACTAATTCCGTA
>JALSLZ010000069.1 GCA_026988075.1 Flavobacteriaceae bacterium
GAACAAATGAGTCCAATAGTAGCAAGTATCGTATTTTCATTAATACTAATTATTTTATTAGTAAGTATTTTATTATTCGCTAAAGCGAAATTAATGCCATCAGGTAAAGTAAAAATTACCATAAATGGAGAAAAAACAATTGAAGTAGATTCGGGTTCAACTTTATTACAAACTTTAGGTGCCGAAAAAATATTTTTGCCTTCGGCTTGTGGTGGCGGTGGAACTTGTATTCAATGTGAGTGTCATGTTCATTCGGGTGGCGGAGAACCATTACCAACCGAAATACCAAACTTTACTCGTAAACAATTAGCCGAAGGTATTCGTTTAGGTTGTCAAGTAAAAGTTAAAAATGATATGGAAATATCTATACCTGAAGAAATATTTGGAATTAAAAAATGGGAAGCAACGGTAGTTTCAAATTATAATGTGGCTACTTTTATTAAAGAATTCATAGTTGAGTTACCCGAAGATATGCCTTATAAAGCTGGTGGATATATTCAAATTGAAATACCAAATACCGAAGTGAAATACGAAACTATGGATGTAACAGCACATCCAGAAGAACATCCAGGTGAACCAGATAAATTCAAGGCAGATTGGAAAAAATTCAACCTTTGGCCTTTAGTTATGAAAAATTCAGAAGATGTAGAAAGAGCTTATTCCATGGCATCATATCCTGCCGAAGGACGAAGAGTAATGTTAAATGTTCGTATTGCAACACCTCCATTTGATAGAGAAAAAGGCGGATGGATGGACGTAAATCCAGGAGTTGCTTCTTCATACATTTTCAACCAAAAACCAGGCGATAAAGTAATTGTTTCGGGTCCTTATGGTGAATTCTTTATTAATGAAAGTGATTCTGAAATGTTATATGTTGGTGGTGGAGCTGGAATGGCACCTATGCGTTCACACTTGTATCACTTATTCCGTACCTTAAAAACAGGTAGAAAAGTAACTTATTGGTATGGTGGAAGATCAAAAGCAGAATTGTTCTACGTAGAGCATTTTAGAGCTTTAGAAAAAGATTTTCCTAACTTTAAATTTTACATTGCCCTTTCTGACCCAACTGAAGCGGATAATTGGAAAGTAAAAACAGATATTAATGATGAAGCTGGTGATGGCTTTGTTGGATTTATACACCAAGTAGTAATAGACCAATATTTATCTAAACACGAAGAACCAGAAGACTTAGAACTGTATTTCTGTGGACCACCATTAATGAACAAAGCAGTTCAAAAAATGGGTGAAGATTTTGGTCTTGCCGATGAAAATATACGTTTTGATGATTTTGGAGGATAATTAATCCATTAACATAGATATAAAAAAGATAAAACCTTGAAATTTAATAATTTCAAGGTTTTTTGTTTAAATTTACACTTATATTTCATTAAACAATCAATTATTATGAAACATTCATTACTATTCACTTCATTTGTGTTGTTTTTCTCATTAAGTATTTATTCTCAAAAAAAGTATAAAGAAATGATGAAAGATAATAATATTAATTTTTATGATGTTGTTACTGAAGCCGAAAACTATTTTAAAACACATGATAAAAACGTAAAAGGTTCGGGTTGGAAAGGTTATTCTCGTTGGAAAAATGCGAATGAATACAAATACTATCCGTCAGGTAAAAGAGATAATATTGATCCTTTTTTTACTGAACATACATACCAATCTTTTTTAGAAAAAAACAATGTTATAGAACAACGTAGTTCTTTTGATAATGGTTGGAACGAATTAGGACCTTCACACTTAACTACATTTACAGGTGGATATTCTAATGGTTTGGGTAGAATAGAAGATCATTATGTTGACCCTAATAATAGTAATAAAATGTATGTTGGTTCACGTAGTGGTGGTTTTTGGAAATCTTTAGATGGAGGAGCAACTTGGACTGGTGGTTCGACTGATTTTTTGTTAGCAAGTGGCGTTAATACGATAGGTGTTGATCCATTAAACACAAATAATGTTTTAATTAATGTAAGAAATTCCAGAAATGGGTACTCTCATGGTGTTTTTCGTTCTGTAAATGGAGGCGATACTTGGGTTGCATCTAATTTTAACCCTGCTAATTTAGGTTTTGGTGGTTTAGGGAGTGATTTCCGAATAAACACAATAGCATACCATCCAACTATTGCAAATTTAGTTTTTATTAGCACAAACAAAGGAATATTCAAATCTACAGATAATTTAACGACTTGGACAAGATCAATGAATAGCGATAATATTACAGATATTAAATTTCATCCTACTAATGCAAGCATTATTTACATTTATAATTTGTCGTATTACAATAAAATCATGCGTTCAACAAATACGGGTACTACTTTTACGCCAACTAATAATATTAATAATAGTGGTAATTTTAAAATTTCGGTAAGTCCAGCTTGTTCAGATTGTATTTATGTTGCAAATAACAACGGTGTTTGGAAATCTACAAATCAAGGAAATACTTTTACATTTTTGAATAATCCAACAGGTGGTTGTGGTGGTTTTTCTGTAAGTGATACAGACAATACTAAGATGATTTATGGTTATGTGGACATTAACGCATCAACAAATGACGGAACAACTTTTAATCAAGTTACCTATTGGTCATTAGGTAATACAAATGGTGACCACACCTCAAATCAAACAAGTTTTGAAACCAGTACCGATTATGTACATGCAGATTTACATCCTGCAAAGTGCGTAAATGGTGTGTTTTATATTGGTACAGACGGTTTGTTTTGTAAAAGTATAGATAATGGTGTAAATTGGGAAATTATCGGTCAAGGTATAGCGGTAAGAGAAAATTATAAATTAGGGGTAAGTCAATCAAATACAGAAAGAAGTATTTCGGGTTCTCAAGATAATGGAACAAGTATAAAAACCGAAAATGGTTGGTTAGAATTTTATGGTGCTGATGGCATGGAATGTATTATTCATCCTTTAAATGATGAGTGGATGATTGGTAGTTCTCAGTATGGAGGAAGAAGAAGAACTAAAGATGGAGGTCAATCTCAAAGTGGTGTTTCACCAAATGCAGGTGACGGAAGTTGGGAAGCACCTTTAACATACGATCCTAATAATCAAATGACAATTTATGATTTTAGAAACGCTGTTTATAAAAGTGATAACTTTGGGAGCGATTGGTCTATGCTTGGTACACCATCATTTAATAATAATGGCGGTAATATTCAAAAAGCAGCTATTGCAGAAAACAATTCCCAAATTATTGTGGTGTCAAAATATAACAACATAGAAAAAAGTATTGATGGAGGATTAACTTTTGTAGATATAGAAGGAAATTTACCATGGAAAACCATAACCGATATTGCTTTTGACCCTAATGATGATAATACTATTATTGTAACTTATGCAAATTACGATTCGGACAATAGCAAAGTTTATATTACAACAGATGGTGGAAATACTTGGACAAATATTACTCATAACTTAGGTAATATGCCAATTCTATCTGTAGTGATTGATCATACCAATGACAGTAATATTTATTTAGGTGCAGAAATAGGCGTTTATACCAAACCAATGAGTAGTAGTATTTGGACGCTTTATAATTCAAATTTGGCAAATACTAGCATAGAAGAGTTAGAGATTGTTTATGGCTCAAACACACTAAAAGCAGCAACTTGGGGTCGTGGTTTATGGGAATATTCTTTAGTTGGTAGAAATGATTACCCTTCAATAAATACAACAAAAATATCCAATCAACCAACCGATGACTTACCTAAATTTGGAATAGATCAATTTGTTACTTCAACAATAGACTATAATGGTGCTTTAAGTAATGTACATGTAGCTTGGTCTATTGATAATCCTATTTTTGACAATACAATACCAATGTCTAATACAACAAGTAATACTTGGGTTTCAAATTCAGCAATACCAGAATATCCGGTAAATACAAAAATTTATTTTAAAGTTATTGCCACAGGAACTAATAATGACACTTCAGAAACGTATAAATTTATGTATACCGTAAAACCATTTCAATACTGTGGAGCTCAATCAAATTCAACTGGTTATGAACATATTACTAACGTAAACTTCAATACTATTGCGAATACATCAAACGCAACTAATTATTCTGATTTTACAGGAATGTCTACCGATGTAGAACAAGGACAAACATATAATTTGAGTGTGTCATATTCTAATGCTTATGCTTCAGATCAGGTAAAAATGTGGATAGATTTTAATCAAAATGCTACATTTTCAGACGCAGGTGAAGAATTTGATTTTCCGTTGGCGTCTGGTGTGGATTCTCCATTTGTTCAAGCTATTGAAATACCATTAAATGCAAAATTAGGAACAACAAGAATGCGTCTTCGTTTAGATGACACCAACAATAGTGCAAACAACACTTCTTGTGGTGCTTCTGGTTATGGAGAAGTAGAAGATTATACTTTAAATATTACAGCGCCAGTTATAGGTGTTGTGAAAAATAATTTTGCACATGATTTAGTTGTTTACCCAAACCCAACAAATGGAGCGTTTACTATCGATTTAAAACAAGAATATCAACTCATTGAAGTAGAAATAATAAATTTATTAGGACAATCAATTCAGAAAACAAATTTTAGTAATACAAACAAAGTAACATTAAAAATAAACGCTCATAAAGGTATCTATTTTGTTAAATTGATTTCTGATAAAGGAGAAAAAGCGACAATTAAATTATTAAAAAAATAAGGCATGAAATTTTGGATTATTTTATTGAGTATTATCTTGTTAAATTCGTGTCAGTCAGGTTGTAATTGTGATTTAAATTATAAAACAAATTTCACGCAAGAAGAAAAAAATATTTTAAATATGGCAGATACTATTATTAAATCTGCTTATTACACAACTTTAATTACTTTAGATAATAACAATCAACCAAGAGCAAGAATAGTAGAGCCATTTTTGCCAAAAAAAAATTATGTAATTTGGATGGCAACTAACCCAAAAAGTAGGAAAGTTACTCAAATAAAGAACAATTCAAAAACAACTTTACATTATTTTGATAAAAACAAACTGGCTTATGTTTCATTAATGGGCAATGCTTTTTTAGTTAATGATGATGCAACTAAAAATAAAATTTGGAAAGACGGTTGGGAAAAGTTTTATCCCAATAAAAAAACGGATTATCTATTAATAAAATTCATTCCAAAAACTATCGAATTAATTAATATTTCGGATAATTTTACAGGCGATGTGCATACTTGGAAACCACATCAAGTTAAATTAATTAAAAAATAAAACTAAATTTTATTGAATTTTAATCTATTATAATTTAGATTAAATCTAAATAAAGGATAAAAAGGTTTTTTTAGCTTTTTTTAACGTTTTGCCTTTGTAAAAGATAATTTAGTCTTATATTTGCATTGATTTTAAAACTAATCATTAAAATATATAATTATGAAAATTTACCACAGTTTATTAGCCGTAGTTTTGCTTATTACATTTTCATGTAAAAACGAAACAAAATCGACAACAGAAAAAAAATCTACCCCAAAAGCAGAAGTAAAAAAAGAACACAAAGGACAAGCGTCTGTTAAATTAAGTAAAGGTGAACAACCTAATGCTTTACAAGTTGCAATGACTTATAAAGATGATAAAGGTAACATGCCTTTTTCTACATTAGTAGCTGCAGTACAAGCAGCAGGTGTTGAAGATGCACTTGTTAATGCAGGTCCTTTAACCGTATTTGCACCAGTCAACGCAGCATTTGCAAAACACCAAGCAACAGTTGACGAATTATTAAAACCAGAAAACAAATCTAAATTAGCTTTTGTTTTAACAAATCACGTTGCACCAGCTAACTATGGTATCAAACAATTAAAAAAAGAAGCTAAAAAAGGACGTAAATTATACATGGCTTCTGGAAAATATTTAGTTGTTGAAAATAAAGATGGGAAAATCATTGTTGATGGCAAGCCTATCTTAATGACTGTAAAAGTTTCCAACGGATGGATTCATGTAATTGATGACTTAATGGTTCCTTCAGATAAATAAAATTAAAAAAGTGTTGAAAAACACAACTACATTACTAACTATATTAAATAAATACAAATGAAATTAAAATTTTTAACAATCGCAATTATTGTAGCAGCTTTTACTTTAACAAGTTGTGGAGGAGAAAAAAAGAAAGACACTCCAACACCTGCTAAACAAGAAGTAAAAAAGGAAACACCAAAAAAAGAAGCAACTACTTCAAATAAAATAGATTTAACAGCTCCAACATTAGACAATCAAGGTATTGGTAAATTCAAAAATGTAAAAATAGCCGACAAAATTGATGATGCTATGGCGGAAAAAGGACATCAAATTTATAAAACAAATTGTACTGCTTGTCATAAAATAAAAAAGCGTTACATAGGTCCTGGTCTTAAAGATATAACTAAAAGACGTTCTGCTGCTTGGATTATGAATATGGTTACCAATGCCAAAGAAATGTTAGAAAAAGACCCAATAGCTAAAGCTTTAATCACAGAATATCATGCACCAATGGCGCAACAAAATTTAAAAGACGATGAAGTTAGAGCGCTTTATGAATATTTAAGAACAAAATAATAAATCAACAATAATTAAATTTTATCAATATGAAAACAATTTTTAAATCATTTCTTGTTATGGTTGCTTCTGCTTTATTTTTAAGCAGTTGTGCACCTACTACAGCAAATAAAGAAACACGAGGTAATGCAAAAGGAGCTATTGCTGGTTCTGCTGCTGAAAAAGTATATGTTGCACCAGGAGAACACGATTCGCATTATGCCTTTATTTCTGGTGGGTTTAGTGGTCAATTATCTGTTTATGGCTTGCCTTCTGGTAGATTATTTAGAGTAATACCCGTATTCTCTCAAGATCCAGAAAAAGGGTATGGATATAATGAAGAAACCAAACCAATGCTTATGACATCACATGGTTTTGTGCCTTGGGGAGATTCGCATCATCCAGATATTTCACAAACCAATGGTTCTGTAGATGGTCGTTGGGTATTTATTAATGAAAATAATACACCAAGAATTGCCCGTATTAGTTTAACAACTTTTGAAACAGAAGAAATTATCGAAATACCTAATTCTGCTGGTAATCACTCTTCTTCATATGTTACTGAAAATTCAGAATATGTTGTTGCTGGTACTCGTTTTGCTGTACCTTTTCCTCAAAGAGATATGTCTATTAAAGACATGAAAGGAAACTTTAGTGGTGCTTTATCTTTCTTGAAAATTGATAAAGAAACAGGACATATGAATATTGCTTTCCAAATTAAAATGCCAGGTTTTAACTATGATTTATCTCATCCAGGTCGTGGAAAATCACACGGTTGGTTTTTCTTCTCTACGTATAATACAGAAGAAGCAAACACTCTATTAGAAGTTAATGCGTCACAAAATGATAAAGATTTTATTGCAGCAATTAACTGGAAGAAAATTGAAGCATATGTTAAAAATGGCGGTGGTAAAATGATGCCTGCTAAATATACGCATAACCTTTGGGATGATGATGCTCACACAGCAACATCAACAATGAAAAAACAAGTGTTAGTAGTAGAACCTAAAGATGTTCCTGGAGCAATTTATTTTTTACCAACAGCAAAATCTCCTCATGGTTGTGATGTAGATCCAACAGGTGAATATATTATTGGTAATGGTAAATTAGCTGCTGCAATGACAGTACACTCGTTTACTAAAATGATTAAAGCAATTAAAGACAAAGCTTTTGATGGTGAAAAATACGGAATTCCAGTAATTAAATTTGAAGCGGTTAATTATGGTATTTTAGATCAACCAGGTTTAGGCCCTTTACATACCGAATTTGATACAAGAGGAAATGGTTATACTACTTTCTTTATTTCTTCGGAAGTTGTAAAATGGAATATTAAAGATTTAAAAGTAATTGATAGACATCCAGTTTATTATTCAGTAGGTCACTTAATGATACCAGGTGGAAATTCAAGAACTCCAGACGATAAATATTTAGTTTCCATGAATAAAATTACAAAAGACCGTTATTTACCAACTGGTCCTGAAGTATGTCAATCGGCGCAATTATTTGATATCTCTGGTGAAAAAATGGAATTATTATTAGATTTCCCTACTATTGGAGAACCACATTATGCAGCAGGTATTGCAGCAGATAAAATAGCAGCAAATTCACAAAAAATATATAAACTAAGTGATAATAAACATCCTTTTGCTGCAAAATCGGAAGCAGAAACTAAAGTAGTGCGCAAAGGAAATGAAATACATATATACATGACAATGATACGTTCTCACTTCTCTCCAGATAATATTGAAGGTGTAAAAGTTGGCGACAAAGTATTCTTTCACGTTACCAATTTAGAGCAAGATTATGATGTGCCTCATGGAATTTCAATGATTGGTGCTAATACTTCTGAAATGTTAATTATGCCAGGTAGAACTTCTACTATTATTTGGTATCCTAAAGAAGTAGGTGTTTGGCCTTTCTATTGTACTGATTTCTGTTCTGCATTACACCAAGAAATGCAAGGATATATTAGAGTTTCTCCAAAAGGATCTAACACACCATTAACCTATACATTAGATGGTGATATTCCTGGTGAAGAAGAATAAAATGATTTTTTAGTTAGTAGTGAAGAGACGAGTAATTCATACTTTTGAATTGCTCGTTTCTTATTTAAAATATTACGAATTAATAATGAAAATAAAAGATAAAAATATCTTTTATGTGCTATTTGTTACTAACTTATTCTACAATAAACAGTAAATTTGTATAATAAAAATGAATTTTACTTAAAACAATCAATCATGAAAAAATCACAATTATTAATGATGGTAGGCGCAATATTATTAGGCGCTTTATATCTATTGCCTTTATGGAAAATAACTTTATTGGCGCCACAATATCCAGAACCTTTAGGTTTAAATATTCATATAACTCATTTATCTGATGGTGTTCAATTTAACGATGTTAAAAATATTGATTTATTAAATCATTATATTGGTATGGCACATTTACCAACCGAAGAAAATGTTGCTAAAAAAGAAGTTGCTCCTTTTATTGAATTTACAATTTTCCCAATAGTTATAGGTATTATGATGCTTTTAGGTGTAATTGCAGGTATTAAAGGTAATCACAAATGGTATTTATACTGGTTAATTGCAATGGTGCTTTTAGGAATTGCAGGTTTAACCGATTTTTATTTATGGTTAGATAGCTATGGACACAATTTAGATCCAAACGCCATATTAAAAATTACAGATCCTGTTACAGGCAAACCAATGGGTTATCAACCACCTTTTTTAGGCTATAAAAAACTACTAAACTTTGAGGTGTATTCGTTTCCTGAATCTGGCGCTTATTTTATAGTAGTTGGTATGTTACTTTCATTTGTTGCATACATATCTGGTAAAAAAGAAACCAAATAATTTATAAAACTTAGATAAAACGAGTATATTTTTAATTGAATATGCTCGTTTTCTTTTATCTTTACATTTTGAAATAATTAACTATCTATTATGAAATATTATATTACTAAAGTTGGGTTTTTTATAGGATTTATTTTTCTTTTAAATTCATGTAAAGTAGAACCTAAAAAAATAGGCTACGGTAAAGACCACTGCCATTTATGTGATATGACCGTAGTTAATAAAACACATGCTGCACAATATGTTACTAAAAAAGGAAAAGCGTATATGTTTGATGCTGTGGAATGTTTAGTAATGAAAATCAATAAAGAAACTAAAGAAAACACTTTAGCATATATTTTAGTTGCTGATTATGGAAACCCTGGCGAATTAATTAATGCTAAAGAGGCAACATATCTTATTAGTGAAAAAATTAAAAGTCCAATGGGAGCAAATTTATCCGCTTTTAGCTCTAAAGAAAAAGCAATAACAACCCAAAAAGAATTTGGAGGTGAATTATATAATTGGATAGAATTAAAATCAAAATTAGCAAAATAATGCGTTTTTTTAAAAAATATTTTTTTTTACTTACTTTATTAATAGCTTTTACTGTTAAATCACAAACAAAAACTATTACAGTTTGTAATACTTGTGATGTTAAATCTATTAAAGATGGTATTGATTTGGCACAAGATAAAGATACTGTTCTTGTTAAAAAAGGTATTTATAATGAAACCCGTATTTTTATCAATAAAAGTATTCATCTAATAGGTGAAAATTTCCCTATTATAGATGCCGAAAATAAAACCGATAGTGTAATTGCTGTTAAAGCAAAAGATTTTAGTATTTCTGGTTTTCGAATTAAAAATGTAGGTTTGAGTTATACCAAAGAAATTGCTGCAATTTATACTTCGCATTGTACCAATTTCACTATTAGCAATAATATTATTGAAAATTGCTTTTATGCTTTTATTATGCAACGTGCAAACTATGGTGTTTTAACAAACAATAAAGTAAATGGTCATGCCATTGTAGAAACAAGTGCAGGTAATGGTTTTCATTTATGGAAATGTAAAAACATGCGTATTGAAAAAAACACTATCAGTGGTATGCGTGATGGTATCTATTTAGAATTTGTAAATAAAAGTTTCATTTCTCATAATAAAAGTGAAAATAACATTCGCTATGGTCTGCATTTTATGTTTTCTCATCATAACGAATACCATCATAACGAATTTAAAAAAAATGGTGCTGGTGTAGCTGTAATGTTTTCTAAGTATATTAAAATGCACCACAATACCTTTCATTTTAATTGGGGAACAGCTTCGTATGGTTTATTATTAAAAGAAATTTACGATGCCGAAATTGTTGATAATGTTTTTGAACAAAACACGATAGGTATTAATATTGATGGTTGCAATCGGATTACTTATAAAAACAATCATTTTGTCCGCAATGGTTGGGCTTTAAAATTTACTGGTGGTTGTTATAAAAATATTTTTGAATATAATAATTTTATGCATAATGCCTTTGATTTATCGTATAACAGTCGTTTAAATGACAATGAATTTGAAGCCAATTATTGGAGCGAATACACTGGTTACGATTTAAATAAAGATGGTATTGGTGATGTACCTTTTAGACCTGTAAAATTATTTTCGTATGTGGTAAATAAAACACCTGAAACCTTAGTTTTACTAAGAAGTTTATTTGTGGATATAATCAATTTTTCAGAAAAAGTATCGCCTGTTTTTACACCAGATAATTTAAAAGATAAAAAACCATTAATGAAACCTATTAATCCCATTCAATTAAATTAGTGATGATTAAAATAAAAAATTTACATAAAAAATTTGGAAAACTTACCGTTTTAGATGGTTTAGATTTAGATATTGAAAAAGGTGGTATTTTTGCTATTTTAGGACCAAATGGTTCAGGAAAAACCACTTTAATAAAATGCCTTTTAGGAATGGTTGTGCCAAACAAAGGTGAAATTAGTTTTCAAGGAAATAACATCTTAAAAGAATGGAACTATCGTAATAACTTAAATTATTTACCTCAAATAGCTAATTTTCCTGCAAATCTATCGGTTATTGAATTAATAAAAATGGTTAAAAACCTAAGACCAAAACAAGCTAATGAACAAGAATTAATTGATTTGTTTGGTTTACAACCATTCTTGAAAAAAAAATTAGGAAACCTTTCTGGCGGAACAAAACAAAAAGTCAACCTTGTATTAACTTTTATGTTTGATAGTGATTTAATTATTCTTGATGAACCTACAACTGGCTTAGATCCAATTGCGTTAATTTATTTAAAAGATTTAATTAAAAAAGAAAGAGATAAAGGAAAAACAGTATTAATAACAACACATATTATGAGTGTTGTAGAAGAACTTGCCGATGAAATTGTATTTTTATTAGATGGTAAAATTTATTTTAAAGGCAGTATCACTAAATTACAAGAACAAACCAATCAAACTAATTTAGAACACGCCATTGCAAATTTAATTTCTAAACAATACGTAAACTAAACAACATGTTAAAAATTTTAAAATATAGTATATTCGATTTATTACGTAGTCGTTGGAGTTATGTCTATTTTGTTTTCTATTTAATCTTAGGTTTTGTACTCCTTTTTTTAAATAACGATGTAAATAAAGCAATCATTACTTTAATGAATATCATTATTGTATTAACCCCTTTAATAGGAACAATATTTGGCGTAATGTATTATTATAATTCCAAAGAATTTACCGAGCTTTTACTTGCACAACCCATAAAACGAAACAAAATTTTTATAGGACAATATTTAGGTGTTTCACTATCTTTAACTTTAAGTTTGGTTTTAGGTATAGGAATTCCGTTTGTATTATATGGTTTGTTTAAATCTGCTTCTATTTTTGATTTTGGCTTATTAATTGTGGTAGGCGCATTCTTAAATTTTATATTTGTAGCCTTAGCGTACAACATTGCCATATCAAACGAAAATAAGATTAAAGGTTTTGGTTACGCTATTTTAATGTGGCTGTTTTTAGCCGTAGTTTACGATGGCATTTTTATGATTTTAGCTATAAAATTTCAAGAATATCCTTTAGATAAATTTGCCTTAACATCTATGATGTTTAATCCTATAGATTTATCAAGAACACTTATACTCTTAAAATTAGATATTTCTGCTTTGTTAGGTTATACAGGCGCAGTTTTTAAAGAGTTTTTTGGTACGAGTAAAGGTTTACTAACCTCTTTATTTATTTTATGTTTATGGGTGGTTTTTCCGTTATTACGAATTCATTTAAAATTAAGAAAAAAAGATTTTTAAACGTCTTTGAACTAAAAATATCCATACTACATACAAGGGTTGATTTTCATTCGGGTATTAACCAGTATTTTAAGATTTAGCAATTAAAAAAAACTATTATTAAAGTAATTGATGTTAATTTTGATAAAAAACACTAAAACATCTTTTTCTTATTCGCAATAAATACTTAACTTTGCACTTATAATTAATGTATTTTGAAAACAAAACTATTCAGCATATTATTTGTAGCGATGTACTTAGCAGCAATGCTT
Organism: Flavobacteriaceae bacterium; assembly: GCA_026988075.1. Classification (GTDB taxonomy): domain Bacteria; phylum Bacteroidota; class Bacteroidia; order Flavobacteriales; family Flavobacteriaceae; genus S010-17. The sequence goes on from JALSLZ010000069.1 coordinate 12,953, forward strand.
CGTCCAGCTATTTATTTTGCCGAATATTTTGCAAATTACGATTATATAAAAAAAGAATTGTGTAAAAATAAAAACAAACCAGTTTTAAAATGTAATGGTACTTGTTATGTAGCAAGTCAATTAAAATCAGCTAATTTATTAGACGAACCAAACTCTCAAAAAACTACTTTTTCAGAAGTGAAAATGTTTTTTCCTGTTTTTGTTCTGAATAGCAATAATTTTAACACTGAAAAATTAAAGTTTTTAAATAAAAAAGAACAACCTACTTTTGAAAAACACTTCTTAATAAATCGTTTTATTAACGAAGTATTTCAACCTCCACAAATAGCTTAGATTTTTCTTGCTTTTACCTGTTTATAGATGGTTTTGTACAACTTTGTTTAGTTTGTGGTTAATTTTGACCGCAGATTTTTGCAAAGAAGTCTTAATAAAAAATGACTAAAAACTCGTACATCTTTGCGAACTTTACGTTTTCTTAGTGTGCTTTTCGGTTAATTTTCCTGTACAATTTTCATTTTTTTACAGTTAAAAGCAATACATAAATATTACCATTAAAATTTAGTAATCAATTAGTTAAAAATTAAAACTACAAGTAATTTCAAGTATAACTAAGTAATACCATTGTAATGTACAACCATTACTCTTTTGAGTACTTTAATTTCTTGTGGCAAAAAATCCGTTAATAACGGAAAATAAAAAATAAACAAAAATCGATTAGCTTAAAAGTTAATTATAACAAATACAATTATGAAAACATTAAAATATTTATTACCAGTACTTTTTATATTTATATTATTTATATCATGTAACTCGGATGATGAAGAAGTAAAAAAAGTAGATGAAACCGAAAATTTAACCTTAGTAAAACAGTTTACTAATGACACACATATTATTGAAGTATATACAGAGTCAGGTATGTTTAAAACAGGTTATAACGATATTAGTTTGCGTATAAAAAACAAAGCAGACAACTCGTATATAAATGACCTAACAATAAGTTGGATGCCAATGATGGCAATGACAACAATGAATCATTCTTGTCCGAAATCTAATATTAAAAAGGTGGAAGGAACTGAATTTATGTATAATGGTTATCTTGTTTTTCAAATGACAGGAGTAGATAATTCTGGTTGGTCTATTAAATTTATGTATAATATAAATGGTACAGATTACATGGTAGAAGAAGGTATTTCTGTATTTAATAATACAAGACAGCGAGTAGCAACTTTTATGGGTTCTGATGGTGTTAAATATATTTTAGCTATGGTCAATCCAAATAAACCAGAAATTGCGATAAATCAAATGAGCGTTACATTACATAAAATGGAAAGTATGATGATGTTTCCTGTTGTAGAAAATTTTACGATAACATTAGATCCAAGAATGCCGTCAATGAATAATCATAGTTCTACAAATAATACAGATTTAGCTTACAATGCAACAACCAAGATGTATGATGGTAATTTATCATTAACAATGACTGGTTATTGGAGATTGAATTTAAAACTCTTAAATGAAAATAATGACATTCTTAAAGGTGAGGATTTAAGTGATTCTATTAGTGAAAGCACCTTGTATTTAGAAATTGAATTTTAATAAAAAATTAATCTATAAAAAGTATTAAAGCAATACTTTTTATAGATTTTTAATAAAATCATAAAAAATGAAAAAAATACTTTTGTTTTTAGTTTTTATTAATGGTTTCTATTGTTTTTCTCAAACAAAACCAAAGGTAAAAGATACTATAAATAATTTAAACGAAATTATAATTACAAGTCGAAGAAAGCTTAGTAATTACCGTCAAGAAAAAGCACTTTCAAGTATAGATCGCTACTTAGAAAAATCAAGTAAAATAAATATGATTAAACGTGGTAATTATGCATGGGAACCAACAATAAATAATATGGTTACTGATAGGATTTCAGTTACTATTGATGGTATGCAAATTTATGGTGCTTGTACAGATAAAATGGATCCTATAACGTCTTATGTTGATGTTTCAAACTTAGAAAAAGTGGAAGTCAATTCTGGTCAAGAAGGCGTTGAAAACGGTAATTGTATTGGTGGTAATATTGATTTAAAACTAAAAAACACAGCATTTAAAAATACAGGCTTAAAATCGAATATAGATCTTGGTTATGAAACAAATGGTAATTACAAATCAACAGGTTTAGATTTTGCATATGCTACCAATAAATTTACTATTAATGTAGATGGTATTTTTAGAAAATCAGAGAACTATATAGATGGAAATGGAAATGAAATATTATATTCTCAATTCCAAAAATATAATATTTCTGCTCAGTCTGCTTATAAAATAACGAATAAACATCAAATACATGCTTCTTTAATTTATGATAAAGCAACTGATGTTGGTTATCCAGCATTGCCTATGGATGTTTCACTTGCAAAAGCAACTATAGCTTCTATTTCACATATTTATAAAGGAAATTCAGTTGTTAAAAATATCGAAACTAAATTGTATTTTAATACGATTACACATACTATGGATGATACAAAAAGACCCGATGTGCCTATTAGAATGGATATGCCTGGTTGGAGTGATACTTACGGTATGTATTCTAAAACATATTTAACATACAAAAAGCACAGAATATCACTAAATATCAATGCTCATTATAATAAATCTATTGCCGAAATGACAATGTATCCAAATGACCCTTTAGAAAATAGTATGTTTATGTATACGTGGCCAGATGTAAAAACCATGAATACTGGTCTTTTTTTAAAAGATGAAATTGAAGTAATTAAAGATGGTTTTTTTAAATTTTCTACAAGAGTATCTTATCATAAAAACAGATTAGATAATGAAGTTGGGTTGGCAAGTTTAAGGATTTTTTATCCAAAAATGGAAAGCTCACAAAGTAGAATTTTACCAAGCTTATCGGCTAATTATTTACAAAAAAAAGAAAATTACAATATAAGTTTTGGTTTGGGTTATGGTGAAAGAGCACCTTCGATTAGTGAGGCTTACGGATTTTACCTTTTTAATAGTTTTGATGGATTTGATTATGTTGGAAATCCAATGTTGAAAAATGAAAAATCTTTAGAAATAAATTTAAACACAAATTATAAATTAAAAGGCGTTAGTATAGGTCTTGAAGGTTCTTATTTTTATATTAAAGATTATATTATTGGTAAAACAAACACAAGCTTAACTGAAATGACCATTGGCGCAAATGGTGTTAGAATATATACTGCTCTCAATTACGCAACAATCTTTAATACAAGTGTAAATTTTAAATATAATATTGCGAATAATTTTTCTTTAAATTCGTCATTAGGTTATAGTTTAGGGAAAAGTGATGATAAAAAAAACCTACCTTTAATTAGTCCGTTTTCCTATTTTACAGAAATAGTCTATTCAAAAAATAAGTTTAATGCTTCCATACAATTAAAAGGTAACGGAAATCAAACAAATTATAGTGTAATGTTTGGCGAAGATGAAACGCCAGCTTATACAATTATTAACCTAAATTTAGGTAATAAATTTTTTATTAAGGATAATACAGTGCTTTTAAAATATGGTGTAGAAAATGTATTAGACAGCTATTATTCTACCTATGCAGATTGGAATAATTTTCCAAGGCAAGGACGAAATGTCTTTTTAAATATTTCCTATTTATTATCAAAATAAAAAACTTTATAAATTAAACAAAACAAGATCTTACTTTGATCTTGTTTTGTTTTCTTGTAAATAAACCGCTGCAATACCAAAAAAACCAATTCCCGTAATGATTGGTGGCAACATTAGTTTTGGAGCGTGAAATCCGCCAATATAAATCATTGCAATTCCTAAAATAATTAATAAGTAAGCTACTGTTTTTTTCATATTATTGTTTATTATAATTAACTGTTTTGACGTTAAAATTAAACCAAACTTACAAATAATAGATTAAATTTATGGGTATTATATTAATATCTATCATATCACTTGGTTAAGATTGAAAATTAGAGTAATTTTGTACCTCAAACACTAACTACAATGAAAAATAAAAGCATCTTTAGTTTTTTATTCAGTACCAGACTAATGTCTGTTGCAATTTTATCATACGCTTTTGCTATGGCTTCGGCAACATTTATCGAAAATGATTACGGAACTCCAACCGCTAAAGCCTTAATTTATAATACAAGATGGTTTGAGTTTTTAATGCTTTTATTGGTTATTAATTTTGCCGGTAATATTTTTAAATACAAATTATTTCGTAAAGAAAAATGGCCGGTTTTTCTATTTCACATTGCTTTTATTATTATTTTGGTTGGTTCTTTTACTTCACGGTATTTTGGTTTTGAAGGAATGATGTTAATTAGAGAAGGCGAAGTTTCAAATGTTATTGTATCAGATAAAACTTTTGTTACAGCAAGAGTTGATAATAATAAATACATGAAAACGTATGGTAAAAATGAAGTGGTTCTTTTTAGTCAATTAGGTAGTAATAGTTATGATATTTCTGATGAATTTGGTAAAGACGGTGAAGAAAAAATTCCTTTTTCAATTGAATTACTTAATTATGTAGCCAATGCAAAAGAATCGATTATTGAAGATGAGAAAGGCGATAAGTATATTCATATTGTAGAGTCAAGTCAAGGTGCAAGAAATGATATTTTTATAAAAGAAGGCGAAATTAAAGTAATTAGTAATATACTGTTTTCATTTAACAATGCTTTTGATGGCGCAATGAATATTACTGTAAAGGATAATAAAAGTACAATTAAACCAATTTTTGATGGTACTTATATGGAAATGCAAACTCAAAAATTAACAAATATTTCAAAAGATTCTATTTCTGATTTACAAATTAAAAAGTTATATACATTTAATAATTTGCGTTTTGTTATAAATAACGTGGTTAAAGGTAAAGTGATTTCAAAAACTGCTTCAAAAAAAGAAAAGGATAATTATCCATTAGATATGTTATCGCTTAAAGTTAAAGCAGGTAGTGAAGAAAAAATTATAACTGTTCGAGGTAGAAAAGGATTGATAAATAAACCAACACAACTACAATTAGGAGGTTTGAATTTTTATATATCTTATGGTGCAAAAAATATTAAAACACCATTTTCAATTAAATTAAGAGATTTTGAATTGGAACGTTATCCAGGTACAAATTCAGCTTCATCATATGCAAGTGAAGTTACTGTAATATCTCCAGAAGAAACATTCGATTTTCGTATTTATATGAACCATGTATTAGATTATCATGGATATCGGTTTTTTCAATCGTCTTATGATCCAGATGAAAAAGGAACACACCTTTCGGTAAATTATGATTATGTAGGAACACTTTTAACCTATATTGGTTATATTTTAATGGGAATAGGTATGTTTTTTAGTTTGTTTTTAAAAGGTTCACATTTTAAAGTTTTATCAGGTAAACTAAAAAAACTTTCAGATAAAAAAGCGGCAAGTTTAAGCGTTTTATTCATTGCTTTGAGTTTTGTAGCTACAGCGCAAGAAAATAATCACAATCATAATAAAGAAGTCAATGCAGAAACATTGCAGAAACAAGCGGTAAGTAAAGAGCATGCCGATAAATTTGGTAAATTGGTTATTCAAGATTTTAGAGGCAGAATGAAACCTGTAAACACTTATGCTTTAGAAGCATTGCGTAAAATCTATAAAAAAGATACGTATAAAGGTTTAACCGCAGAGCAAATTTTATTAACGGCACAAGTTAACCCAAGATTGTTAAGTTTTGAACCAATAATAAAAGTAAATACGGTACAATTAGGAAATGGTTCTAAAATAACCAAAGATTTAGGTGTTAAAGATAATCATACTACTATGATGAATTTCTTTAAAAATGGATCATATTATTTAGAAGATTTAGCAGCTAAGTCGAGTAGAAAAAATAAGGCAAATCAAACCTATTTAGATAAAGAAATAATAAATTTAGACGAACGTGCTAATATTTGGTACCGAGTTTTAGAAGGCGATTTACTAACTATATACCCAAAATTTAACGATCAAGATAGTAAATGGTATTCGGGCAACGATACGCAAGCTTTTGTTGCGCAAGACACCATGGTTTTAAAAATGCATAACTTGTATTTAAAATCATTAGCTAAAGCTATTAAAACAAAAGATTACAAGCAAGCAGATGAGTATTTAGAAATCATTTCTCAATATCAGCATAAACTATCTTCAGATATAATGCCAACTGAACAAAAAATAGATTTAGAAATAAAATACAATAAGTATAATGTGTTTTTTAAGCTTTTGATGTTCTATTTTTCAATAGGTTTTATATTGTTAATTTTAACTTTTATTGATTTATTTAAACCAAATAATAAATTAATAAAAAACCTTACAAATGTTTTTATTGGTTTTACAATACTAAGTTTAATTGCACATACAATAGGTATTGCTGTGCGTTGGTACATTACTACGCATGCACCTTGGAGTAATAGTTACGAAGCAACTGTTTTTATTGCTTGGGTTTTAATTATTATCGGTTTATTTTTAACTAAAAAAAGAAGTAAATTTATTATTTCTGGTACTGTTTTGTTTGCTGCATTTTTATTAGGAATTGCTCATGGTAATTTAATGAGTCCAGAAATGACCAATTTAGAACCTGTATTAAAATCATATTGGTTAATGATTCACGTTGGTATTATTACAGCGAGTTATGGGTTTTTAGGTTTGGGTTCACTTTTAGGCTTTTTTGTACTGTTATTGTTTTTAATTAGAACACCAGCAAACAAAACCAAATTAAAAGATACAATTAGCGAGTTAACATATATTAATGAGATGACATTAACGGTTGGCCTGTATATGTTATCGGTAGGTACATTTTTAGGTGGCGTTTGGGCAAATGAATCTTGGGGAAGATATTGGTCTTGGGATCCGAAAGAAGTTTGGGCACTAATATCAATGATGATTTATATTTTTATTTTACACATGCGATTGGTACCAGGATTAAAAGGAAAATTTGCTTTTAATTTTGCAAGTATGATTTCTATTGCAACTTTAATAATGACGTATTTTGGTGTAAATTATTACTTAAGCGGAATGCATTCGTATGGTAAAGGAGATCCAGTTCCTATTCCAGAGTGGATTTATTACTTTATTGTATTTATTATTGTGTTTTCTATATTTTCGTATAGAAAATATAAAAAGGTAAAGTAAATTTATTGCAAAATATAAAAAACACCTAAGGCTACTTTTAAATTGTCTTAGGTGTTTTGTATTTGTTGTGTTTGAATCTTTTTGTTTATTGCTTATACTTGTGTATTATGATAGTTCTATTTTGTTAAGCCTAAGTTAACAAAGCTAATGTTTTAATAAAATCCAAGGCTTTAACCCCAATTATTCACAAATTTTATATTACAAAGCCAAACTACCTGCTATAATTGAAAATGCTCGAAATTTATTTAGGGTTTACTGAAAAAGTTATGCAACTTTACTATAAAATTTTCTTTTAGGACTAAAAATAGGATTTGTTTTTAGTAAAAAATCTATTAGGTTCTTTAAAGTAGGTATTTGTTTTAATTTTCCCAT
>JALSLZ010000070.1 GCA_026988075.1 Flavobacteriaceae bacterium
GTTTAAATTCCTGCTATTTTAGCAATTTGTTGTATCATTTTTTCAGCCAGTTCGTCTGCATTTTGTTGAGAAGTGCTTTCTGTATAAATACGAATAATAGGTTCGGTATTTGATTTTCTTAAATGCACCCATTCGGTTTCAAAATCAATTTTTACGCCATCAATAGTAGAAACTTCGTCATCTTTGTAAAGCTCTTTTACCTTTACTAAAATTTCTTCTACATTTAATTGAGGTGTTAACTGAATTTTATTTTTGCTCATAAAATACGAAGGATAAGAATCTCGCAATTCTTTACAAGATTTTTTTTCGTTGGCTAAATGACTTAAAAATAGAGCAACGCCAACTAAAGAATCTCTTCCATAATGTGATGCTGGGTAAATAATACCACCATTTCCTTCACCGCCAATTACGGCATTGCTATCTTTCATTAATTGAACAACATTTACTTCGCCAACTGCACTTGCTTGGTATGTACCATTATGTTTGTTTGTAACATCTCGCAATGCTCTTGATGATGATAAATTAGAAACCGTGTTACCAGTTGTCTTACTTAACACATAATCTGCACAGGCAACTAAAGTATATTCTTCGCCAAACATAGAGCCATCTTCACTAACTAAAGCCAATCTATCTACATCTGGATCTACAACAATACCTAAATCTGCTTTTTCAGCAACTACTAATTTAGATATTTCGGTTAGGTTTTCTGCTAAAGGTTCTGGGTTGTGAGGAAACTGTCCGTTTGGTTCGCAATAAAGTTTTACACAGTCTACATTTAAAGCCTCTAATAATAAAGGAATGGCAATTCCACCAGTAGAATTAACGGCATCAACAACTACTTTAAAGTTTGCTTTTTTAATAGCTTCAATATCTACTAAATCTAATTTTAATACTTCGTTTACATGAATTTGTAGGTAATCTTTCCTTTTTGTATAGGTACCTAAATCATCTACTTCGGCAAAAACAGTTGTATTTTCTTCGGCTATTTTTAAAATCTCTTTCCCTTGTTTATCGTTTAAAAATTCGCCTTTATGATTTAACAATTTTAAGGCATTCCATTGTTTTGGATTATGCGATGCGGTTAAAATGATGCCTCCATCAGCATTTTCTAACGGTACAGCAATCTCAACAGTTGGTGTGGTTGATAAACCTAAATCTATTACATTAATGCCAAGACCAACTAAAGTGTTTGCAACTAAGCTACTTACCATTTTGCCTGAAATACGTGCATCTCTACCAATTACAACCGTTAAAGGTGTTGTAGTAACGCAACTCGGACAAGATGCTGTACTGTTTTTTGCTACTTCGTTTATTAAAAAATAACCGTAAGCAGCTGCGAATTTTACAATATCAATTGGTGTTAAATTGTCATCTATCTTTCCTCCAATTGTTCCTCTAATTCCAGAAATGGATTTTATTAATGTCATTTTTTATATTATTTTTTTGAATTACAAATTTAATATTTTTTGTTAAGATAGCTATAACTAATTCGCTTAAAAGCGGATGATTATTCTTTTTCTATTTTTTTATAGGCTTTAATTATTTTACTAACCAATCGATGCCTAACGACATCTTTTTCGTCTAAATAAACCATGCCAATGCCTCTTACACTTTTTAGAACTTGTAAAGATTCTTTTAAACCAGAAGTTTGTTTTCTTGGTAAGTCAACTTGATCGGGATCGCCAGTAATAATAAATTTTGCATTTTTTCCCATTCGGGTTAAAAACATTTTCATTTGGCTATGTGTTGTATTTTGTGCTTCGTCTAAAATAACAAAAGCATTATCTAAAGTTCTACCTCGCATAAATGCTAAAGGCGCAATTTGTAGCGTGCCTTTTTCTAAGTAGCTTTCTAATTTCATTGGTGGAATCATATCTCGCAATGCATCGTATAAAGGTTGCATGTACGGATCTAATTTGTCTTTAAAATCACCTGGTAAAAAGCCCAAACTTTCGCCAGCTTCAACGGCTGGACGTGTTAAAATTATTTTTTTTACTTCTTTGTTTTTAAATGCTCGTACTGCCAATGCTACGGCTGTATATGTTTTTCCTGTTCCTGCAGGTCCAATAGCAAAAAGCATGTCGTTTTTAAGCATTAAATCAACCATTTTTTGTTGATTGGCAGATTGTGCTTTTATTCTAAGACCTCTAACTCCATGTACAATAATGTCAGATTCTGCACTGTTTTTGGCTGAATTATCTGATAATAAAATTTGTTCAATGCTATTTTGGTCTAATTTGTTGTATCGCTCAAAGTATTTGATGAGCATGGTTAGTTTTTTGTCAAATAGCTCTAAGAGTTCGTCTTCGCCAAAGATCTTTATTTTATTGCCTCTGGCTACAATTTTTAATTTTGGAAAGTACTTTTTTAATTGTAAAATTGTTTCATTTTGAATACCAAAAAATTCGCTTGGATTTACTTCTGTAATTTCAATAATTTTTTCGTTCAATAGTAGGTGCTTTAATCGATTATTTTTATAATTTTGTAAATGAATATTTAACTGACTCAAAAATATTATTTTAATCTTACTTATACAAAGATTTTAATGTAATTATTAAGTTAAATTATCAACAAAAAAAGATGAAAAACCCTATAATTACATTAACTTCAGATTTTGGCACCAAAGATTACTTTGTAAGTGCTGCAAAAGGACGTATTTATAGCGATTTACCAAATGCTCATGTAGTTGATGTTTCTCATAAAATAACTCCATTTGGTATTAATGAAGCTGCTTATATAATAAAAAATGCATATAAACATTTTCCTAAAGGTACTATTCATATTATTGCAGTAGATGCAGAATGGAGTGTAGAAAACAAACATTATGTGTTTTTATTAGATGAACATTATTTTATTTGTGCTAATAACGGGTTAATTTCTTTATTGTCATCTGTTATTCAGCCTAAAAGAGTAGTTGAAATCACATTAGATAAAAAAGATGAAAACAGTTACTTTTTAGAGGGTTTTATTAGTGTAGCTTGTCATATTGCACGAGGTGGAAATTTGAATATTATTGGTAAAGATACTAATGATGTTAAAGAATTAAAAGAGGTAAATCCACATATTAATCCTGAAAAAAATCAAATAATTGGTAATGTAATCTATATTGATAATTTTGGAAACATTATTACAAATATTGATAAAGATTTATTTAAAAAAATTGGTCAAGGCAGAAAGTTTGAACTTAATGTTAGAAGTTATGTTTTTACAAAAATATTTAACCAATATAATGAGGTAGTTGATTTTGAAATACCTATTGAAAAAAGAAAAAATGATGGTAAAAAATTAGCTTTATTCAATTCGGATAATTACTTGGAAATTGCTATTTATAAAAGTAACCTACAATCTGTTGGTGGCGCTTC
>JALSLZ010000071.1 GCA_026988075.1 Flavobacteriaceae bacterium
AATCTTTCAATTCAAAAACATTTTTACCAATTTTATCGCCTTCAGATACAATTACAATACTTGATGATTTACCACTACGTCTACTTTTTTGTAAAGATTTTAGCAACCTGTCAAGTCCTAAATTTTCTTCTGGAATTAAAATCTCTTCAGCTCCAGCACCAATTCCTGTATTTAAAGCTATAAAACCAGCATCTCGTCCCATAACTTCGACAAAAAACAATCTATTATGCGAACTTGCGGTATCTCTAATTTTATCAATTGCTTCAACAACTGTATTTAATGCTGTGTCGTAACCAATGGTATGGCTTGTGCCAAATATATCATTATCAATAGTACCTGGTATTCCAACAACAGGAAAATTAAATTCTTTTTCAAAAATCATTCCTCCGGTAAATGTGCCATCGCCACCTATTAAAATTAAAGCATCAATATTATTATTTTTTAAATTTTGATATGCTTTTTGTCTTCCTAATTTTGTTTTAAACTCTTCTGAACGTGCTGTTTTTAATATAGTACCGCCTTTTTGAATGATATGATGTACCGATCGAGCGTTTAGTGTTTTAAAATCGCCTTCTATTAAACCTTGATAGCCTCTAAAAACGCCAATAGATTCCACTTCATAATACGAACAAGATCTCACAATAGCACGAATTGCGGCATTCATACCTGGAGAATCTCCTCCAGATGTCATTAATGCTATTTTTTTTATTTTAACTTTCATTTAATTTAGTAATGTAAAAACAAGCAACCTTATTTAAAATTATATTAAAAAGTCGCTCGTTTTAATAAGTAAAGGTACGATTATAATTTGTATTTAAAAAAAGCAAAACTAATTAATGGTATCTTTCTTTTTTATCTTGTTTTGTTTTAATTTCTTTTTTTTATTTGATTTTTTTAAACCTATTTTTTTTAAAAATTCTGAAGCCGAATCCCAATTAAATTGATAAGAAAAACCTAAACCTTGTGTGTAACCTTCCGAATCAAGCACGTCAAATTGCACTTCGTTTCTCTTACTATACATTTTTAACCTTAAGTCTTCTTTTTTATTTAATGGCATTTCTACTTCAATTTCGCCAATAATACTTGACTGTGTTTTTGATCCAACAGGTACGCCAACAATACCATTAACGGTAATTTTTTTGTATAAGTTTGTTTTAAAAGTAATGTCAACTTGATCGTTAGTTTTTATCTGTTCTACATTGTTATTATTTGTTTCGCCTATATCTAAATCAAAACCTACTTTAATAATATCGTCATCATTGCTAATTATTTTTGAAACGACCGAGGTTATTCTTTCTGAAAGAGTTTGGTAAAGCAATGAACTACCACTATTAGCATAATCTATATTGTTTGGATTAATAAAAGTACCAAAACCTAACAGAGAAAAGAATTGTGTCATCTTTTTATCGACATCATTTATTTTATACGATAATTCTGATTGCACCAAGGTACTTGAATTTGGAAGACTTATATCAAAGTCCATATTTGATTCGTACAAATTACCTGTAATAGTTGTAATTAAATCTACATCAATATCTCTTGCTGTATTAATATTATCTAATAAAATAGAGGGATTTGCCTTTACTTTATGAACTGCAGTAATGTCTAAATAGGCGTCAAATGGACTGCCACTCCAATAAATACTTCCGCCTTTTTGCACATTAAAAGTTTTATTTACAATGTTCTTCAATTCATACACGCCATTATCAACAATATAAGTTCCGTTCATTTCAAACTTTCCATTGGTATTGATATCTATATCGAGTAACGCGTTGCCTCGACCTCTTAAAACAGAACCTGTTGCTTTATCAATTACTATTTGTGCAATTGCATCTGGAGTAACTTTTAAATTGAATAACAATGTCAATCCTTTATCAAAAACAATTTCATCAGGCCTGCCGTTATCTATTTGTTTTTTTACTGTGTTCTCTTTTACAAAACGAATTAACTTATCTTCGTCGATCGTATTTACATCACTTAAAGGCACAATAAATTTAGTACCTGGGTTTGTTGTTGCTATAACATCGATTACCAAACCATTTGTTGGACCAATAATTGTAGCATCTCCATTCATAAATCCAACACCATAATAAAGGGAATCGAATTTTTCTTCGGTATTTAAAATTAATAAGTTGTCGGTATCTACTTTTAAATCAATAAACCATTTTAAAAAATTGGCATGTGTAAATTCTCCTGTTAACAATCCTTCTGTTTGTTTTTCTACATCTACAACAGTTGTTTGATTTATATTAAATGTATGATCATATAAATTTACTTTTTGATTGCCTTTAACCTCATATTCTGTATTTAAATATGGAAATGCCAAACCTGCATCTTTTACATATAAAACTCCATCCATATAAGGACTTCGCAACAAACCTGTTAATTTAGATTTTCCGTTTACTGTACCTCTTATTTTAGTAATATTTTCTCCACCTAAAGGACTTAAAGCATTCAGGGATAGATTAAAAAACTCAATGTTTCCATCTATTTCAGGTTCATTTTTGTCAAAATCTAATGTTCCATATGCATTTAATGTTTTTTGATTTTCTTTTATTAGTGATGTCGTAAAATTATATGTTTTAAGTGTTTTATTTCCTTTTGCTTTTAGTAATAAATCACCTTGCGCTAAATCATTTACTTTTAAATTATTAATATTTAAATTTACATCTGGATAATCTTTTCCGTCCTTTTGAAAATAATCAACTTTACCGTTAATGATTCCTTTTAACTCAAGGTTTTCATACTTTTTTGTGTTTTTTTCTAACGAAACATTTTTTAGGTTTAAATGCAATTCTTTGTTTAATTTACCTTGTGTATTTCCTGAAAAACTAATTTCTTGATTGTTAGATGTTAGTTTAAATTCCTCAAAATCAAAATGTCTCAACTCGTTGTCAAAAATTACTTTATTTTTTTTATCTTTTACTGCATTAATTTTCCATTTTTGATTTTTAAAATCAAATTCAGATTGTTTAAACCCAATAATTGATTCGTTTTTTTTATTTATAGTGTGATAAAGACTTAAATCAAATTTTTCTTTATATTCTTTGCCACCAACAAAATCTGTTCTAATAAATAAAGTATCGTTTAATGTTACATTAACTAAATTTAAATCTTTAATATTATATTTCTTTGTATTAATCTTGTTAATGCTTAATAATGTGTTGTATAACGGATTTTTATTATCTATCTGCAATTTAATTTTATCAATTACATTATCTTTTATTTTAACTTTAGGTGATTTAAAAGTAAGCTCGAACTTTTCTTTATCCGAATTTATTTTCCCTTTAAAAAAGGTGTTTTTACCTAAATTTA
>JALSLZ010000072.1 GCA_026988075.1 Flavobacteriaceae bacterium
ATTTAATTTCTGATAACAAAACCTTATATTTGCAAGAATATTAAATTCAATAAAATGAATCCAATTTCTATATTATTACTAATAGCTACTTACTTCGGAATACTAATTCTAATTTCTTTTTTAACAGGAAAAAACGATAGTAACACTACTTTTTTTACAGCAAACAAACAATCACCTTGGTATTTAGTAGCATTTGGTATGATTGGCGCAACACTTTCTGGAGTGACTTTTATTTCGGTTCCAGGTTGGGTAGAAAAATCCAGTTTTAGTTATGTACAAATGATGTTGGGCTTTATTGTAGGTTATTTGGTTATTGCACGCGTGCTTTTACCTTTGTATTATCAACTTAATTTAACTTCAATTTATACTTATTTAGAAGGTAGATTTGGTAAAATGTCATACAAAACAGGTGCAACGTATTTTTTAATATCACGAACTATTGGCGCATCATTTCGATTGTTTTTAGTAGCTAATGTGTTGCAATTTATTGTGTTTGATAAATTAACGTTTTTTGGCGAGCAAGGTGTTCCGTATTGGATAACAGTAACCATTACCATATTATTAATTTGGTTATACACTTTTAGATCTGGTATTAAAACAATAATTTGGACAGATACTTTGCAAACAGCATTTATGTTAATTTCGGTTGGGTTAACTATTTATTTAATTAGTTCAAAATTAAATTTGTCTCTTGGTGGTTTAGTAGAAACAATTAGTAAAAGTTCACAGTCTAAAGTGTTCTTTTTTGATGATGTAAAAGATGGAAAGTATTTTATAAAACAATTTTTGTCAGGTGTTTTTATGGCAATTGTAATGACAGGATTGGATCAAGATATGATGCAGAAAAATTTGACATGTAAAAGTTTAAAAGATGCACAAAAAAACATGTATTGGTTTACGTTTGTTATTTTTATTGTGAATATTTTCTTTTTATCTTTAGGTGTACTTTTAAATAAGTACGCAGCTTTAAAAGGAATTGAAGTTAGTGGCGATAAATTATTTACAAGTATTGCTACAACTTCTGATTTAGGAGTTTGGGTTGCAGGTTTTTTTATTTTAGGTTTAATAGCAGCAGCGTATTCAAGTGCAGATTCTGCATTAACAGCATTAACCACATCGTTTAGTATCGACATATTAGATATTGAAAAAAAATACGATGAAGTAAAACAAAAAAAAATACGACAAATAGTGCATGTTGCTTATTCAGTTTTACTTATTTTAGTAGTCATAGCCTTTAAATATGCAATTAGTGATCCAAGTGTAATAAGTTCGTTATTTAAAATTGCAGGCTTTACTTATGGACCTTTATTAGGTTTGTATGCTTTTGGGTTATTTACCAAATTCAAAGTTAGAGATAAGCTAGTGCCAATTGTTGCAATTGTATCTGTACTATTAAGTATTGTATTAGATAAATATAGTGCCGATTGGTTTGATTTTAAATTTGGCTTTTTTATCTTAATTGCAAATGGTTTATTTACCTTTATGGGATTGTATTTAATTAAAAAGAAGTAATTGAATGTCAAAAATTGATAAAAATTTAGCCGATAACAGACGAGTTTATGAAAAAAATGAGTTGTTAGAAAGTAATATTTCTGGCAATCCGATAGAGGTTTTTCAAAAATGGTTTTTAGAAGCTCAAAAAATGGAGTCAGGCGAGGCAAATGCAATGAATATATCAACCATTGGTTTAGATGGTTTTCCAAAGAGTAGAGTAGTGTTGTTAAAACGTTTTACTTGGGAAGGCTTTATTTTTTATACCAATTATAATTCCGAAAAAGGAAAAGCAATAGCGAATAACTCAAAAGTTAGCTTGTCTTTTTTTTGGCAAACTTTAGAACGCCAAGTAATCATAAAAGGAGTAGCAGAAAAAATAGCAGCTAATCTTTCTGACGGTTATTTTGAATCCAGACCAAACGGAAGTAAAATTGGTGCTTGGGCTTCAAATCAAAGTGAAATAATTCAGTCAAGATTAATGTTAGATGAACAATTAATTACATTTGAACAAAAATTTAAAAACAAAGAAATTCCTCGTCCAGAAAACTGGGGCGGATATATAATTAAACCACAAGTAATCGAATTTTGGCAAGGAAGACCAAATAGAATGCATGATCGAATTCGTTATACTTTACAAGGCGATTGTAATTGGCTGATAGATAGGCTGCAACCGTAATTAAATTAACTGTAAAATAAAAATATAAAAATAAACAGAAATAGTTTGCGAGATATGTAAAGTATGTTTACTTTTGCAGCTCGATTTTAAACAAAGAAAACAATGTCTAGAGTTTGTGAACTTACAGGTAAAAAAGCGATGGTTGGAAACAATGTTTCTCACTCACTAAGAAGAACGAAAAGAAAATTCAATGCAAATTTGATGAAAAAACGTTTTTATATACCAGAAGAAGATAAGTGGATTACACTTAAAGTATCTACTTCTGCATTAAAAAACATTAATAAATTAGGTATTTCTGCAGTTCTTAAGAAAGCAAGATTAAAAGGATTTTTAAAAAAGTAGATCATTATGGCAAAGAAAGGTAATAGAATTCAAGTAATTTTAGAATGTACTGAGCATAAAGCTTCTGGTAAAGCAGGAACATCTAGGTACATTACAACAAAAAATAAAAAGAACACACCTGGTAGAATGGAAATAAAGAAATTTAATCCAATCTTAAAGAAAATGACTGTTCATAAAGAAATAAAATAATATATTATGGCAAAGAAAGCAGTAGCATCATTACAGACAGGATCTAAAAGATTAGCAAAAGCAATAAAAATGGTTAAGTCTCCAAAAACAGGAGCTTATGTTTTTATTGAAAAAATTATGGATCCAACAAAAACTAAAGAATTTTTTAGTAAATAAAAAATCTTTTAAATACTATAAAATAGCTACTTTCTTAAATGATTGTAGCTATTTTTGTTATATAGTAATTTTCAATCAATAAAAAAACAACAGATTAATTAATAACCATGAGTCTATTTAAAAAAATATTTTCCAAAGAAAAAAAAGAAACCTTAGATAAAGGTTTAGAAAAAACTAAAACTACTTTTTTTAATAAATTATCAAAAGCAGTTGCTGGAAAATCTAAAGTTGATGAAGAGGTTTTAGATAATTTAGAAGAAGTATTAGTTTCTTCGGATGTTGGTGTAGATACTACACTTAAAATTATTGATAGAATTGAAGCTCGTGTTGCTAAAGATAAATATTTAGGTACAGACGAATTGAATCAAATATTGCGAGAAGAAAT
>JALSLZ010000073.1 GCA_026988075.1 Flavobacteriaceae bacterium
GCTAAACCGTAAGGTTTTAATTTACCATCAATTATATTAAGGTTTGGATAGTAATTAGCATCAACATTTGCTTCGTACCATTTTCTATTATAGCCCAATATAACTTCGGCAGTACTAGGAAAAAAGTAGGTGAATGATGGTGCAACAGCTATATTTTCGGTTATAAAAAATTGCCCATTAAGATGAATACCTACTGTACTAATTTTTGACCCATATGCAAGACCAACACCTGCTGTTACTTGTGCTTTTACTGTTTGTGTAATTAATAAAAGTGTTGCTGTTACTAATAGTAGTTTTATTGTGTTTTTCATGTTTTTAGTAGTTTTTAATAGTTTTTAATAGTTTTTAATAGTTTTTAATTTTTGAAATAGTCTGAAAATTTCTTTATGAATTACATCTATAGAAATAGATTTTTCATTTTTAACCTGTATCGTGTTATGATTAAATAGTAGTAAATTTAATTCTTGCTCTTGTCTTAATAGTGGATTTTTAATATAATTTTTCATAGCAATTAATTATATAAAGTAGTTAAGTAATTACTTAACTACTTTGAATTCAAATAATATTATTTTATTCTGGGTTAACTCCGTAATAATTACAAACTGCGTAGTAATCGTTAATATTTATTTCAGCATTTTTTAATTCGTTTTTAATTTGTTGCTTAGGGTTTAATTGTTTGCCTCCATTACCAACAATAGTAGTTGTGTTATTTCCTTTGATGACTATAATTTTAACCGTTATAGTTGGAGGAGTTGGATCATAAGTACCATCGCTTAAGTGGGCAAAAATTCTAAATTTATGTGAAGAACCCGAAATATATGATCTTAAATAATTATTATCACAACAATATTCACTATCTACTGGAATCCAAGAAGTGGTTAATACTCCATCTATATAATACCCAATAATTACATCATTTTCATAATTTATAGAAATCGATGCTAATGATAAATCCATTACAGTATAGGTAGCTGTTATCTGCCAAGTAGGATTTTCAAATATAATTGTTTCTACATTTGCATTTCCATCAGTACCATCTATACCGTTAGTTCCATCAGCACCTGTTGCGCCTGTAGCACCATCATCGCCACTACATGACAGCATCAAGATACTTACTAATACGAATACCGAATGCGTTAAAAATTTAATTGCTTTCATAATTTGTAGGATTTAAAATTTATTATTGTTTTTAATTTGCTTACCTCAAAACTAAGAAGGTTTTTAAATCCAATTTTAAAAAAATGTATGGTTTGCTTTAATAAATGTATAAACTGTATAAAAACACGTTTTTTTATTTATTACTATTAATTTTACTACCAATTGACTAATTATGTAAAAAATGATACCATTTATACACTGGTAGAAACCATTTATACAAAAAACAAAAAACTTAGTATCTTGTTCTTGTATTTTTGGTTAACTAAAAATAATGTAATTTTGAAAATATTTAAAATTCATTGTTTTATATCAACTTAACACTATATCTAACAAAATGATAAATGCAATAATTATTGATGATGAACTAACTGCTATAAAAAGTTTAAAATGGGAAATTGAAAATTTCTGTAATGGTGTAAATGTAATTGATAGTTTTACAAACCCAATAGAAGCAATTTCAGCAATTAATTATTTAAAACCAGATTGTGTGTTTTTAGATATTGAAATGCCAGAAATGGATGGTTTTCAATTATTAAATGAGTTAAGTTATAGAGAATTTGATTTAATAATTACAACGGCTTATGACTCTTATGCTTTAAAAGCCTTTAAAGAAAACGCTGTTGATTATTTATTAAAACCTGTTGATAGTGATGATTTAATAAAATCGGTTGCTAAAATTAAAAATAACAAATCTGATAATTCATTAGGTACAGAATTAAAATTGGTTTTACAAAACTTATCTTCAGATTCAAACCCAAGTAAAATTGCTTTGCCGCTTTCTGGTAAAACAATTTTTATATATGCAAATGATATTATATATTGTAAGTCTGATGGTAATTATACTACCATATATTTTAAAGATGGTAGAAAAGAAATATTATCTAAAAAAATAAAGGATATTGAAAATTTAATACATAGTGAAATGTTTTTTAGAGCACACAACTCATATTTAATTAATATTAAGTATGTTGCTGAATATGTTAAAACCGATGGACAATATTTGGTGCTTGAAGACGGCACATCAGTACCAGTATCAAGAGCTAAAAGAAATGCATTATTAATGTTGTTAAATAGTTATTAGTTATTTATGAATAAATTATTTTTTATTTTATGTTTATTTACAAGCATCCATTTTTTTTCTCAAAAGAAAAAAGCCAGCCTTGAAGAAAAGGTCAATTTGGTTATTTCAGAACAATTAGACACCTACAAAAGTATTAATAAGCATTTACGCCATTTTAAACGAGATACTACTAAAATTAAGACCATAATTAATTTGTTTGATCAAGCAAACTATTTAGTTGGACGAACTTATGCAGAAAATCAATTGGGAATAAAATACAGAAACTATTCGCAATATAAAAAAGCAATCGCAACACACGAAAAGGCATTGCTCACAGCAGAAAAAATTAATAGTGTAGAGTTTCAAGTTTTTAGCTTAAATATGTTAGGTGCCGATTATAGAAAATTAGACGCCAACAGAAAAGCATTAGATTACAGTCAATTAGCTTTAGAATTAGCCGAAAAAACTGAAAATCCAAATTTAGGTTTACAAAGAGGTATTGCTATTGCCCACAATAGTATGGGTAATATTTATTTATTGTTAAAACAGTACGAATTAGCTATCAAACAATTTGAACAATCTCAAGTTATAGAAAAAAGTATAAATAACACTTTAGGTTTAGCAATTAACAATCAAAATATAGGTATAGCAAAAGAGTATCAAGGTAAAATCGATGAAGCATTGCTGTTTTATAACAAATCGCTAAAAATCAACACAAAAATTAAAAATGATTTAGGTAAGGTTATTTGTAATAGTAGTATTGCAAATATTTATATCGGACAAAACAAACCACAAAAAGCATTAAATTTAATTCAAAATAATTTACCTATTGTCGAAAAAATGGGCAATAAATATTACCATGCTTACGAACTGCTAAACTTAGGTTGGGCGCAAACGAAGTTAAAAAGATATAACGAAGCTGAAATAAACTTAGAAAAGGGTTTAAAAATGGCGAAAGAATATGATTTAATTTCTGTTATTGCCAATGCATATAGCTATCTATCAGAATTTCATCAAGAAAATAAGCACTTTGAAAAAGCATTGAAATATTATAAATTGGCAGAAGAATATGATAAAAAAATATCAAACGAACGCAATACTCAATATGTAAATGATCTAATTATTAAATACGATAGTGAACGTAAAAATAGAAAAATTAAAAGTTTAGCCAAGCAAAATGAAATAGCACAATTACAAATTACAAAAAACAGGAATTTAGGTATTGCTATTTTATCTTTTATTTTATTAATGACCATTATAATTTATTTTTATACTAAAAATGAAAATTTAAAAAGAGAAAAACAAATTGTAACATTAGAGCAAACGGCTTTACGAAGTCAAATGAATCCTCATTTTATATTTAATTCTTTAAATTCAATCAAACTTTATATAATAGATAACGAAAAAGAAAATGCGGTTTATTATTTAAATAAATTTTCAAAATTAATTCGTAAAATATTGGCTGCCACACAAACAAAAGAAACAACACTTGCAGACGAAATTGATACTATGAAATTGTATATTAATATAGAAAATATTCGATTTTCTAACACCATTCAATCTGAATTTGATATAGACAAAGGCTTAAACGTTAATACCATTAAAATACCATCATTAATATTACAGCCTTTTATAGAAAATGCTATTTGGCATGGATTATCATCAAAAAAAGAAGACCGACAAATTAAGCTTTGTTTTAAAAAAGAAGGATCTTCACATCTCATTATTAATGTAAGAGATAATGGAGTTGGCAGAAAACGATCTTTAGCAATTAAAGAAAAGAAAATTCATAAAAAAGATTCTATTGGTATTAAACTAACCGAAGACAGATTAGCTAATTTTGCAAAAGCGTATAAAAATGACTTTTCTATTGATTTTGAAGATTTATATGACGAAAACAACAAACCAAATGGCACAAAAGTTAGATTAAGAATACCTTTGCATTAATCATATTGATTTTGTTTCAATTTGATGAATGTTATATTTACAAATAAAGAAAATTCCCACTTATTTGTTGCTAAACCAATATGCTTATTTTGTGTTTAATGCACTGGCTACTTTTTCTAACTCAGCATACCAATCTTCGCCAAATTTTCTGATTAAGGCTTGTTTTACAAATTTATAAATGGGCACTTGCAACTCTTTACCTAACGAACAGGCATCATCACAAATTTCCCATTTATCATAATTTACACCAGAAAATTCGGTGTAATCTCTCACTCTAATAGGATATAAATGGCAAGAAACTGGTTTTTTCCAATCAATTTCTCCTTGATTATAAGCTTCTTCAATAGCACAAAGTGCCACGTTTTTTTCATCAAAAAAAACATACGCACAATCGGCATTATTAATTAAGGTAGTTTCATGTTCGCCATCTTCATTGGTAGTATAAACACCTTGTTTTTCAATTTCGGTAATACCTTCTCGCCTCATAAAAGGTTTTACTTTTGGGTAAATATCCTTCATTATTTGTAGTTCATCCTCTTCTAATGGAGCGCCAGCATCACCATCAATACAACATTGTCCTTTACATGCCGAAATATTACACACAAAGTCTTTTTCTATAATATCTTCAGATACTAATGTTTTACCTATTTGAATCATATTACAAACATACTTAAAAAAGACTAAAAAATACTATTAAACTGAGTGCTACTTAATTCAAATTAGGCAAAGTTTCCTGTTTTTAAGTCATGATATACTTCGCTATTCAATATTTTTGAGTCTACTAAATCAAAGAAAAAGTAGACTTTATAAAACAAACTACGCTTCAATGTTAAATACAATTGGCAAATTATAACGCACGTTTACTGCATTGCCTTTTTGTTTACCAGGTTTCATTTGTGGTATTAAATTCATTACCCTAATAGCTTCATCTTTTAATATTTCGTGTGGAGCACGAGCCTTTACGTCAGTAATTTCACCATTTTTATCAATAATAAATTGCACTGAAATACGTTTTTTACCAGCTTCTAAACCCAAATTATTTGCTACATCTATATTAAAATTAGCATTAATCAATTTGGTTATTTTAGTAGACATGCATTTCTTTTTATCCATTTCATTTTCACAGCCTTTGTAAACAGGTGCTTCATCAATAATTGCAATAGATAAACTTTCTATTTTTTGAGTTTCTTCTTTTTTTGTTGATAAGAAAACCGCCATTTTTGTATTCACCTTTTTTCCGTTTTTCTCTCCAGCATTCATTTCTGGCAACTGAGAAATTATATTTTCTGCATTAGAAATATATTGTTTAGGAACAGAAGAATAATCTACATTGGTTATTTTACCATCTTTGCTAATTATAAAATATATTGGATAAAATTCATTATCATTAGATGTGATTGCATTTTTGTAGGATATTTTTCCTAATACACTTAACAATTCCGTTTTACTATTTATTGCTATTGGTTTTTTGTCTAAGTTTTTATATTCGACAAATTCGTTAGAATCTATTTCGTTTTCTGTTTTACACGATGTATACATAAACATGATTAGTAACATCGGAATAATTAATAAATACTTTAATTTTAAAATTTCTTTGGATTTGTTTTTTGTAGCCATAATAATACGTTGTTTAATTAATGATTTTTTATAAAAGTGATTAACAAAGTTGAACTTTTCAACTTGAAATGTTTGTTGCAGTAGGTTTTGGAAAAAGGAAATTTTATCTTTTTGTTTAATGGTATTTTGGTCTGCAATAAATTCATGCAAAGCCGAAATTCTATACTGAAATAAATAAGAAAACGGATTAAACCAAAACACAATTTTGTGTAATTCAAAATAGATTAAATCAAGACTGTGCTTTTCTTTAATATGTGTTAATTCGTGTGCAATAATATGTGGGCAATTTGTATTGTATATTTCTTCGCCTAAAAATAAATAGTTAAAAAAAGAAAACGCAGTGCGCTTATTTTTAAGAACAACCAAGTTATACTCCTTTTGTTTAATTACTTTATTTTTATTTATTTTATTGATGATTAACAGTGTTTTATACATAAATAAAAGTGAGCTAATAGCAATGCCTAAATAATAAAAATGCTCTAAAGTAAACCAATTACTATTTTTAGAAGATAGATTTACTTCACTTAAAAATAATAATTCAGGGTTTAAAAATACTTGTGGTAATGCGGTAAGATTATTTTGAAAAAAAACAGGTGCTTTGTCAGTTTTAATTAACGGAATGCCATACGCAAAAACAGAACTTGCAATTAGATAAACCCTATTCCATTGAAAAAAAGTTTCTTTCTTTAAAAACAAATCATAAACCGCTAAAAATAACGTTTGAAATATAAGTACTTGTATTATGTAGTGCAACATAGTGATTTTATTTAAAGGGTTATTTTTTAATTTCTTTTAAAAGCGCTTCTAAATCTTCTAAATCCACATCATTTTTTGACACAAAAAAGGAAACCATACTTTTAAATGATCCATTAAAATAGCCGTTTACTAATTTGTGTAAACTCTGGTTGCTATAAACCTCCTTTTTTATTATAGCATAGTATTTGTAACTCTTACCATGTTGTTCGTGCGAAACAAATTTTTTGGTTTCTAAAATTCTTACAATCGTAGAAACTGTATTGTAAGCTGGTTTTGGACTTGGTAAAAGCGCAATAATTTCTTTTACAGTACAAAGTTTTAATTGCCATAAAACTTGCATTATTTGCTCTTCGGCTTTTGTTAATTGTTTGGTCATATTTGTTTTTTTTAATTCCATAATAAAAAAGTTGTTTACTCTAAAAACTAAATAAATTTTTAGTTTAACAATGCAAATGTAAACTAAATAATTAGTTTAAACTAATTATTTAGTTTAAATTAATTACACAAAAAAATAAAGACAATAAAAAACTGACTCCAATTCAGGCTGATAGCACTATAATTAAAGCGTAACAACAAATAGCAATAAGAAATATTGGTTCAATTATAATTTCTTAAGTCTTACGAAATTAATTTTTCGCTAATTCTGTTGCTTGCAATAAAAGCCGCAATAACACCTAAAATTAAAATAGTAATTACAACTATTAAAACATTAGACAAATGAAATTCAACAGGATATGCTAAGTCTGGTCGTATCATTATTGGCTCATAAATAAGCTGAATGTAAACAAAAATAACGGCTAAAATTAAACCGACTATCAAACCAAAAATGGTTAGTAAAATACCTTGTAGGGTAAAAATATTTTTAATCTGTTTTATGGTTAATCCCAAATTAAAAAGTGTTTTCAAATTTTCTTTTTTATCTAAAATCATCATAATCATAGCTCCAATAACATTAAACAAAGCAATAATTACAATTAAAGTAGCGATTAAATAGGTAAATAAATTTTCCATATTTAACATTTTGTAAGTTACTTCGTTTAATTGCTTTCTTGTTTGTACCTTAAATCTTGCGCCTAATTTACGCTGTAATTCTTTAGCAATAGCACTATGGCTATTGGCTGCATTTAATTTAATTTCAAGTGCCGAAATTTGTTCTTTTTTATAATTTAACAATTCTTGAGCTAAGGCTAAGTTTGTAAATACATACTTTTCATTAATATCATCAACCAATTCAAAAATTCCTTTTACTTGGGTTCTAACCGAATTGATAGATTTCATATTAAGCTGACCTTTGCCTGGTTTTATAACATAAACTTTTAAATTATCGGTAAAAGAATAAAGTGGTAATTTTAATTTTCGTGCAATACCAGAACCAATAACTACGGCATTTTTAAATTTTGGATCTAACCATTCGCCAATAGCAATAGCGGTATCCATTTTATTTACATTAAGGTAATTAAAATCAACTGCTTTAATACTTGCTGCTTTTTGTTTACCATCAAAATTTAGTAAAACTTGTTCTTCAATAATCTTAGAATACTGAGCTATTCTTTTGTCTTGTAAAACGGAATTAATAGTGTCGTTAATTAAAAAAGATTTGCCTTTAGTTGCTGTAATTTTAATATCGGGATCAGAAATATTTAAAAAAAATAAATTAAATGATTTTAAACCTGAAAAAACTGACAATACAATAAACAAAGCCATCGTGCCAATTATTACACCAACAGTAGCTATTTTTGTAATAATATTTATGGTAGAATTAGCTGTTTTTGAAAACAAATAACGTTTTGCTATGTATAAAGGTGTGTTCAATTATCTTTTTTGTCGTCTTGGCAATATGTCTGGGTTTTGAATTGGATTTTTTTCTTCGCCTTTTAAAGCAGCATCTATTCCTTCAATATAATCTAAAGAATCGTCTGCAAAAAACTCTAAATTCGGCATTCTTCTAAGTTGTTTTTTTGTTCTTCGAGCCAATTCATGGCGAATTGTTTTTTTATTTTTTTGAATTGCTTCAATTAATTTTGCTCTGTTTTCACTAGGGAAAACACTAACATATACTTTTGCTTCGCCTAAATCTGAAGTAACATAAACTTTTGTTATTGAAATAATAATACCTTTAAGCCAATCACGTGCTTCGCCTTGCAAAATATCAATTAAGTCTTTTTGTAAAACACCTGCAATTTTTTTCTGTCTATTTGTTTCTTCCATACTGCAAAATTAAGGTTTTGATATTAAAAATTGCAGATGTCTGATGAAATTTAAAGAGTTTTTTAATATTAACCTGAGTTCAACCTAAACTTTATGCCTTTTGTCTTGGTTTTACTTGGTGTCTGATAGTAATTATTCAACACCTTAGCAATTTTAAGTTTTGCTAAGATAGTGAAAAAATAATTTTAAAATTTATAATAAAAAAGCTTGTTAAAAATATTTTAACAAGCTTTTTTTAAATTTTATTCGTTTTTAAACAGAAATAAAACTGCTATTTTACCTCGTATCTCCAGCCAAATTCATCTTCAGCTCTATTGTATTGAATGTCTGTAAGGTGTTTTTTAAACAAATCAGAATATCTGTTCTCAACTTTATTCACTTTATATTCTACATTTTTATGCGAAAAATGAGAAATAGGAATAACAACTGCGGCAGTTCCTGTACCAAACATATCTTTTAAACTTCCGTTTAAAGAAGCTTCTTTTATTTCTTCAACAGCTATTTTTCTAACCTCAACTGCTATACCTTGACTTTTCGCTATATCAATGATACTTTTTCTAGTAACTCCATCTAAAATACGCTCACTTGTTGGCGCTGTAAGTAAAGTGTCATTAATTCTAAAGAAAATATTCATCGTACCAGCTTCTTCAATATAAGCATGTGTAGAATCTGTCCAAACTACTTGATCGTAACCTGCATCAATTGCTTTTTGAGTAGGATAAAATTGAGCACCGTAATTTCCTGCTGCTTTCGCAGCTCCAACACCACCATTAGCAGCTCTACTGTATTGCTCAGCGATAACTACTTTAACATCTTTAGCATAATATTTACCCGAAGGAGAACAAATTATTATAAATGTATATTCGTCTGAAGGCGCAGCAAAAATACCTCTACCACTCGCTATCATAAAAGGTCTAATATATAAAGAATTACCATCTGCTTGAGGAATCCAATCTTTCTCAACTCGTAATAAAGCATTTAAACCTTCAAAAAATAATTCTTTCGGAAATGCTGGCATCGCCAAACGTTTAGCCGATTTATTTATACGCTCTTGATTTTCATCAGGTCTAAATAAAAAAATCTTATTATCTTGATCTTTATAAGCTTTCATGCCTTCAAAAACTGCTTGACCATAATGAAAAACACGAGCCGAAGGCTCCATTTGCAAGGGTTGATATGGTGTTATTTTTGGCGTTTGCCAAGTTCCATTTTGATACGTACAAATAAACATATGATCAGTAAATGTAGCGCCAAATTTACGCCCATTAAGTGTTGCTTTATCTAATTTTGATTGCTTAACTTTTTCAATGCTAATTTGTAAAATATCTGTTTCCATATTCTTCTCTTTGGTTGTGCAAAAGTACTTATTTTTTAATGAATAAAAAAATACTACTCATTTTAGTTATTAACGTAATTAGTACCTAAATATTGTATTATATTTGTTGTAAATTACTGCTATTCCTTACACCAATGAAAAGAAATATATTTATTACAAAAGATGGATCAACAAGTATTCATTTGCCCGAAATTGACGAACAATACCATTCTACACATGGTGCAATTCAAGAGGCTTATCACGTTTTTATAAAACACGGTTTAGACCTGTTTAACAACAAGGCAACAATAACCATTTTAGAAATTGGTTTTGGCACAGGTTTAAATTGTTTTATAAGCTATTTAGAAAGCGTAAAAAGGAATTTAAAAATCAACTATACAGGTATTGAAGCATATCCTGTGACTGACAATGAATTTTTACAACTAAATTATATTGAGGAATTAAATGCCCAAAACCACGAACAAATTTTTGCAAAAATGCATCATTCAACTTGGGAAAACAAAAACAATATAAGTACAAATTTCTCATTAACCAAACGCAAACAATTTTTTAAAGATATAAGCGATAAAAATAAATTTGACCTTATCTACTACGATGCTTTTGGTGCAAAAGTTCAACCTAATTTATGGACAGAATACATGTTTAAAATAATGTATAACGCCTTAAAAAATAATGGTGTTATAGTAACGTACTCTGCAAAAGGTTCAGTTCGTAGAGCTATGCAAGCCGTTGGTTTTATTGTAGAACGATTGCCTGGTCCAAAAGGCAAGCGAGAAATGTTAAGAGCCAAAAAACCATAACTTACAATTCAGATAAAATAAATTATTTTAATCAAACTAATATACTAAATTCATCACAATCTTTTTTAACCAAATTTTACAATTCTTTTAACCATTTTTTAACAATTAAAACTGTTCTCTCATTGTATATTTGTATCTAATTTTTAAACTAAAAAATTAAAATAATGGAACAAGTAAATTCAGGAGTTGATATTAGAGCAATTAACGAAAAAATAGAACGCGAAAGTGCTTTTATAGATTTATTAAGAGCTGAAATGAACAAAGTAATTGTTGGTCAAAAATACATGATTGATCGTTTATTAATCGGAATGTTAGGCGATGGGCATATTTTATTAGAAGGTGTACCAGGATTAGCAAAAACATTAGCCATTAATACGCTTTCAAAAGCCGTTGACGCATCGTTTAGTAGAATTCAATTTACACCAGACTTGTTGCCTGCCGATGTTATAGGTACGATGATTTATAATATGAAAGAAAATGATTTTGCAATTAAAAAAGGACCTATATTTGCAAATTTTGTTTTAGCAGATGAAATAAATCGTGCACCTGCTAAAGTGCAATCTGCTTTATTAGAAGCCATGCAAGAACACCAAGTAACCATTGGCGATACTACTTTTAAATTAGAAGAACCATTTTTAGTAATGGCAACACAAAACCCAATTGAGCAAGAAGGTACATATACATTACCTGAAGCACAAGTTGATCGTTTTATGCTAAAAGTTGTAATTGATTATCCGTCGTTACAAGACGAGCAATTAATTATGCGAGCTAATCTAAATAAATCTTGGCAAAAAGTGAATTCGGTTGTTTCTTTAGACACCATACTTAATGCAAGAAAAGCGGTTCAAGAAGTGTATATGGACGAAAAAATTGAAAAATACATTTTAGATATAATTTTCGCAACACGTTATCCTGAAAAATACAACTTAGCAAAATTAAAAGATTTAATTAGTTTTGGCGCTTCGCCTCGTGGAAGTATTAACCTTGCAACTGCTGCAAAATGTTATGCTTTTATAAAACGAAGAGGTTATGTAATACCCGAAGATGTACGTGCTGTAGTACATGATGTTTTACGTCACAGAGTTGGTGTTACTTATGAAGCTGAAGCAGAAAACATTAATTCTATCGAGATTATTGATCAAATTGTTAACGAAATTGAAGTGCCTTAAAATATGGATTTGGTAATTTGTTTATCAGAATAACAAATACATAAATTAACAGAACAACAAATACATAAAACATTGGACACCAAGGAGATTTTAAAAAAAGTTAGAAAAATTGAGATTAAGACAAAACGATTGTCTAATCACATATTTTCAGGCGAATACCACAGTTCGTTTAAAGGGCGAGGTATGACTTTTTCTGAAGTTAGACAATACCAATTTGGCGATGATATTCGCAATATAGATTGGAATGTTACTGCTCGGTATAACGAACCATATATTAAAGTTTTTGAGGAAGAAAGAGAATTAACAATGATGTTGTTAGTAGACATTTCAGCTTCTGAATGTTTTGGTACTAACGAACAATTCAAACGTGACACCATTACAGAAATTGCTGCAACTTTAGCTTTCTCTGCAACACAAAATAATGACAAAGTTGGCTTGTTGTTATTTACCGATAAAATTGAACTTTTTATTCCTCCAAAAAAAGGAAAATCACATGTTTTAAGAATCATTCGTGAACTTATAGAATTTCAACCAACTAGCAAAAAAACAAATTTAGAGCAAGCTTTTAAATATATTTCAAGTGTGATGAAAAAGAAAGCCATTGTTTTTGTATTATCCGATTTTGTAGATGCTAACTATGACAACTCCCTAAAAATAATGGGTAGAAAACACGACGTAACAGGAATTAGAGTTTACGACAAATACGAAACAGAACTACCTAAATTAGGTATGATAAATATTTTAGATGCCGAAACTGGAAAAATATCTTTAGTTAACACAAATTCAAAAAAAGTAAGAACAAAATATAAAACAAATTATCTAAAAACAAGTAACTACTATAAAACAAGCTTCAAAAAAAGCGGTTCTGGCGCAATAAATACTATGGTTGGAAAAGATTATGTTAAAGAATTGATGGCGTATTTTAAAGGTAGAGGATAAAATAGATTTAACAGACTGTTAGATAAATATAATTTTGACAGATTAAATATTATAATGAATTAAAATTTAGCAAACTTTGCGCATCACTTTGCGCTCTTAGCGGTTAAAAATTATGAATAGAACAAACAACATATTATATAAAAACGCTGTGAAACTTTGCATTTCCTCTGTATATCTCTGCGTAATAATTTTTCTATTTACGCTAAACACAACAGCGCAGGTTTCCGTGCAAACAGACACTACAAAAATAAGGATTGGAGAACAAATTAATCTTAAATACATTGTTGACAATCAAGAAAATGTACAATTTCCGAAAATTACATTAGACAGCCTTAAAAAAATGGAAGTCATAAAATCTTTCGATGTAGATACGGTTAACAATAAATTAATCAAAAAATACGTATTAACAAGCTTTGATAGTGGTCGTTATGAATTACCTAAGCAACTAATTCGTTTAAAGAACAAAGTACATTACACCAAACCAATAATTTTTAATGTGGGCACAATTGCTGTCGACACAACCAAACAAAAATTATTTGCCATAAAATCGGTTCAATACCAAAAATACACCATAAAAGATTATGCTAAAAATTACTGGTATTTATTACCAATCCTTTTAATTTTAGCTGCTTTAATTTGGTACTTTTTCATCCGTAAAAAAGAAACTGAAGAAGAAAAAATAGCTAAAATCCCACCTTTTGAAATGGCGATTCAAAAATTAGCTGATTTGGATAAAAAACTACTTTGGCAAAACAACAAAACCAAAGAATATTACAGTGAACTAACCGATATTATAAGAACTTATATAGAAAAAGAGTTGAAAGTTCCTGCCTTAGAAAGCACAACCAACGAATTGGTTAATGACATAAAAAGAATAAACAACACCAATAATTTAGACATTTCAAATAAAATAATTTTAAAACTAAAAGATTTGTTAAAAGAAGCAGATTTGGTAAAATTTGCTAAGTCAAAACCCTACGCTACCGAAATTGAAATGCATAGAAATTATGCAAACACAATTTTAGACGGTTTAAAAATAGTAGAAGAAGAATTTCCTGAAGAAATTAAAGACGAAACAGAGCTTAAAAATAATTCCGATAACGAAAAAAATATAGAAAATGCTGAGTAAATTCGAATTCGCAAATCCAGAATTTTTATGGCTATTGGTCTTGCTGCCAATCATTGTACTATGGCATTTTTTTACGCGTAAAAAAGATACGGCAAGTGTTACTTTTTCGAACACAAGTTCATTTAGTAACGGAAGTATTTTATCTAAACTAAAACCATTTTTATACTTGCTTAGATTAGCCGCAATCGGATCATTAATTATTGCATTAGCAAGACCTAGAAACAAAGAAGTTACTACCAAAACTAAAGCCAATAAAGGTATCGATATTGTTATGGCTATTGATGTTTCGGCAAGTATGTTGGCAAAAGATTTAAAACCAAACAGGTTAGAAGCCCTAAAAAAAGTAGCTGGCAATTTTATTGACAAACGCCCAAATGACCGTATTGGAATTGTTGTTTATGCAGGTGAAAGTTTTACACAAACACCTATTACAAGTGACAAGCGAATTGTAAAAAACACCATTCGAAGCTTAAAATGGGGTCAATTAGATGGCGGAACTGCCATTGGCATGGGATTGGGTTCTGGTGTTAATAGATTAAAAGATAGTAAAGCAAAATCAAAAGTAATTATCCTTTTAACTGATGGTGTAAACAATTCTGGAAACATTGATCCAAAAACAGCAACCGAATTGGCAAAATCATTAAACATAAAAGTATATACCATTGGTTTAGGAACTAACGGAACTGCACAAATGCCAGTTGCAAGAGGCATGGACGGAAAACTTATTTACAATAGAGTGCCTGTAAAAATTGACGAAGAGCTATTAAAATATATTGCTAAAGAAACAAAAGGAAAATATTTTAGAGCTACAAGTAACTCTAAGTTAAATAAAATTTACGATGAAATAAATAAGTTGGAAAAAACAAAAATAGAAGAGTTTAAATACACCAATTTTGAAGAAATGTTTAGACGTTTTGTCTTAATTGCATTAGCCTTAGTTTTTATTGAAATGCTATTGCGATTTACAGTTTTTAGAAGTTTTATTTAAACTAAAAACATACTTTTAAATTAATTACAAAATAACAATAAAGGCATTAAAACAATGTACAGACTGGAAGAAAAAACATATTTTACATATTTTATTGCAATAGCATTACTACTGCTTGCATACCTTTTTGTTTACTTATGGAAAAAAAGAAAACAAAAGCAATTTGCTGATTTACAACTCTTAGATAAATTAAGTCCTGAGCGATCTACATTTAAATCCGTTTTAAAAATAATTCTTGTTACTTTGGGCTTATCATCTTTAATAATTGCCATGGTAAATCCTAAAATGGGTACAAAATTAAAAACCATTAAACGTGAAGGTGTTGATATTGTATTTGCATTAGATGTTTCAAAAAGTATGTTGTGTGAAGATATTGCGCCAAGCAGATTAGCAAAAGCAAAACAAATAATTTCAAAAACCATTGATAATTTAGGTTCAGATAGAGTTGGTATTATTATTTACGCAGGCAGTGCCTATCCGCTATTACCAATAACAACCGATCAAGCTGCAGCAAAAATGTTTTTACAAAGTGCAAATCCAGACATGGTTTCAAGTCATGGAACAGCAATTAATGAAGCACTAAAATTAGCTAAAACCTATTATGATAATGAAGAGCAAACCAATCGTTTTTTGGTTTTAATTTCGGATGGCGAAGATCATAGCGAAAATAATATAATTACTAATGAACTAAGTAATGAAGGCATAAAAACTTATACCATTGGCGTTGGAACAAAAAAAGGTGGTCCAATAAAAATAAAAGTTGGCAACAGTTTCTTAGGATATAAAAAAGATAGAAAAGGCGAAACAGTTATCACACAAATGCACGATGATATCCTTAAAGAAATAGCCAAAAATGGTAACGGAAAATACATTTATGGCAACAATACAGAAACAACTGTTAATACAATTACAAAAATTTTAAACAGTGCACAAAAAAAGGAATTCGAAACCAAACAATTTTCAGATTATAAAGATCAGTTTCAATGGTTTGTTGCAATTGGCTTAGTATTCCTACTTTTAGACCTATTTATGTTCGATAAAAAAACGAAATGGATACAAAAGCTGAATTTGTTTAATGAGAGAAATAAGAAGTAAGAAAAGAGTTAAAGAGTAAAGAAGTAATATCTAAAACCTATAAAAGGTAGATAAATGAAAATAATAATAACTTACATATTCATTTTATTCTCAACAACTATTTTTTCGCAAATTAGTGCTGTTGTAGTTGATAGTACCAACAACAAAGGTATTGCGTATATTAATATTTGGATTGAAAATGACCATATTGGCGCAACATCGAATAAAAAAGGAGAATTTACAATAACTCCTAAAAAAACCTCAAAAATTATTGTGTTTTCAGGAATTGGTTATGAAACAAAAAAAATAAAAGTTGAAAACTTAACTACTAAAATAAAACTAAATCCAATAATTACAGAATTAGCAGAAGTTGAATTGTATGCAAAAAAAGAGACTAAAGAACTACATATTGACACATTTAACAAATCAAAATACCACTCTTATTATTCAACCTATGGAATAGCTACAAAATATTTTATGTATCAAAAAAAATACAATGAAACACCTATTTTAAAAACATTTAGAATATTAACAAAAAGTAAAGTTAAAGATGCTACGTTTAATATTAGACTATATACTAAAGGCAATAATGGAAACCCTGATAAATATTTACACGATAAAAACATTTTAGTAACTGCAAAAAAAGGGAAAAACTACACAGATGTTGATGTTTCAAAATTGAATATAAAATTTCCGAAAGAAGGTTTTTTTATTGCAATTGAATGGCTAATAATAGATAGCAATAAAAATGAATATACCTATACAATGTCGGGCTCAAAGAAAAAATACAAAGGCATTAATTATAATCCATCTATTGGAATGTTACCAAGCAATGCCTTGAATTTTAACATTTTATCAAAAGGTGAATGGCATGAATTTAATAGGAAAAATGATGAGAGTTTTCCATTTAAAAAATATAGAAATAAATACAATCAATTGGCAATTGAATTAGTTTTAACAAATTAAAAGATGTAAATTAGTTTACAGTGTACTTTTAAATGAACAATAAAAAAATGAACTTAACAATAAACATATCAAAACGCTTTTGTTTTAAAACACAAAAAACATTTTTATACTTCATGCTATTAATATCGGTATTTGTGTTTTCGCAAAAAGAAAAGCAAGCGGATAAAAAAATAGAAATCCAAACCAAATCAAAAAATCATGTTCGTAAAGGAAATGATTTTTACAACCAAGGTAATTATGCCAATGCAGATAAAGAGTATAAAAAAGCAATGACATTAAATCCTGCTTATGATAAAGCAAATTATAATTTTGGAAACACGCAATACCTTCAAAACAAAATGAAGGAAGCAAAAGCGCAATATGAATTGGTTTCAAAAACAACCAAAGATAATTTTATTAAAGCAGATGCTCAACATAATTTAGGTAATATTGCCATGAAAGAAAAAAAATATGCCGAAGCTGTAAATGCCTATAAAGAAAGCCTTCGTTATAATTCAAAAGATGACGAAACAAGATACAACCTTGCTTTAGCTCAAAAATTATTAAAAGAACAACAGAAAAAAGACGATAAAAAGGATAAGGATAAAGACAAAGATAAAAAAGACGACAAAAAAGATAAGGACAAAGATAAGAAAGACGATAAAAAAGATAAAAATAAGGACAAGAAAGACGATAAAAAGGATAAAGACAAAAAAGACGACCAAAAGAATAAAGATAAAGATAAGGATAAGGATAAGGATAAGGATAAGGATAAGGATAAGGATAAGGATAAGGATAAGGATAAGGATAAGGGAAAAGACGAAAAAGAGCAACAAAAACCAAAACCTCAACAAAGTAAACTATCTCCAGAACAAGTAAAACAACTACTGGAAGCAATGAATAAAGAAGAGAAAAAAACTCAAGAAAAAATGAACGCTAAAAAAGCAAGAGGTAAAAAAATAAAACAAGAAAAGGATTGGTAAATTTTTAATTTTATTAAGAGAACCAAGAATATAAAAAATAAAAAATAAAATTTGTGAATACACAAATACAACATACAACTGCTAATTTTTCATTTTGGCAAATTAGATTGAAAAATTTAAAATCGATTTTAATATGTACTTTATTATTCCTATTAAGTACACAATTAAGTTTTGCGCAGCAATTTACAGCAAAAGTTAGCAAAACCACTTTAGGCGAAAACGAACGCCTTCGAATTCAATTTACCATTGATAAACAAGGCGCAGACGATTTTAGACCACCAAATTTTACCAATTTTAAAATTGTTGCTGGTCCAATGCAAAGCACCAGTTTTCAATATATAAATGGCAAGCAAACCTTTGAAAAATCGTTTACATACACACTTGAACCAAAAGCAAAAGGCGTTTTTACAATAGCAGCTGCAACGGCAACTTACCAAGGCAAAGCCATTCAATCAAATAAAATTAAAATTACCGTTGTTAAAGGTGCTACTAAAACAAAAGCTCAGTTAGCTAATGATCCAGATATTGTTGCTAAAGAAAATATTTTTTTAGTAGCAGAGGTTTCAAATACCAATCCTTATGTTGGCGAAAGTATTAATGTAGTTTATAAATTATATATGAATACCCAAAATGCTGCTGTTAGCAATGAACAAGAATCAAAAGCACCTGTCTATAACGGATTTTGGAAACAGAACATCGCTATAAAAAGGTTAACCGAAAGAAAAGGAAAGTACAAGGGACAAGAGATGAGCTATTATATTCTTAGAAAAGATGTGCTTATACCTCAGCAAAACGGTAAACTAAAACTGAGTCCGTTAAAAATTGATGTAGCAGCAAATGTAGCTTATGGCAAACCAAGAAGAGATTTTTTTGGCAGAATAGTTAGAGGTCAAAAAAGAGTTAATTTAAGCTTGTCATCGGGCAATCGCACTATAAACGTAAAACCTTTACCAACTATTGGAAAACCAACTAATTTTGAAGGCGCAGTAGGCGAATTTAGCTTTCAAGTTCGTAATTCTAAAAATACTTTAAAAGCAAACGAAAGTACACAAGTATCGGTTGAAGTTAACGGAAAAGGAAATTTAAAATTAATTACACTTCCAAAAATTGAAACTCCAAAAGGCTTAGAAAAATACGAACCAGAACATAAAGACCTTGTAAAAACAAAATTATCTGGCTTGTCTGGATATATAAAAGACACCTATACTATTGTGCCTCAATATCGAGGAAAATACATAATACCATCGGTGAGTTTTAGTTATTTTAACCCTAAAACAGCCAAATACCAAACCATTAATACCAATCAAATTGTAATTAATGTACCTGAAGGAAAAATGCCTGTAGAAAATGAAAAAACAATTACTAAGGCTAATAACGTTGTAACGGATAATGATATTCGTGCCATTCATACAAAGACTTCGTTATTAACTATTACTAAAAAAGAAGATTTTTTTAAATCTAATTTATTTTATTTACTATTATTATTACCGATGTTAAGCATACCTATTGGCATATTTTTAGGCAATAAAAAACAAGAAAGAAATGCCGATGTTATTGGTAACAAACGAAGAAAAGCAAATAAATTGGCTAAAAAATACTTGTCTAATGCAAAAAAAGAATTGGGCAATAAAGAACCTTTTTACATTGCTTTAGAAAAAGCCTTGCATAATTACCTCAAAGCAAAATTACAAATAGAAACCAGCGAAATAAGTAAAGATAAAATAAGCAACATATAGGTTG
>JALSLZ010000074.1 GCA_026988075.1 Flavobacteriaceae bacterium
ATTTAAAACTTTACAATAACATTTAAAATACAAAAATACGTATTTTTGTATTTACTTATGAAAGTATTAATTTTAACTTATTATTTTCCTCCTGCTGGTGGTTCAGGCGTACAACGTTGGCTTAAATTTGTAAAATATTTACCCAGTTTTGGCATAGAACCTATTGTTTATACTGTAAAAAATCCTAATTACCCTATTATAGATAATAGTCTGCTAAACGAAATCCCTAACGGAATTGAAATACTTAAACAACCAATTATTGAACCCAATAATATACTTTCAAAATTTGGAAATAAAAACAAACAATCTGCTGGTTTTTTAAATAAAAATCCATCTTTTTTTGAAAAAAAAATACAATATATTAGAGCTAATTATTTTATTCCAGACGCTCGAAAATATTGGATCAATCCGTCAATTAAATATTTAGAAAAATACCTATCAACCAATAAAATTGATGCAATTATTACAACTGGACCACCGCATTCTGTTCATTTAATTGGTTTGGCCCTAAAAGAAAAAACAAATATAAAATGGATTGCCGATTTTAGAGATCCATGGACAGATATTGATTATTTTCATCAATTACCTTTAACAAAAAAATCGATTAAAAAACATTACAACTTAGAACAAAAAGTACTTAAAAATGCTAATCATGTTATTGTTGTTGGAGATACCATGAAACAAAATTACATCAAATACAATATCAATACCCATACAATTACTAATGGCTATGACAATTTTAAATCAACAACAAACAAGGTGATAGATACTAAATTTAGCTTGCTTCATATTGGCATGCTAAACGCAGACAGAAATCATAAAATACTTTGGCAAGCTTTAGCAGAATTATGTAATGAAAACGAAAAATTTACTACTGATTTGGAAATTAAACTTATCGGAAAAGTTTGTAATGAAGCTATAGATGACATTAGTAAATACAATTTAAATAACAACCTTAATAAAATAGATTATATTGAACATAAAAAAGTGATCCAGTTTCAAGAATCGGCACAAGTTTTACTCCTTTTAATAAATAACGTTCCAAGTGCTAAAGGAATTCTTACCGGAAAAATATTTGAGTACCTACAAGCCAAAAGACCCATTTTAGCTATCGCCCCAAAAAATGGAGATTTAGATACTTTACTTAACAAAACAAAAGCTGGTTATCTAATCGATTTTGGAAATAAAACAGCCCTAAAAAAAACTATCTTATCTTTATACCAAAATTATAAAAATAACAAATTAATTATAAATTCGATTAATATAGAACAATACCATCGCAAAGAATTAACAAAGGAATTAGTTAAAATTTTAAATACCAAATCCTAATTTAAAAATAGACAAGTAATCAATTAAAATATCAAAAAAATGTATCTTTTTTTCGACACCGAAACAACTGGCTTACCAAAAAACTACAACGCACCAGCATCGAATTTAAAAAACTGGCCAAGAATGATTCAAATTGCTTGGGTTTTATGCGATAAAAATGGCAATAGAATAGAAACAAGTACAAATATTATAAAACCTGAAAATTTTATCATTCCTAAAGAAGCATCTAATATTCATGGTATAACTACCGAAAAAGCAATTGAAGAAGGTAGAAATTTAAAAACAGTATTATCCGAATTTAATGATTTAGTAGAACAATCTGATTTTATTGTGGCGCATAATATCAGTTTTGACGAAAAAATTATTGGAGCCGAATTTATTCGCAATAGCATCACTAATAATTTTGACACTAAAAACAAAATTTGTACCATGAAAAGCGCAACTGATTTTTGTAAAATAAAAGGCTATTATGGTTATAAATGGCCTACATTATCTGAATTACATATTAAATTATTTGGCGAAGATTTTGAAGGAGCGCACGATGCCTTAGCCGATATTCTTGCCACTGAAAAATGCTTTTGGAAACTACGAAGTAAAAAAATAGTATAATCCTTTATAGCATCATAATACATCGAAAATTTAATCGATAAAATAAAATACCAAAATGAAAATAGTAACCATATTAGGTGCAAGACCACAATTTGTAAAAGCTGCTGTATTGAGTAGAGTCATACTAAAATACCATCAAATTGAAGAAATAATTATTCATACTGGGCAGCATTACGATAAAAATATGAGTGCTGTTTTTTTTGAAGAAATGAATATTCCTAAACCAAAATACAATCTTGCTATTAATGGTTTAAATCATGGAGCAATGACTGGACAAATGTTAGAAAAAATAGAAACTGTTTTAATTAACGAAAAACCAGACGCTATTGTTGTTTTTGGAGATACAAATTCTACCATTGCTGGCGCATTAGCTGCCAAAAAACTACATATAAAAGTAATTCATATTGAAGCTGGTTTACGCTCCTTTAATATGGAAATGCCCGAAGAAATTAACCGAATTGTTACCGATAGAATATCCAATTTATTATTGTGTCCAACCCAAACAGCAATAAATAACTTAAACAAAGAAGGCTTTAAAAACCTACCCATAAAAGTTGTAAATTCTGGCGATATTATGAAAGATGCAGTACAATATTACAGTAAATTTTCTAAAGAAAAATCGGCTATCATTAAAGAGTTAAAATTAGAAAACAATAACTTTGTACTTGCCACAATTCATCGACAAGAAAACACCAATGATATTGACAAATTAAAATCCATTTTTGAAGGATTAGAAAAAATATCAAAAGAAAAACAAGTAATAATACCATTACATCCAAGAACAAAAAACATTTTAGAAAAACACAACTTAAATTACAATATAACAATTATAAACCCTGTTGGCTATTTTGATATGTTAGAACTCTTAAAAAATTGTTTTTTGGTAATAACTGATTCGGGTGGTTTACAAAAAGAAGCTTATTTTAATAAAAAACATTGCATTATAGCTCGAGAAGAAACTGAATGGATTGAATTGGTTCAAAATGGTTTTGCAAAAATTATAGGAAGTAATAAACAAAAAATGATTACTACTTTTAATATTTTTAAAAATAATATTACTAACAAGCCTTCTGATTTTTCTCAAAACCTTTATGGAAATAATGTTGGAGAACATATATATAAGGAAATTGTATCTTTGTTGAATCAATAACATAGAAATAATACTTTTTTATAAAAAATACCAATCAAAAAATAACCTTTTATTAAATTATTCATATCATACAAATGAC
>JALSLZ010000075.1 GCA_026988075.1 Flavobacteriaceae bacterium
ATGCTCCACCTTCTGGTAAAACCGTTATTTCGTTGTTGTAAAAACTAAGACTATCACTTGTTTTTACAGCTTTTCCTGTTAAAGGATTTCCGTTGATAATTCGTACGTTATCACTAACTAATTTATTGTTGGTGATATCTCCAATATTACTTCCTACTTTAACGGAATGATATTTTGGATTTTCAACTTCAGATCCTGCTAATGCAACAATCTTTGTTGCATCAAAATTACCTGTTAAAAATAAATTACCAATAATGGCAACATCTTGTGCTTTTACTGTCCAAACTCTATCGCCAGCATTAATTGGATCAATTTTTGAAATTTGCACACCAACATTTCCTGCAGGATGTTTACCACTTACATTATGTAAAGAAACTCCTTTAACATCGTTTAAAAATGATTTTCCTTGCACAGATAAATGTACTTTTCCTTCGGTTAATTTTGTTAAAGCGTCAATACCTGCTTGAAATGCTGTCTCTTTACCTTGCAAAGTAAAAACAACATCTGCTGCTAAAGGCGCTGTATCAAAACCAGAAATAAATATTGCTTTTGGCGTATCTTTTGGATTTGCTAAAGTATCGTAAGGTCTTTGATTTATAAAAGCCCAACAACCACTTTCTAACAAAGCTTGTTTTACTTGAATACCAGTTAAGTTACTTGGTGTTTTTTTGCCAAAATCTTTGTAAGTATCTGTAGCATCTGCCTGAATAATTATGGCAAGAATTTTACGCTTTTCACCTCGAATAATTTCTTTTATTTCACCACTTACTGGCGAAACAAAATTCATATCTTCATTAGATTTACTATAAAACAAAGCATCGCCTGCAAGTACTTTAGCGCCTACTTTTACAGTAAGTTTAGGCTTAACACCATTAAAATCTGTTGGATAAATTGTAAAAATTTTAGAACGAGTTGCAGTTACTAATTCCTTAGAAGCTGTCCCTTTTAACTTAATACTTAAGCCTTTTTTAATTTTTATGTCTTTTGACATATGCTTTTACATTTAAAAATTTTCCTCTATTATTAGAGACTGCAAAAATATTAAATATTGAGATTGTTTGTAACATTAATTACAATTATTTTAAAACTGTTTATTATTTATACTTATTCTAAATAATAATTAATTAACCATAAAATATTAAGTAACTTACTTAAAGGATTTAGCAGTTAGTTTTAAGCTTGAATCTGCAAGTACAGAAAGCGCTGTTTTAACCAAACTGTAGTATCTTTTTTCTGTAGAATTAATATGGTTTTTTAATATCGGTAATTTTGATGGCACTATATCCGTAGCAACACCTAAAAAAGAATACATATTAGATTTTACAATAGTTAAAGGACTACTATTAGCTTTATTTAAATAGCTGTTTACATTTACGTTATTGTATTCAAAATAATTTACAAGTGGCTTATATTCAATTTTAGCTATATGAATTTCATTTTTAAAATACGTTTGTGCTTTTAAATTTTGTGTAAAAATTAAAAACAAAATCATTAACAGTCCATTCACAATATTGTTCATATTATTTATTTTAATATTTACAATATACAATTATTTTTCAAATTTACTCACACCTTCTTTTAACCAATTTACATATTTTTCAATATCTGGATCGTAAGCGGTAAAACCATTTAATGGCTCTAAACTTTCGTGATTTACAATTACATAATAAGGTTGTGCATTTGACTTGTATGTTTTCATTTGAAAATCACTCCACTTATTACCAACTGTTTTTATTTTTTTACCTGTTTCTTTAGAAACGTATTGCTCTTCTTTAGGTAATTTCTTTTTAAAATCGACAAATAAAGAAATTAGAACTATATCGTTTTTTAATATTTGCTTTACTTGCTCGTCAGACCATACTTGTTCTTCCATTTTTCTGCAATTTACACAAGCTTTACCTGTAAAATCTAACAAAACTGGTTTACCAACTTTTTTCGCATAAGCCATACCTTCATCATAATCTTCAAAGGCAATTATATCATGAGGTCCATAAACAGCTCCTTCTGGTAAATCTTGCCTAACAGAAGCGCTTCCGCCTTGTGAGTTTCCGACTCCATAAGGTGATTCGCTATAATTCATTGGTGGTGGAAAACCACTAATTATTTTTAAAGGCGCACCCCAAAGACCTGGTATTAAGTAAACAACAAAAGTTAAAGTAACTAAACCAAGCATTAATCTACCTACGGAAATATGATCTAACGGCGAATCGTGTGGCAATTTAATTTTACCAAATAAATAAAAAGCCAAAGCCCCAAAAACAGCAATCCAAATAGCCAAGAAAGTTTCACGTTCTAAGTAGTGCGTATCTAAAACTAAATCGGCATTTGATAAAAACTTAAACGCTAATGCTAATTCTAAAAAGCCTAAAACAACTTTTACTGTATTTAACCAACCGCCAGATTGTGGCAAAGAGTTTAACCAACCTGGAAAAGCTGCAAACAAAGAAAATGGCAATGCAATAGCAAGACCAAAACCAAACATACTAATAATTGGCGCAACAAAATTACCTGTTGAAGCTGCAGTAACTAAAGCCGCCCCAACTATTGGACCTGTACAAGAAAAAGAAACTATAGCTAAACCTAAAGCCATGAATAAAACACCAACTATTCCTCCTCTATCTGCTTGTGAATCTATTTTATTAGCCCAAGAATTTGGTAACATTATTTCGA
This sequence comes from Flavobacteriaceae bacterium, assembly GCA_026988075.1. GTDB lineage: Bacteria > Bacteroidota > Bacteroidia > Flavobacteriales > Flavobacteriaceae > S010-17. The sequence continues at coordinate 2,671 of JALSLZ010000075.1, forward strand.
ATGCACCTAAAAATGACATTGCAAATACTACTAATAAAATAAAGAAAATCACATTAAATATTGGACTTGTAGAAAGAATGTTTAAATCATCCGCTCTAAACAATCCACCACTAATTGTTAACCCAATTAAAACATAAATGACGATTATTGCCATACCATAAATAATAGCATTTCTAATACCTTGTGCTTTCGATTTACTTTGTTTGGTAAAAAAACTTACTGTCATTGGTATCATTGGAAACACACAAGGTGTCAACAAAGCCACTAAACCAGCTAAAAAACTTAATAAAAAAACAGTTAACAAACTTTTACCTTTTTTTGAGCCTTCATTTTTTGAAATTTCTTTCATTTCAGTAACCTCAGTTGCTTTAGACAAATCAAACTTTACCGTTTTTTCTACTTGAATACAAGAAACTTTACATACTTGACCAAACAAAGAAACCTCAACCTC
>JALSLZ010000076.1 GCA_026988075.1 Flavobacteriaceae bacterium
AAGTATTAGTTTCTTCGGATGTTGGTGTAGATACTACACTTAAAATTATTGATAGAATTGAAGCTCGTGTTGCTAAAGATAAATATTTAGGTACAGACGAATTGAATCAAATATTGCGAGAAGAAATCGCTGCTTTGTTAGCAATGACCAATGTAGGTACAGAAACTGATTTTTTTATTCCTACTGATAAAAAACCTTATGTAATTATGGTTGTTGGTGTTAATGGTGTAGGTAAAACAACAACAATAGGTAAGTTAGCTTCGCAATTTAACAAACAAGGTAAAAAAGTAGTTTTAGGCGCTGCCGATACTTTTAGAGCAGCAGCTATAGATCAATTGCAAGTTTGGGCAGATAGAGTAGGAGTGCCAATTGTAAAACAAAAAATGGGTTCAGATCCAGCATCTGTAGCATTTGATACTATGGAATCTGCGGTTACTCAAAACGCAGATGTCGTTATTATAGATACGGCAGGTAGACTTCATAATAAAGTAAATTTGATGAATGAGCTTACTAAAATTAAAAAAGTAATGCAAAAAGTTATCGCAGATGCACCGCATGAAATTTTATTAGTCTTAGATGGTTCTACAGGTCAAAACGCTTTTGAGCAAGCGAAAGCTTTTACAATGGCTACCGAAGTAAATGCGTTGGCAGTTACTAAGTTAGATGGTACGGCAAAAGGCGGAGTTGTTATTGGTATTTCAGATCAATTTCAAATTCCCGTTAAATATATTGGTGTAGGCGAAGGAATAGATGATTTACAAGTTTTTAATAAAATAGAATTCGTAGATTCATTTTTTAAATAAACTTTACTTTTTTCTTGGATGGTATTTTTCTAAAACATCTTTTAAAAAAGAGCGATCCACATGCATATATATTTCGGTTGTTGTAATATTTTCGTGACCTAACATTTGTTGTATAGCTCTTAAATCTGCTCCGTTTTCTAATAAGTGAGTTGCAAAAGAATGTCTAAATGTGTGTGGACTAATTTTTTTATCGATTTCGGCTTTAATGGTTAATTTTTTAATGATAATAAAAACCATATTTCTCGTTAATTGATTGCCTCTTCTGTTTAAAAAAACGGTATCTTCAAAACCTTTTTTTGCTTTTTGATGTATTCTGACTAAGTTAATATAATTCGTTATTATTTTTTGAGTATTTATATTTATTGGCACAAAACGTTGTTTGTCGCCTTTACCTATTACTCTAATAAAACCTTCTTCAAAAAACAAATCGGATAATTGCAGTGTAACTAATTCAGTTACACGTAAACCACAGCTATATAATAATTCTAACATGGCTCTATTTCTTTCGCCTTGCGGATGTGTCAAATCTATTGTAGCTATAATTAAATCAATTTCTTGGGTTGATATTGTATCGGGTAATTTTCTGCCAATTTTTGGAGTTTCTAACAAATCGGTTGGATTGGTTTCTCTATAATCTTCAAAAATTAAATACTCAAAAAAACTACGCAAACCAGAGATAAGTCGTGATTGTGATCTTGGGTTTAATTCTTTTGAAGCGCTATAAATAAATTGTTGAATCGTATTTTCATCAATTTTTAATGGGGAAATGCTAATTTTATGGCTTTCTAAATAGTTTATTAAACGTTTCAAGTCCAGTTTATAGCTTTCAATTGAATTTTTTGAAAGTCCACGTTCTAGTTTCAAAAATATAACATAGTCAGATATTGCATTTGTCCATTTCACGAGATAAAAATACAAATAAAACTTTTATTCTTAGTGTTTCATATAATTAATTAGTTGATTAATGTTATTATTCCGATTATTAGTTCGTAGTTTAATAACTTGTTTTAAAAGAAAAATTTCTGATTAAATAGTCGTTTTTTTTTATGATATTTGTTCAAATTTTCAAACATGATTTTAACAGATACACATACGCATTTATACGCCAGTCAATTCGATGAAGATCGAGAAGTAATTATTAAAAACGCAATTGATTTAGGTGTTACTCGTTTTTTTATTCCAGCAATCGATTCAGAAACGACTCAAAGTATGTTTGCTTTAGAAAAACAGTTTCCAAAAAACATGTTTTTAATGATGGGTTTACATCCTACACATGTAAAAGAAAATTTTAAAGAAGAATTAAATCATGTTAAAGAATGGTTAGATAAACGCCCTTTTTATGCCGTTGGCGAAATTGGAATTGATTTGTTTTGGGATAAAACTTTTCTGCAACAGCAACAAGATGCGTTTAAGCAACAGATTGTTTGGGCAAAGCAGAAAAATCTACCCATAGTAATACATTGTAGAGATGCATTTGATAAGGTTTTCGAAGTTTTAGATGATGTAAAAGACGATAAACTATACGGTATTTTTCACTGTTTTACAGGGAATTTAGAACAAGCAAAAAAAGCAATTACTTATAATCTAAAATTAGGTATTGGTGGTGTTGTTACTTTTAAAAACGGAAAAATAGATAAATTTTTAGATCAAATTCCGCTAAGCAATATTGTTTTAGAAACAGATGCGCCTTATTTAGCACCAACGCCTTATAGAGGTAAACGTAATGAAAGTAGCTATTTAATTAATGTTGCAAAAAAAATGGCAGATATTTATAATGTTTCAGATGTTGAAATTGCTGCTATTACAACAAAAAATTCTAAAGATATATTCGGTATTTAATAATGGATAAAGAGCAAATAAAACAAAAAATAAATTCCGAGATAACTATAATTAACCATAAAATTGAGCAATTGTATGAGTTAACAAAACCAATTTCTCCAGATTGTGCAATTGGTAGAGTTAGTAGAATGGACGCTATAAATAATAAATCAATTAACGAAAATGCATTACGAAAAGCCAAATCAAAATTAAAAGGTTTAGAATATGCATTACAGAATGTAAATAATGATGATTTTGGTCTTTGTGCTAAATGTTTAACCATAATACCTTTAGGTAGAATTTTATTAGTACCGCACAGTCGTTTTTGTGTGAATTGTGCAAGTTGATTTTTTTAAATTGTATTGCTAAGTACATGACAAAAATACAATTAACTGATTTTCAGTAAATTAACCATCAAATAATTAGATTAAAACATTGATATTCAATATATTAGTAGAATAATTTCAAACATTTTACTAATGAAGAATATCA
>JALSLZ010000077.1 GCA_026988075.1 Flavobacteriaceae bacterium
ATGAAGTTGCTAATGCTTGTGTGTTTTTTGCAAGTGACTTATCTTCATACGTAACTGGACAAACCCTAAATGTAGATGGTGGATTATTAACCTAATTTAAATAAATAAAGTATAAAAATTGTAAAATTCCCTTTAAATGAAAATAAAATATCCCTTAATTTTTATTTTCTTAATAATGAGTACCTGTAGATGTACCTCACAAATATTAAGAAACGATAAGTACGAAATGTATTTAATATACCTTGAAGAGAATGAGGTAAGTATTGCAAAAGGAATATATATGACTGATAGGTCACAATATTATTACGAAGGTATAATTGATGTTATTTCTTTAGAAAATGGAGAAAGCAAAAAGTATAATTATTTTTTTTCTACTTGGGATGATACATATAAAGAATTTTTGGTAAAAGATGCAAATAACGAATCAATACTGCCAAAAATATTTTTTAAAGATAAGATAAATGCATTAATTAAAAAAGGAGAAAATATTATAACTACCAAATTAGAAGACACTAGAGCGATAGAATATGCTATCTTATCTTCTATGGTAGTTTGGATGGATAATAAAAAATAAATTTAAATTGTGCTTTGGCATGTTTATTGTAATTTTGTATAAAAATGGAATCATGAAAAATTATTTAATACTATTAACCTTTTTATTTGTTGGCACAATTGCTTTTTCTCAAACCTTAAGAAATGAGAAATATGAAATGTATCTAGTTAAATTTGAAGAAAACGAAGTTAATATTGCAAAAGGTATGTATATGACTGATAAAAATCAATCATACTATGAAGGAGAAGTTGAAGTTACTTTAATGGCTAATGGAGAAACTAAAAATTATAATTTCTTTTTCTCTACTTGGGACGATAATTACAAAGAATTTTTAATTAAAGATGATAAACATAATATTATAGGTAATAGAATCGCTTTTATAGATAAAGAAACTGCCTATTTATTAAGCGATGTAGAAAAAACACCCATTACATTAGAAAATACCAATAAATTAGAGAGCTCAATATTATCAGCGATGGTTGTTTGGTTGGATAATTTAAATAAAAATTAGATTTTTTAGTCTTTTCTATTCTTAGAGGAAGTTGCAATTTATTCAATGTAAACTGCTGCAACAATTCATTCAAAGAAATAATTTCAATATTGGTATTACAAAGTGAAGTGCTATAAAATTTGTAATTATGTATTCTAATAGAAAAAAAATGTGCTACTTTTACAATTCAAAATAAAAGCATTTTAAACCATTATGCGCATAGAAAAATATTAAATTATATAAAATGAAATTAATACAAATAGCAATTGTTTTTTTTATAACAACCAATGTAGCATTTGGCTCTAATCCGTTTTGGGGACCAACAGGTCATAGAACAGTTAGTAAAATAGCCGAAAAGCATTTAAAACGAAAAGTAAAACGTAAAATTAAAAAATTACTTAACGGCGAATCACTTGCCTTTGCTTCTACGTATGCTGATGAAATAAAATCTGATAAAAATTACAGGAAATTTTCTGCATGGCATTATGTAAATTTTCCGTTTGATAAAACTTACGAAGAATCAGAAAAAAGTTCTCGTGGCGATTTAAATACTGGTATTAAAACCTGTATTAAAATCATTAAAAATAAAACATCTTTAAAAAAAGATAAAATATTTTATTTAAAACTACTTGTCCATTTAATGGGTGATCTTCATCAACCATTACACATTGGAAGAGCCGAAGATAGAGGCGGAAATGATATTAGAGTAAAATGGCATGGTAAAAAAACAAATTTGCATCATGTTTGGGATGAAGATTTGATTAATAAATGGGATATGAGCTATAGAGAACTTGCCGATAATGCTAAAATTCTAACCAAAAATGAAATAAAAGCCATTCAATCTGGTACTGTTATAGATTGGATAAATGAAACAAGAATTTTAACAAAAGAGGTCTATAAATCGGCTAATGAAAAAGAAAATTTACGTTGGGATTACTCATATAATCATTTTGGTGTAGTTAGAACACAACTACAAAAAGGAGGCTTACGATTGGCTAAAATTCTTAATGAAATTTTTGAGTAAAACATTAATTGTAAACTTACCCTAACTGATTTTAGTATCTTATAAGAAGAGAATTTATTTGACTTTAGTTTTAGTGAATTTTTAACAATCTATCAATGCAAATAAAAGCCACTTCATTATTAATAACATGCTTATTTGCATTAAACACACTATTTAGTCAATTTAAAAAAACACCTGAATTTGTATATATCAAAAAAGAAATACCGAATATTAAAATTGATTTGCGTTATATAACAAAAAATAATTTTATTGGTAAACCAATTAATGGTTATTATAAAAGCAAAGCTATTATTTCTATTGAATCGATTAACGCATTAAAAAAAGTTCAAAATGAATTAAAAAAACAAGGTTTTTCATTAATTATTTATGATGCATACAGACCGCAAAAAGCAGTCAACCACTTTGTAACATGGGCTAAATCTTTAAGTGATACCTTAATGAAAAAGCAATATTATCCTAATGTTGCAAAAATAGACCTGTTTAAAAATGGTTATATATCTTCACATTCAAGACACAGTAGTGGTAGCACCATTGATTTAAGTATTTACTCTATTAAAGATAAAAAAGTATTGGATATGGGAACACCATACGATTTTTTTTCGCCTAAATCTTGGACAAATCATTCTGATTTAACCCAAAGACAAAAACAAAATAGAATGTTACTGTTAACTATAATGAAAAAATATGGTTTTAGAAATTACCCAAAAGAATGGTGGCATTATACTTTAATAAACGAGCCTTATAGAAATAAATACTTCAATTTTAATGTTGAATAAGTATTTTTTCGACTACTGTAAAGTCATCAAAAAATATTTTTACCGCATAAACACCATTTTTCAAATTATTTAAATCTATTTTTTTAGTATTTCTTGAATTAAGCACAAGCTGTCCAAGTGCATTATATAATTTAACTTCGCTAATAGATGCATCTGCTTTTATAAATAAACTTTCTTTTACAGGATTTGGAAATAATGCTAACGAAACTGCTACTAAATTATTCGTTGTACTAGCAACAGGATTTGTTGTTATAACATTGGTATGTGTCCAATCATGGTAACCATCGTTTCTAATCCAATTGTAAGTACTAATATGCAAACCTTCACCAAACCAAGGATCCATATAATAAAAATCATTATTATTTACACCATGACCAATTACAAAATGTCCACCACCAGAAGTCCAACCCCAACGTACAATAAATGGTCTGCCTTCAGACAATTGATACGCAACTTGACTTTCGGTTAAATAATTTGAGATTCCATAATTTTGAACATTTCCAAAATGCTCTAATATATCTTCCATACTACCAGCAGTTCCATAAGCGTAATTCCAATAATTACAACCTAAATTAGGATTTACACAACAATCGGTACTTCCGTTATCGTGCCAAGTAATTTGTTGCCTTGCATATTCTGCAATTTCGCATTGTGCAATATTTTCTCCATAATAAGCTAAAACAGATTTTGTTACTCCAGCCCAACACCATTGGTCGTTTTCTTGAATGTTTTCTGGCATGGTTAAAACCTGAGCATTTAATTGAACTGAAAAAATAAATACGACTATTAATTTAAATACTTTCATCTTATCTATTTATTAAGGATTTAACTTCATTAATTGTATAGGTTTTTTGTGTATTATTTGATTGGTTTAAAATAAACTGCAAAGAAGATTCAAGTGGTTTAAATAAATAATTATCTAAATTACCACTTGAATTACTTATAAAATCAATATGTGCTTTATATATTCTTAATAGTGACAATGGTTTATTTTTATGGTGTTTTTCTAACTCTTTAGCTAATTTAACACCGCCAATATCAACAATTTCTAACTTATTACTTTTATTTATTACTGTAAATAAAATTTTATATTCATTGTTTAAAATTACAGGAACTCTCCAAACATTTTGTTTAATTAATACATTGTTTATATCTAAACTTAAAACTTGTATCGGATTACCTGCTTTACAGTTTAAAAAATCTGTTCTATCATTAAAACCGTATAAATTTTCTTGTCCGTTTGGTATTTTTTCAAGAAAATCTACAAGTTTTGTATTCACTAAATTTTTAATTTGGCTATTTACATTTTGCCCTTTTACCGAAAGGGAAAATAATAAAATGATAACAACATATTTTTTCATAATAAATTCGTTTTTAAATTTAACTTAATAAATCATCAATAACACCATTATCTTCTGCTTTTGGTGTTTCGATAGATGCATCATCATTTTCTGCTGCATTAGCATTTGAATTATCGTTTGCATTATAATATTCTTCAAAAATTTCTTTCATATCAATACCATAACGATTATTAAATTCTTTTTGAATATCGGCATCTTTTGCTCTAATTTCGTGCAATGCTTCGGCATAACTTTTATAAACACCTTGCATCATTTTTTCGTGAACAGGAATATTATCCATCATTTCTTGACGTGCTTTAGCACTTGCTGTATGCATTGAAGCCAAAGTCTGACCAATATGTTCATCAGTTTTAACACCTAAATGCTCTAAAATTGCCGCAAACTCTTGATCGGTTCTTGCTTTTAAAGCAACTACATAACCTTCATAATACTGTAATCTTTCTTCGGTATCACTCTTTAATTTTGCTCTATGTGTTTGCAAATTACTACGCAAAGAAGTTAGTACTTTAATAGTTAAATTGTGTTTGTGTACAAAACTATCTTTTGACGCTGCTAAAGTTGTATAAGCATTTTTTAAGCCTTCTAACTCTTCTACTTTTTGTTCTAACTTAGTCATTGCCGAAATAGCTTCACTATAATCGGTAGATTGTTTGTCTGACACTTCTTCTAACGCTTGCCTTGCCTGTTTTAATAAAGCGTATTGTTCTTCTAACTCTGCTTCTACTTCGGCTTTTTTCTTTAAGGCTTTTGTATGGTTTTTACTAGCTTCTAAAATAGCACTTTGTAACTTAGTTTCTACTTCTTTAATTTCAACTTCTCTATTTTTAAGTCTTGTTACAGCTGCTTGACTTTTATACGAAAGCTCGTTTAATAAAGTTTGTATATCGGCAGATTCTATACGAATTTGAAACATTTCTTTGGCTTTATTGTCTGCTCCTGCTCTAACTTTTTTTGCGGATTCTAAATCTGCTGTTTTTTTCTTTATCTTACTTTTTCGTCCAAAAAGATTGTTCCAAAAATTGCCTTTTACATTTTCAGCATCTTCCAATTCTACTTTTGCTCTTTCCAAGGCTTTTTGTGCATCATCAATTATTTTTTGTTCCTCTTTATTTAGAGTAGAAAATTTTTCAAAAATAATACCAACTTCATCTTGATAATCGGTTAAATCTTTAATGGCATCTAATAACGATGTTCTATCTTTTTCTGCCATATCAACAACATCATCTAAAGTTGCATTCAATATTTTTTGTCGTACTTGCGGATCGTCTTCTTGTGCAAGTTTAGACTTCATTGTATCTACTGCTTTGCCCCAATCTACATTGGTTTCTTGTTGTTTTTCGTTTGAGTCAGTTTCTAATAAGTCAAAATCGTCAGCCATGTTTTTTTATTTTTTTATTAAATTATAATTGCTCCCTTTTATATGCAATAAATTAGTCCATGCAAGTAAAGAAAAAAATTGCACTTTTTGCCCTATTTTAAACATAAAATAATAACAATCTTATTAATAGGTATCATTATAATCTTATTTGTTACAAATTTAATACGACCTAATTTATAAAAAATTACAATTTAAAATAGATACAAATCGAAAATTTAAAAACATCTCTATATTTAAAAAAATAGTACTTTTGAGCTTTATACCACAAATTATGAATGATATTTTTATATTTTTAATTATTGGAATTGTTTCAATTAGTATTGGAGCAATTTTAGGCATGATATTTACTAAATTAAAATTTGAAAAAGATACTGCGCAATTAAACGAACGGATTCATCAAAATGAAAAACAGTTCGACTTACATAAAAAAAGAAGTGAGCAACAATTAAACGATTATAAAAGCTTGGTAAATGAAGAAAAATTGGCAATGAACAGTTTAGTTTATGAGTTAAAATTAGAACGAGAAAATATTCGTAAAGACAAAGACAATTTACAAATTAGTCTAACTCAAAAAACGGTAGCTTTAGCTAACAATGAGCTAAAACTAACTGAAAACAAAAAAGAAATTGAAAAACTTCAAGAAAAATTTACTACAGAATTTGAAAACCTTGCCAATAAAATTTTAGAAGAAAAATCGGTTAAGTTTACAGAACAAAACAGAGAGAACATCAAACAAATTTTAAATCCCTTACAAGAAAAAATTCATCTTTTTGAGCAAAAAGTAGAAGCTACAAATAAAGAAAATATTGAAAGACATACTGTTTTAGGCGAACATTTAAAATCATTACACCAACAAAATATAAAGATTAGTAATGAAGCAAATAATTTAGCAAAAGCTTTAAAAGGCGATAGTAAAACACAAGGCAATTGGGGCGAACTTATTTTAGAACGTGTTTTAGAAAAATCTGGTTTAGAAAAAGGCAGAGAATACGAATTAGAAAAGAGTTTTAATGTAAATCAAGACGGCAAACAAAGATTAAGACCCGATGTTATTATACACTTACCAGACAATAAAAAAATGATTGTTGACTCTAAAGTTTCGTTAACTGCATACGATAGATTTGTAAATACAGACGATGAAATAGAAAGAGCACAATTTTTAAAAGAACATATTAACTCATTAAACAGGCACATAAGTCAACTTAGCGAAAAAAAATATGAAGACTTATACGAAATTGAATCACCCGATTTTGTTTTACTTTTTGTGCCAATAGAGCCTGCTTTTGCTATTGCAACAAACCACGACAACCAATTGTATAGCAAAGCTTTTGAAAAAAATATTGTTATTGTAACACCATCTACACTACTTGCTACTCTACGAACTATTGACAGTATGTGGAACAATAGTAAGCAGCAAAAAAATGCCATTGAAATTGCACGACAAGCTGGCGCTTTGTATGATAAATTTGAAGGTTTAATTAGCGACTTAACTAAAATTGGTAAAAAAATGGACGAAGCAAAATCTGGTTATAAAGACGCTATGAATAAACTTGTTGATGGTCGTGGAAATTTAATTATATCGGTTGAAAAAATTAAAAAATTAGGCGCAAAAACTAAAAAATCATTGCCAGAGGCGTTTCTTAATAGAGCAAGCGAATAACGATTAATTAAATGTATAATCATCGTAATTTTTATTATTTTTTAATAAAAATGTTTTCTTTTTGTTATTAACATCTAAACGAATTATATTTTGCTGATCGTCAAACTTTTTTAAAAGTATGGTGTTTTCAATTTTAATATTGTGTACATTTTTTATAGAGTCGATTTCTAAATAAAAATAGATTAAATCTTTTTCTACTTCTTTGCCAATATATGTATAAGTATAACTATTTGTATTAATCCAAATGTTAAAATTATCTTCAATATATTGTTCGGTGTATTTGTCTGCTTGCTTTAATTCTCTATCAGTGCCTAATTCAATTGCAATATTATTTATTTTATTGATGTCATTTTCTATATCATCTACAAAACAACGCATAGTTATTTGTATTGATTCTTGTTTTTTATTAAACACAACTTTTGTATTACTTAAATGAAATTTATGCAATGTAAAAGCCAATATTGCGGGCATTAAAACCAAAAAATAAATGTATTTTTTCATAAATTACTTATTCAGCCATTTTTTAAATTCGGATGCTTTATTTTTACTAATAACCTGAGTTCTATTGATAATATTTGACATTAATTTGGTAAAAAAACAACTATTTTTACACGTATAACATTTTTAATGCCAGAAATATAACTTAATTGTTAACTTGTAACTACTTTAAGTAAAATTACTGAAATATATTGTTTAATCAATGAATTTTATAAAAAATTTGAATATTTTATCCGAAAAAATCTAATTGATATCAAATCAAAGCGACTAATAATATCAATTTAAAATTATATCATATAAGTCTATTGACAATAAGAGGTAACATGAAAAAAATCTAAATTTGAAAAGCTTTTGGGCGGAAGTTAAATTAAATATATTTGCAATTAGATTCTAAAAAAAATAGCATACATAAAAATTCATATTATTAAGTAGGGTTTTATTATTGTTAATCGTTTTAGAATTGTCAAACTAAAAATTATTTAGAATTAAACACAAGTAAAATGAAATCTATTTTAAAAATCACATTACTTATTTTTCTGTTATATTCATGTGAATATAATTATGAAGAAAACCCTATTAATACCGATTGTACCGATACTGAAATATCATTTATTGAAACAATAAAACCAATTATAGATAATAACTGTTTAAATTGTCATAATGGCGATGAACCGCCTAATTTATCAACCTATGAAGAAATTAAGGCAGATACTGAAGAAATTCAAGAAGATGTTTTTCATAGAATAATGCCTTCGGACAGAAGATTATCAAATCAAGATATTGAAGCAATATATTGTTGGATAGAAAATGGCGCACCAAATAATTAATTATGAAAAAAAGAAAATATACAATAATAATTATACTTAGCATACTTATTGGAACAGTTGTAATAATCGGTTTAAAAAAATACAACAAACCACATATTAATGTATTAAAAGCAAAAACAGATTTTATACTTACTTCTCACGAACTTTTAAACCAATTTACTGAAAATGAAGATATTGCTAATGTAAAATATGCAAATAAAATTATACTTACCAAAGGTACTATTAAAAATATTCAAATTAATAAAGGCAAAGGTATTATTACCTTAAAAGGAAAAGAATCGACAATTATATGCGAATTAAATAAATCAGAAAATGATAAACTATCAAAATTAAATAAAAATCAAATTATCACTATAAAAGGAATATGCTCTGGCTATTTAATGGATGTTTTATTAATGAATTGTATAATACAAAAATCAAATGACTAAAAAATCAATCCTATTATTGTTAAGTGCCCTTTTATTTATTATTTCAATAAATAAAATAATAGCACAAGATAAATTTTTTACAAAATCGGGTAGTGTTTCTTTTTTTTCCTACACATTGGTTGAAGACATAAAAGCAGATAATAACCAAGTTTTGAGCATTATAAATACAGGAAATGGAAAGATTGTAATAAAAATGTTAATGCGATCATTTCATTTTAAAAAAGCATTAATGCAAGAACATTTTAATGAAAATTACATAGAATCATACAAATTTCCAAAAGCAATTTTTAAAGGTGTTATTAAAAATTTTAGCAAATTAGAAAAAAAAGATGTAGCTAAAATTGAAGGTATACTAACAATTAGAGGTGTTTCAAAAAAAATAAGTACTGTTGCAAAAATTACACAAAGCAATAGAAAAATAATTTTAAAAGGAAAATTTAAAGTCAGAGTAGCCGATTTTGATATTAGAATACCTACTGTTGTTTCAAAAAACATTTCTAAAACTATAATAATATCATTCGAATTAAATCATAAATTATATAAATAATCACATGAAATTTAAAATCTTTATAAGCATCGTAATAGGTATCATAATTATTTTTATGCTAATATCCTTAAATTTTAATAAAGTAGAAATAATTAAACCTCAATTTTATTTAACCACGACAGAATTAGTAGATTATTTTAATTTAGATGAAGATTTAGCCGATAAAAAATTTGCAAATAAATTAATTCAAATCGAAGGAACAATTAAAAACATAACCTACAATAATAAAAAACCAACCATTACTTTTAACGCAACTGATGATTCTGGTGTTATTTGCTCGTTAAATTCAACTGAGTTTAACCACACAACTAAACTCCAAAAAAATGACAAAATTACTATTCAAGGAAAATGTACAGGCTTTTTATTAGATGTTATAATGGCTGACTGTATTATCATTAAAAAACGTAAACATGAAAACTAAAATATTATTTATTACAATTATATTATTAAGTATTAGCGGCTTTAGCCAAGACTTAGAAGACATATTAGATGCTGAAACTGAAGAAACTACATTCAATACCAATGCAACTTTTAAAGGCACAAGAATTGCAAATGGGCATTCTGTAGAAACTCGAAAAAAAGGTGATTTTGAGTTTTTAATTTCTCATCGTTTTGGTAGAATTAATTCTGGAGCTTACAATCTTTTTGGCTTAGACAATTCTAACATTCGCTTTGGTTTTGAATATGCATTTACCAATAATTTGACTATTGCTTTGGGTAGAAGCTCACTTGAAAAAACATACGATGCATATCTTAAATATCGTGTTTTACGACAAAAAGAAGGTAAAAAATATTTTCCTTTTAGTCTTACTTACTTTGGTAGCATAGCTTCTAAGACATTAAAGGACTATGATATTAACAATAAACCAAGCTTTGCTAACAGATTGGCTTATACAAACCAATTATTAATTGCTCGAAAATTTAACTCGAGTTTTTCATTACAAATAATGCCCACTTTTGTCCATTTTAATACTGTTCAAAACGAATTAGACAATCATGATATTTATGCCTTAGGAATTGGTTCAAGAGTCAAACTAAGCAAACGTTTTTCTATAAATGCAGAATATTATCATACTATAAATCCATTTGAATCAAGAGCCGTACAAAATAGTTTAGCTTTGGGACTTGAAATTGAAACTGGCGGACATGTTTTCCAAATTATATTAAGTAATTCAAGAGCAATGATTGAAAAAAGCTTTATTGCTGAAAGTACTGGCGAATTTTTTAATGGCGATATTCATTTAGGTTTTAATATTTCAAGAATATTTTAAATCTGAGTGCAAACATAATTTGAATTAATAAAAAAAATCTTGAAGTTTAGCCTTCCAGATTTTTTTTATTTAGAATTACCAACAAATCTTTCATACCTGCAGTAGCCGTTTTAGAAATAATAGTTAAGTTATTAAAGTCCTTATCAATTGCAGGTTTAGGGTCAATAAAATAAATTGGTGTGTTATGCATTATATAATTTACCAAACTTGCCGCAGGATAAACTTGCATCGATGTACCAATAATTAATAAAATATCACATTCTGCTACAATATCAATTGCTTTTTCTAACATTGGTACTGCCTCGCCAAACCAAACAATATGTGGTCGCAATTGTGAATTTTTCTCGCATTTATCACCAATAAGAATATCTTTATTACACAAGTACACCAATTTCTCATCAAAAGTACTTCGTGTTTTTAATAATTCGCCATGCAAATGCAATACATTAGTACTTCCTGCTCTTTCGTGTAAATCGTCTACATTTTGGGTTATAATAGTAACATCAAAATTATTTTCTAACGCAACCAAATCAAAATGAGCTGTATTTGGTTTAACGTTTAATAATTGTCGCCGCCTTTGATTGTAAAAATCTAAAACTAATGCTGTATTTTTAATAAAACCTTCAAAAGTTGCTACTTCCATAACATTGTGTCCTTCCCACAAACCATCGGCATCTCTAAATGTTTTAATTCCGCTTTCGGCTGATATTCCTGCACCAGTAAGCACTACTATTTTTTTCATTTTCGCCTTTACTAATTTATGTAATGTTTACCTTGTAAAAACCAAATCTTTTTCAGTTGATAAATTACTATCAAATGCATAATCGCCGTAATTAAATCCTTTTAAATCTGCTACATTTTCAATATCATTATCAATAATATATCGCACCATCATTCCTCTTGCTTTTTTAGCAAAAAATGCAATAATTTTTAAATTTCCATTTTTATAATCTTTAAAAATTGGAGTAATTATTTCTGTTTTAAGTAATTTTGGTTTTACGGCTTTAAAATATTCATTACTTGCTAAGTTAACAAATACTTCATCTTTTTTTAATTCATTATTTAAATAATCAGTTATTTGGTTGTCCCAAAATTGATATAAATTTTTAGTATCGTTTACAATTAATTTTGTTCCCATTTCCAAACGATAAGCTTGCATTAAGTCTAATGGTTTTAAGACTCCATATTGACCAGAAAGTATGCGTAGTTTATCTTGCAATTGGTTTATTTTATTTTTAGGAATTGAATATGCATCTAAGCCTTCGTAAACAGTACCTTTAAAAGCATAAACTGCTTGTCTTGAATTCGTTTTATTAAAAGGCAGTTCCCAATTTTGATTTCTTGTCCAATTTAGATTTGCTAATTTGTCTGAAATTTTCATTAGTTTAGATAAATCGGTTGGCGTTTTGCTTTTTAATACATTATTAAGTTTTTCTGCTTGATTTAAAAAAACACACTCTGTGAATTTTTTAGTTGGTAAGTCCGATTCAAAATCTAATGATTTAGCTGGTGATATTACTATTTTCATTTAAACTGTTTTATAAAAGCAACCTAACTAAACTTCAATAGACTCTTGAATATTTAATAAAATGAGCTCTTTGTTTTTTTCTTTAAACTTATGTATTGCTTCTTTATGATCTATTTCAATATAGCCAAAAGTATCAAAATGATATCCTAAAATACGATTACATGCTACAAAATCAGATGCTATAATGGCAGCATCAATTCCCATAGTAAAATTATCGCCAATAGGCAAAATAGCTAAATCTAATCTTGTTTGCAACGGAATTAATTTCATATCCATTGTCAATGCAGTATCGCCAGCTATATATACATTGCCTTCTTTGGTTTCTAAAATAAATCCTGCAGGATTACCTCCATACGATCCATCAGAAAAGGAACTTGTATGAATTGCATTTGTCATTGTTAATCGTCCAAAATCAAAATTCCATGATCCACCATGATTCATTGGGTGACCGTTTAAACCTAATTTTTCAAAATGATTAACAATTTCAAAATTAGCAATGATTTTTGCGCCAGTATTTTTAGCAATAACTTCTACATCTAAAATATGGTCTTGATGTGCATGAGTAATCAATATATAATCCGCTTTTAAACGAGTTACATCAATTTTATTTGCTTTATCGTTTGCCGTTATAAAAGGATCAACTATTATAGTTTTACCTGTTACTTCTATTTGTAACGATGCATGACCAAGAAATGTTATTTTCATGTTGACTTTATCTTATTCAATTAATCCATAAGGCATACAATTGCTCCAGTGCACTTGCCTCTTGATTCTTAACTCATCAAAATTAATCTCTCAAAACACTACGAGAAATTACAATTTTTTGAATTTCAGACGTGCCTTCATAAATTTGAGTAATCTTAGCATCACGCATTAAACGCTCTACATGATATTCTTTTACAAAACCGTAACCGCCATGAATTTGAACAGCTTCAACAGTAACACGCATTGCCATTTCTGCGGCATACAATTTTGCCATTGCACCAGATAGGTCATAATTATTATGTTGATCTTTATCCCAAGCGGCTTTCATACATAAATGTCTTGCGCATTCAATTTCTGTTGCCATATCTGCCAATTTAAATGCAATTGCTTGATGACGAGAAATTTCTTTACCAAAAGCCTTACGTTCCTTTGAATATTTTAAAGCCAATTCGTAAGCACCAGAAGCAATACCTAAAGCTTGAGATGCAATGCCAATTCTTCCACCTGCAAGTGTTTTCATTGCAAAAGTAAAACCAAAACCATCATCGCCAATTCTATTTTCTTTAGGTACTTTTACATCGGTAAACAATAATGAATGTGTATCAGAGCCTCGAATCCCTAATTTATTTTCTTTATTACCAACAACAAAACCTTCAGTACCTTTTTCAATAATTAAAGCATTGATACCTTTATGTCCTTTTTCAGCGTCAGTTTGTGCAATTACAATATAAACACTTGCTGTACCACCATTGGTAATCCAATTTTTTGTGCCATTTACTAAATAATGATCGCCTTTATCTATTGCAGTTGTACGTTGCGAAGTTGCATCAGAACCTGCTTCGGGTTCACTTAAACAAAATGCCCCAATAATTTCACCAGTTGCTAATTTTGTTAAATATTTTTGCTTTTGTTCTTCTGTACCATAGGTTTCAATTCCCCAACAAACTAAAGAGTTATTAACACTCATTACAACAGAAGCAGAAGCATCAACTTTTGAAATTTCTTCCATTGCTAACACGTAAGAAACCGCATCCATTCCGCCGCCACCATATTTTGGATCTACCATCATACCTAAAAAGCCAAGTTCCCCCATTTTTTTTATTTGTTCGTGTGGAAATTCTTGTTTTTCATCACGTTCAATTACACCAGGCAATAATTCTGTTTGAGCAAAATCACGTGCGGCATCTCTAATCATTATCTGTTCTTCGGTAAGGCTAAAATCCATTTGTTTTGTTTTAAATATATTTGATATTACGATGTGTAAATCGTTTCTTTTTTTTATGTTTACAAATATAATATATTTCAAATAATTTTTTACATTTTGGATACTAAAATTTGGCATGCAATTGGAGTAATGAGTGGAACATCTCTTGATGGAGTTGATATTGCTTATATAAAATTCACCCTTAATGGACTTAATAATTGGTCGTTTAATATTATTAGTTCAAATACTTATCCGTATTCTGATGAGTGGTTAAAAAAAATAAAAGATGCATTGCATTATAGTAAAGAGAAATTATCGCTAATTGATTTAGAATATGGAGAATATTTATCTGACTTAATTAACGTATTCCGTAAAGAAAATAACATTGAACTGATTGATTTTATTGCTTCACACGGTCATACGATTCATCATAAACCAAACGAAGGTTATACTTTGCAAATTGGCAATGGAAAAGTTATTGCTAAAAATACTAAAACTAAAACAATTTACGATTTTAGAACTCATGATGTTGCGCTTGGCGGACAAGGTGCACCACTTGTACCTATTGGTGATGCGCTGTTATTTTCGGACTACACTTATTGTTTAAACCTTGGCGGATTTGCTAATATTTCATTTGAAAAAATGATAGCACCAAAAAATTATAAACAAGAAACTAAGCGAATTGCTTATGACATTTGTGCGGTAAATACAGTAATGAACCACTATGTAAATAAACTTGGTTTTGAATATGATGATAAAGGAAATATTGCCAAAAGTGGGAATTTAAATCCTTTTTTATTAGAAAAACTTAATCATTTAACCTTTTACAAAAAAAGGCATCCTAAATCATTAGGAATTGAATATGTAAATGAAAAACTTCTACCACTAATTGATAGTTTTAATTTAGAAATAAAAGATATTTTACGCACATTTATTGAACATATTGCCATACAAATTACCTATAATTTAAAAATGGATGGCAGTTTATTAATTACTGGCGGCGGAACATTTAATACTTTTTTAATTAATCGCATAAAAAACCTTTCTTCAAACAAAATCATCATTCCAAGTAAAGAAGTAATCGATTATAAAGAAGCTTTAATTTTTGCGTTTTTAGGTGTTTTACGTTTAGAAAACAAAATAAACTGTTTAAAAAGTGTTACTGGAGCAACTAAAAATCATTGTTCGGGTCTAATTGCAATAAATAATTAGCTATGTAAACGAATCTGTTTTTTTATCATAGCCAAAAGGACAATGTAGACATCCATTTTTACAACAATAACCTCTTTGTAAATGATATTTTTCTGTAAAAACGCGATATCCTTTTTCATTTTTATAAAAAAAAACAGATTGTCTTGCCTCTTTATCGTTATGGTATTTACTCTTTTCCATCAACATAATCTTGTAAATAACTAAAACGTTTGGTTAATTTACCATCTTTAGTAGTCATTCGTGCTCTTTCTAAAACACCATCGGCATCGTTATTAAAAAATGCAGGAATTACATGTTCGGCAAACATTTTACCAAAACCAACAGATGCATCGTTTGGCAGTTCGCATGGTAAATTATCAACAGCCATAACTGCAATAGCATCTTCATTTTTAAAATCTGTTTCTTTTTCAGTTTGAGCATTATATCCATAAATAGGCTTTGCTATTGTTGAAGGTCTAATTGTACATGCAACTGGTCCATCAATATCACAACTAACATCTGCCACTATTTTTATATTGAACTGATTTGATTTAGCTTCATCTCTTGTAAAAATAAAAGGTGCACCTGTACCATAATAGTGTGCAGAAATATAAAAATCTGCCACATTCGCAAAGCGTATAAAATTATTTTTATATGCTTCTGGATTAGTATAAAAATCTTTTACACCTAATTCTTTGCCATCTTTTCTTACAACATAATCAGAACATCCCAATTGAGTATATACAGATTCATTATAATTTTTAGTTAAAAAGCCATCAACATCAACTTCTTTAACACCCATTCCGTCTAACATTTCTTTTACACCACCAGCTACTTTACCTTTACCTGTTACTACAACTTTTATATTTGGTAATTCTTTCTTTATTTCTTTTAAATTAGAAATTAAATGTGCTTGGTCTTTTAAATTTTCTGCCTTTGGCAATTCAAACAAATCATATTTTAAACCATAAGCTCTAAAACCATTATATGCACCAACAATGCCAGCATATCTTCCAAAAGCAACTGTTCTTACTTCTTTGGTATTTGTAATAACTTCATGATCGTATAGCTCAATTTTTTTATCTAAAATTGCTTGTAATAATTTACGGTTATAGGGTTGTTTTTTAAATGTATGCGAAAAGAAAAAATAAGATTTATTATTAATTAAAGAATCAATAGGTACTTCTTTCACTCCAAGCAATACATCACAATTAGAAACATCATCAACCAATTTTAATCCATTATCAGTATATAAATCATCCGAAAAGAAACGAACATCAGATTTTTCAATTTCGAATGTTAAATTTGGATATTCTTTTTCTAACGCTACACAAGCATCTGGAGAGAATACAACTCTTCTATCTGGTGGATTTTTTCTTTCTTTAATAATGGCTATCTTCATAAATTAAGTGTTTGGTATAAATTTTGTGTAAATTTAATAGTAAATGTGTTGAATTGCAAAAAAAGCATAATAAATTTTAAAATACTTGTGTTTTCAGTAATTCTAATTTACATTTGCAAAAGTTCTTTGGGGATGACTGGTTTTGACAGCGAGGTCAATTGAGTTATAAGCATGTCGAGTTATGAAATAGCACTCGTAAATCTCAATTTCAAATTTTAGACGGTGAAAATAATTTCGCTTTAGCTGCTTAATCTGAATTATAGTAGGATTGGCCTAGTCACGCAAGGCGTGAATGCTAAATATCTCTATAAAAGCCTTGGTTTATGGCGTTTTGTTTTGAGGTATCGTAAAAATAGACATAGAAACAGAAAGGTCTTGATTTTGTTTTGAAATTAAAAAGAATAAGCTTAAAGTGGATGGTTTTTAGTCAGCTTTTTGTCGAAAAAATAAATAGAAACTAAGCATGTAGAAGGTAATTTAATTACTTGTTTGGACGAGGGTTCGAGTCCCTCCATCTCCACTAAAAA
>JALSLZ010000078.1 GCA_026988075.1 Flavobacteriaceae bacterium
TAGATTGGAATCAAGATTGTGATTTTTTAGATGCTGATGAAGCTATTAATTTAGGAACTGTTACAGGTACAGGTACAATTACTGGTAATATTATTGTACCAGCAGGAGCTTTATTAGGCAACACAACTATGCGTATTATTGAACAATATAATGCAGATCCAACATCGTGTGATGCACATCCTACGGCGTTTGGAGAAACAGAAGATTATACTATTAATGTAATACCAGAAGTTGTTTGTGTTTTCAATACTTCATATACAGAAGAATTTGAAACTATTCCTTTAAATTGTTGGACTTTTTATCAATCTAAAACTGATGATCCTGGGTTTGTACAAACTACTAATAGGGTACATTCTGGTACATATTCTTTTTATCATAATGATGACAATATTGCAGTAGCATCTGAATCTTGGATGGTTTCTCCAGGCTATACTTGTGCTGCCAATGATGAAGCAAAATTTTGGTACAATCAAAATTTCACAGCCAATTATTACAATTATAGTGGTGTTTGGATTTCTACAACAGGTAACGATCCTTTAACAAACCCTGCTGATTGGACAGAATTAGAAGAATTAAATGCAACTGCTACCAATGGTTTTTCTGAAGACGCTTGGAGTATTGCTGTGCACAATTTAAGTGCTTATGCTGGACAAACAATTTATATTGGTTTTAAGTATATAGGCGATTTTGCTCATGAATTTTATGTTGATGATTTTTCATTAGCTCCGTATAATCCATGTCATACAGAAACAGTTTGGACTGGAACTTGGTCTAACGGAATACCCGATGCTACAACAAGTGCAATAATTCAAAGCGCCTATGATACAACTACAAATGGTAGTTTTACCGCATGTACTTTAACTATTGATTCAGGTATAGTTACCATAAATGCCAATACATATATTGAAGTTATAAACGACTTGGTAAACAATGGAACATTGAATGTAGCAAGTACAGGTTCTTTTGTACAAGTTAATGATAATGCAACTGTAACAGGAGCAGCTATCAATTTTGATGTAGCAATTGTTACTACTAATTTGGTTGACACCGGAAGATACACCTATTTTTCATCACCAACACAAGGTGAAACATTGGCTACATTTAGTTGGTCAATGACGAATAGAATTTGGCAATTTGATAGCGCTATTCAAGATTGGACATTGGCTTCAACAGCAGACACAATGATTCCAGGTAAAGGTTATATTATAAGACCAGATCCAGGACAAGCATTTCCATATACGGGTATTACAAATTTTAATGGACCATTTAATAATGGTGTAATTACAAAAGCACTAACGTATAACGCAGGCGGAATTGATGATGATAACACCTTAGTTGGTAACCCATATCCTTCAGCAATTAATACGGCTTTGCTTTTAAGTTCGAACCCAAGAGCTAATGCATTTTATTTTTGGACACACGAAAATGCAGCTAATGCTGATGGAGAATTTGTTTCGAATGATGATTATGCAGTATGGAATTCTTCTGGAGGAACTTCGGGTAACGCTACTGCTCCTGCGCCAACCCATATTGCAAGTGGTCAAGGTTTCTTTGCAACAGCAAATGGTAATGTAGGCGCATTAGAATTAGTGTTTAATAATGCATTGCGTGTTACGGGTAACAACAATACATTGCTAAGACCCGAAAGCACTTTAGACAAAGTTTGGGTAAACTTAACTAGTGGCACCAATTTAAGCAGTCAAATACTTATAGCATTTAATCCATTATGTAGTGATGCTTTTGATGCGCAATACGATGCAGAAAGAATAAATAATACTGCGATTGTAGCCATGAGTTCACAAGGTACAGGTAGCGAAGTAGCTAATTTAGTAATTCAAACAAGAAGTGAATTAACCGATGATGATACTATTGTGCCTTTACGCTTAGATGTTACTGATGTTAGTGTTGTAAATTATACAATTAGTATTGATCATTTTGAGAATTTAATAAATGAGAATATCTATTTAAAAGACAACTTGTTAAATGTATTACATGATTTAAAAACAGCTGAATACAACTTTGCATTAAATAATGTAGGGGTAAACGATACAAGATTTGAATTACTGTTTAGTAGAAATGCTTTGTCTGTAAATGATAATGTAATTTCTTCGGAAAACTTATTTATTTCAAATATTGATGCCACTAATTTTAAAGTTCAGATGAGAGATAATAGTATTATTACAAATTTTAAAGCATTTGATGTATTAGGAAAACTAATTATTGATATTAATCCAAATAAAAGTAAATTTAATACGCAAACAAATATTAAATCAGGTACAATTTTATTAACGAAATCCACTTTAGAAAATGGACAAATAATTTCTAAAAAGTTTATAAAAAAATAGGTAAGTAATTATTTTGTTAAATCCGTATTGATTAATTTTAATACGGATTTTTTATTTTATGCATTTAAATTGATATCCTTTATCTGTATAATATTGCATTATTTTTGGTAAAATATATTGTAATGTATTAAAGGCTTTTTTACTGTCGTGTAAAACAATAATATCTCCTTTTTGAGTATTTAACAACATGTTATCTAAACATTTTTCTTTAGATAGTTTTGTATCAAAATCACCACTTAAAACAGACCACATTATTATTTTATATCCGTTTTTAATTAATTTTATGGCCTGTGAACGTTTTATTTTTCCGTAAGGAGGACGAAAAAGTAAGTTAGATTTGTTAATTAGTAACTCGCAACTATCAACGGAGTTTAAATAATTAACATTATTAGTTTTCCAACCATTTTCATGATTTTGAGTGTGATTTCCTACCGTATGACCTTCTTTAATTATTCTATTAAATAAATTAGGATGATTTTTAATGTTTTTTCCGATACAGAAAAAAGTAGCTTTTGCGTTGTGTTTACTTAGTAAGTCTAAAACAAAACTGGTTATTTTTGGCGTTGGTCCATCGTCAAAAGTTAAAAAAATTTCTTTTTTGTCAGTAGTAATATTCCAAATATAATTCTTGTAAAAAGAACGTATAAAATTAGGTGTTTTTACAAAGTAGAAACTCATTTTTTACAATTTTAATAATAAATAAA
>JALSLZ010000079.1 GCA_026988075.1 Flavobacteriaceae bacterium
TTTGGTCATCTACAATTACGGTATGTATACCACCAAGTTTATCACTAAAATCAACCTTTGTTATAACCCCAAAACGCACATCAGTTCCAAAGCGTTCGGCTTGTTTTTTTAGGTCTTCCATCATTGCAGTTCCGTCAGTTCCATCAGGATAACCAGGAAAATTATCAACCTCGGTAGTAGTTGTTAATTGCCCGCCCATTTCCATACCAGTATAAATTACAGGTTTCATGTCGGCTCTTGCTGCATAAATTCCAGCAGTATATCCTGCAGGTCCAGACCCAATAATTAAGCACTTTATTCTTTCAATTTTGTTAGACATTCTCTTTTGTTTTTATTTATACAATGATTAATAATAGTACAAATTTAATTATTTTTTTATCTTTTTAGAATATTATAAGATTGATTTTACCAATTTAGATATCATTTTGTTTTATATGTAACTTAAGTCACATTAATTTGAGCTTGTTTTGATTTTTTTAATTTACTTTTGACAACAATTATAAATAGAAATAATGGATTATAAAGTTATAAAAAGCGAAGTAGAGTACGAAGAAGTTATTAAAAATAATTTGGGAGTTCTGTTGTATTTTTCAAAAATATCGTGTAATGTTGGCGAAGCTTTAGAACCAAAAGTTATTAAATTATTAGAAAACAATTTTCCTAAAATACCTTTTTATTTTGTTGATATGGACAAAACACCTACAATACCTGTAAAATATAGTGTTTTTGTTGAACCTACTATAATTGTAGTTTTTGATGGTAAAGAAACCATAAGAAAAAGTAGAATTATTAGTATTGGCGACCTATCTAATGCTATTGAAAGAATTTATAAATTAGCATTTGAATAAATTGCATTTTTTTCTTGCTAAGAATAGATTTAATTCTATCTTTGCAGTCGGAAATTAAATTACCAATTTTCGGGGTGTAGCGTAGCCCGGTTATCGCGCCACGTTTGGGACGTGGAGGCCGCAGGTTCGAATCCTGCCACCCCGACAAAAAACTCATTATCTTTTGATAATGAGTTTTTTATTTATCAAAAATGGATCTAATTTGGTAGAAAAAACGCTCAATTAATCTAAGATCTTCAGTTATAATTTCGGCATTGCCTTGCATTTCTTGTTTGAATGGTAATTCTCGGTTGTATGTTGTAATTAATTTTTTTGGTAGAGAAACATCAATTAAATAATTTCCTTTTTCGTCACTAATTAATGAAATGTTTTTTATTTTACCTTCTAACATACCAAATTCTTTACTTGGATAATTTGCCAATTTTATATTAACCCTTTGGTCTAATTTTAATTTACCAGAGTTACGTACTGGTGCTTTTATTTTGCCAATGTAACTACTGTTTTTGGTTGGTATTATTGTAAAAATTAAATCGCCATTTTTTACATTTTGAGTTTCATTATAAATAGATAATAAAGAAACTTTACCATTAAATGATGATTTTAAAACATACTGCATTTCCCAATCTTTAATTGCCTTTTTTAGCTTGTTGAATGATTGAATTACTTGTTTTAGCATTCTGTTTTCTTCTTGTATTTTTTTTATCTCATTGCCTTTTAATGAATTGGATGAATTGCTAATGCCTTCTTTTAAATTTGAAATGGTAGCTTTTATGTTTTCAAAAGCACGTTTTTCTCGTAAGAATTTTAATTGTTGCTCTTCCATTGTTTTTTGAGAAATATATTCTTTTTTATATAAGCTCTTATTTCGTTCTAAATCTTTTTTATTTAAATTTAATTCTGTTTTTTGAATTTCTTTTTGGTTTAAAAGTACTTGTAATCGTCTTTTACTTTCGTTAACCGATATTTTATTAGCTCCAAATATATTATTATATGGTTGTAGTTTTTTATACAATAAAAGTTCGGTGTAATTTGTTTCGAAAATGGCATAACTATTTTCGATATTTCCTAAAAATAATATAGGCATTTGTACAATCGGAAAATTAAAATTGCGATAATCTATTTTTAAGGTGTCTATAATATTTTTTAGGTATAAAACATCTTTGTAATTAGCGGCGTTTTCTATTATTGCTAAGGCTTGATTTTTTTTTACAGTATCATTATCTTCCACAAAAAAAACATCAAACTTGCCTGTGCTTTTTGCATATAATTTTTCTGGAGGAATTGCAGTTGTTACCATAACTTCTGTTTGAATAACATCAGGGTATTTAATAAACCAAGACATCATTAAGAATAAAATTAACAGAAAGAACACTAACGTGTTTCCCCAACGAATCATCCAATTTGGTACAGCAGTTAAAATTTCTTGTACTTCTTCGCTTCGTAGTTGTATGTCTTGATTATTATTTGGCATTTTTGTTTTGTCTGTTTTATTAAGAAGTTACCTCTTCACACTTTTTGACTTATGATAATGATGTTTAATATTATTGCTCTAATTGATTTTTAACGAGTTTATAATAACTTCCTTTTATGGCAATTAATTCTGAGTGATTTCCTTTTTCAACAATTCTCCCTTTATCGAGTACTATAATTTGATCGGCATTTTTAACGGTACTTAATCTATGAGCAATTACAACAACGGTTTTATTGGTAAAAAACTCATTCAGTTTTTGCATAATTACTTTTTCATTATTAGAGTCTAATGCACTGGTAGCTTCATCAAACAAAAGCATTTTTGGGTTTTTATAAACTGCTCTTGCAATAAGTAAACGTTGTTTTTGTCCGCCACTAAGCCCAACACCTTCCATACCTATTTTGGTATTAAAACCAAGCGGTAAGTCGTTTATATAATCGCTTATATTGGCTACATCAAGAGCGTGAGCCAGTTTTTTATTATCTACATAATCTTCGCCAACAGCAATATTTTTTGCAATGGTGTCATTAAAAATATAGCCTTCTTGCATAACCACACCGCAATGATTTCGCCATGCTTTTTGTGAGATATTGTTTATATTGTGATTGCCTATTGTAATTTCGCCATTATTTAGATCATAAAATTTTAAAAGCAATTTCATTAGTGTTGTTTTTCCGCTACCACTTGCGCCAACAATAGCCGTTATTTTATTGTTTGGAATCGTTATAC
>JALSLZ010000080.1 GCA_026988075.1 Flavobacteriaceae bacterium
CCGACTTGCTTAACTTTATTAAATGCGCTAAGTAAAGCCTGAAAAATATAATTTAAAATTTTTATTTGCAGAGTTGCAGAGTTGCAGAGTTGCAGAGTTGCAGAGTTGCAGAGTTGCAGAGTTGCAGAGTTGCAGAGTTGCAGAGTTGCAGAGTTGCAGAGTTGTTTTTTCATAAGATTGTAAATCTACAAAATAATAAAACACCAAAACATACCTAGTTCTAGGTATATTTTGACACCCTAAAAAAATTAAAATATTGATTATTAGTTGTTTAGTAAAAACATGTGTTTTTTTAAAATGCAGATTTCACTAAATATTTAAAAATAGTGTATCATTAATCAAATTATTCATAATTTCAGACACTTAAAATTATTATTTGTGTCTGTTTTCTACCTATTTACTTAATTTTTTTTCAGCTTCAATTAGTTCAACAACACCATTATACATGTCTTGCACACAAACTATTTCGGTTACGCCTAAACGTCTTTGGTTAGATATGTCATAAATTACACCTTCGGTTTTTGAATGTTCGCCATGAACACCTCTAATTTGAAGATGGTGTTTCTTGGTAATTGTATGAAACATAAGTTTGTTTTTTGATAATTTTGGTAATGCAATATGTACACTTGCTCTCATTGCTGTTCCTAAATTGGTAGGACAAGATGTAATATAACCAAGATGATTGCTGTAAGAAAAATCTATTTTAGTTGCTATACTTTTAATAGCAGTTACTAATCGTGTAAATACTTCTTTAATATTGCCACCTTTTTGCATAGAAATAATTCTTAATTGATCTTCTTCGTTTATCCAAACTAAAAATGTTTTATTGTGATTATGGTAAATGCCTCTGCCTTCTGGCCAATCTCTATTAAGACCTGCAGCTGCTAAAAAACGATCACCTTCTTTAAATAAAAAATGATCTTTTATAAGCTTGTTTTGTACCTCTTTACTCATACCAAATAATGGATAGTAATCTCCTTTTAATTCGCCTTTTAAAGTTTTTAATGCTTTAGCAATTGAAGCTTCTACTTTATTTCTTTGTTTTTTTGAAATAGCTGAACCCAAAGGTATGTTGTTAATATTTCGTCCAACTCGAATCCTTGTAGAAACAATATATTTTTTATCAGGATCTGGGTTTGGTGCATATAAATTATCTGGATTCATATTTGATTGATGCGTATCATTTTTGCCAAAATCGTGATATTCTTGTATTATTGGGTTAAATAATGGTGAAAACAAAGTGTACGATTCTTCATCGCCTGCATAAACACCAATTCCAGAATCTATATTTTCTACACCCGAATTTATAGCATTTTTAAGCGTAAAACCATTAGCTGTTTGTTTGCTCTTTAAATTTTCAAACATTTCTTTACTAAGATGTTTACACAACATTGAAGTACAGTTTGATGGTAATTTTGGAAATTCGTCATTCATTTTAGTGTTCTATTATTCAAAATTACAAAAAATGGTACAACTATAAATATTATTAATACAAAAAGACAAACAATCATAATGGAATAATATTATCATTACCAATTTTAAATTGAATAAATATTCTTTATTTATATTAGTAGCCTGAGTATTATATGATTAAAAAACACACATTAATTGTATCAATGTAAAGTCTTAAAATAATCAAAAGCTTTAATTAACCTTGAACCATACCAGCTAAAATATTCGCCATCAACTAAAATGATTTTTGCATTGCTATATTTTTTAAATTGTGCTTTGTGTTTTTCTTTAAAAGGATAAGGTTCTGACGATAATAAAATAAAATCTATTTTTTTTATTTTTTTAATATCAATTTCAGGATAACGGTTTTGATTACTATATGCATTTTTAAATTTATTTAATTGCAATAAATGGTTTATAAAGGTGTTCATACCAGCAACCATAAACGGATTAGCCCAAATAAAATAAGCCACTTTTTTACTTGGTTTATTCTTCATAAATTTTAAAAAATCAATATTTTTTCGACTAATTTCGCAATTAATTTCTTTAGCTTTTTGCTGACAATTTAACAGTTTACCTAAGGTTGTATTTAATGCTAAAACAGCTTCAATTGTATTTAAATCAGAAACAAATGTAGGTGCAATACTTGAAACCAAAGCAACAATTTCTTGAGTGTTTTCTTCTTTATTTGTTAGTATAAAATCAGGCTTTAAGGCTTTTATTTTATCAAAATTAATTTTTTTTGTTCCGCCAACAATCGTTTTATTTTCTTTTAAATTTTTAGGATGAATACAAAAACGAGTAATTCCTACAAGATTTTTTTCTAAACCTAAATCAACCAATAATTCTGTTAAAGAAGGCACCAAACATATAATCCGTTTTGGTGTGGCATCTATTGTTAAAACATTATCTAATTGATCGTAAAATATAGCCATTATTTTAACGGTAATTTTACGGTAAAAACAGTTCCTTTACCGTAATTAGACGTGAAATTTATTTCACCTTTATACGCTTCAATAATATTTTTAACCATTGCTAAACCTAAACCCATACCACTTGATTTAGTGGTGAATTTCGGTTCAAAAACTTGACTTTTATGTTTTTCTTTTATTCCAATTCCGTTATCAGAAACGGTAATCACTGCAAAGTTAGTTGTTTTCATTACTTTAACTTCAATTAATGGACTTTCTAATTCGTTAACTGCTTGTGTGGCATTTTTAACCAAATTAGTCACTATTCGTGTAAGTTGAATTTTATCTAATCTAACCATAATCACATCTTCTTCATTAAAATAACTAATGTATTTTTCATTAAAAATTTCTAAACTTTGTTTAATGACTTCAACAATATTTAAATTTTCATTATTTTGTTTGGGCATTTTAGCAAAATTAGAAAAAGCCGAAGCAATTGATGTTAAGGTGTCAATTTGTAAAATCATTGTATCAGAAAAATCTTTTAACTTTTCTTTGTAATCAGTATCATTAGGGTTAAACCTTCTGGTAAAACTTTGAATAGTTAATCGCATTGGTGTTAGCGGATTGTTAATTTCGTG
>JALSLZ010000081.1 GCA_026988075.1 Flavobacteriaceae bacterium
TTTATTTAGCTTTTTTAAGAATATACACCGCAATGTTTTTTGCTAATTTAGCATAACAATGAGAAATTCTAAAACCTTCATCATAATCATTTCCCATAGCGCCATTGCCAGGTACTTTTTTATAAGTTCCTTTTAGTAAAATATTAGACGGATTTCCCTTTTCGTAAACAGTTACTTCTGCATTAATTTCAGCATTATGTCTTACAACACCTACATTGTAACCTGCATACATCCAAATTGTATGTATTTTCATTACATATTTAGCATCTGTATTATCAAGTTCAACATGTACTTTGTTTTTTTTAAAGCGTTTATTAAAAGACTCTATAAACATAGGAGCAAATTTCTCCTCTCTGTTTTCAAACCATTTTTTCTTCCATCGATCACCACTTCCTTTTGCTTTTTTCTCTCTTAATGCTACTTTATCGGCTAAAAAAGCCTCTTCAGAATCATATTTAGGAATTTGAACATCGCTATAATCAAACTCTAAATCAAATTGAGCAATTCCTTTAAGGTTTTTAATACTACCTTCCGACACTTTCATTTTTTGCCCAAAAGTCATTGTTGTTATAAATAGCGCTAATACTACTACTGTTTTCTTCATTTTTGTTGTTTTAATTAAGTTATTTAGTTTATTAGATTAAACACCAATTTTTCTTTATTTACAATTGGTGTTACGTATATTTTTAAGAGTTTATAATATTCATCTTCATTTTCTGCTTTATTGATGTATTTTTTAAAGGTTTCTAATTCTTTTACAGTGTAATGTCTGTTGTATTTCTTATCACCATATAATAAATCGTATGCCATGTAATTTGTTTTTTGCAATTGATAATTTTTATAGGTAATTCTATCAATTTCTTTCGCAATTGTTATGGCGTCTTTTTTACGATTATTAATAAGGTTTATTCTATTAACATCTAATTTTTCAAATACCAATTTCACTTTTCCTTTATAATGCATTATACCATTAACAATACTATTAATGTTTTCGAATTTTTCTTTATGATAAACACCATCTTTACCAATAAGGCTCAACTCTTGGGCTTTTTCATAGGCGCAAGGTTCGTATTCAAACGAAATTGTAGATACAACAATATGTAATTCTTCGATAGCTTGTTTAATGTCTTTTTTGCCACTTAATAACAGCATTTTAATTAAGCCTTGTGCTGTTTTATCATTACCATCTTTTGCTCTTCCATTGCCTTGAGCAATCCAAGCAGAAACGTTTTTTTTTGTAATTGCATAACGTAAATACTTAGATAAATTCATAGAATTTTGTAGCATTTCTGATTTGTTTTGCGATCTAAAAACAGTGAACATATTGTTTAATTTTGCAACGGCTTTCATGGTTTTATTTACCATTAAATTATCGCCTAAAGAAATTTCTGTAAACGGTTTACCAATGTCGTATAGGTGATTTTGTAACAAAGCAGAATCTAAAAAAATATCTCTATGGTTAGAAATTATTAAACTATTACTTGTATCAATATTATCTAAACCTTCAATTGTAAAAGAATGCATGGTGTTTTTTATAGAATTTTTGATAATCATTTCTATAAATTCAACCATAAAATCAGAGCACGTTTGACATTTTTGTAATTTTTTGATAATCTGATTTTTTGTCCATTTTGGATAAAAAAATTGAACACCTTTAACAAACTCATTACTTGTTTCTAACCATTTTAAGGCTTCGGTTACTTGTTCTTGATTGTATGGTGCTATTTTTAATAATTCTTCATCCATTAGCTTTTTCTTTTATCGATAAATAACATTGGTTTTCTGCTCATTTTAGGAAATTTTAATTTATTAATTTCCTCTTCAGTTATAAACTGAATGTTTGGCGAAACTCTAATTTTAGCTCTAAAATGATCTTTTAATTTGTTTAATAGTTCTTTTTCTTTGTGTTTTGTAAATAGTTTTATGGTAATTCTATCGGTTTCTATTTCGTTTTTATCAATTTCGATAATGTAGTTTTCAATTTCATTAAAATTATTTAATAAATCATAGATTGCTGGTGGATAAATGGTAGTTCCTTTGTATTTAATCATTTGTTTTTTTCTGCCAATAACTGGTCCTAAACGCATGGTGTTTCTACCACATTTACAAGTGTTATAATGTGCTTTAACAATATCACCTGTTTTAAAACGCACTAGTGGCATACCTTCAATACCTAAAGTGGTAATTACCAATTCGCCTTCTTCATTGTTTTTTACAAGGTTGTTGTTTTCATCTAAAATTTCGGTAATTATTAATTCAGGATGATGATGTCCGCCTTGTTGATGTTCACATTCTGCAAAAGCGGTATTCATTTCGGTAGAAGCATAAGTAGAATATAAATTAATATGCCATTTATCCGTTATTTTTTTTGACAGTACATTTTGTGTAAAATCTTGATTTTTTAATGGTTCGCCAATACAAATTGCACCTTTAACACTGCTTGTATTAATATCAATATTATTTTTTTCTGCGTACGATATCATTTTTAATAAAAACGAAGGTACTACAACCAAATAGGTAGGTTTAAATTTATGGATAGAATCCCATTGTAGTTCTGGTATTCCTGCACCAACTCTAATAATACCAGCACCTAATTTTCTTGCGCCTAAAAAATAGGCTAAACCCGCCATAAAACGTCTATCAATTGTTGTCATTAATTGAATGGTGTCTTTTTTTGTAACTGTAGAACAAGCAAACGAAATGGCTTCGTTATATGCCAATCTATCTAAATCTTTATCGGTTAAACCAAAAAAAACAGGTAATCCTGTTGTGCCAGAAGTGGTTACATAATCAATAATTTTATTTTTGTCTACACAAATAAAGTCGTCATTATTTTTTTGTAAATCTTCTTTTGTAGTTACGGGTATTTTAGATAGGTCTTCAATAGTTTTTATGCTTTTAAAGTCAATATTTTTTTTAGAAAACAGGTTTTTATAAAATATAGACTTAACAGCAATGTAAGTCATTAATTCTTGCAATTTCTCATTTTGAAATTGCGCTATTTCTTTAGTTGATTTTAATTCTATTTGAGGAATCATTTTAATTTCCTTTTTATTTTTTTAACAGTCTTACTAAATCTCTTCCGCCATATAAAATTCTAATTATTCTTATGTGTTTATTAAAAACGCGATAAAATATAATATGAGAAATGTATGGAAAACTAAAAAGACCTTTTTTTATTTCAGTTCTATTTTTACCTATTTTTGGGTTTTTAGCAAGTAATTTAAAACACTTTTGTAAGTCTATCAGGTATTTTTTTGCTTGATTATTACCAAATTTTATCACACCATCGTTATATAATTGATCTATATCATTTTTTGCAATAGTAGATAACTTATACATAAATTAACCTTTTTGTTTAATAATTTCTTCCATGGTAAATTTACTATCAGGTGCATTCCAGCCTAATTCTATTTCTTTTTTTAAGTCATCAATCATTCTTTTTCTATAAATAATATGAAGTCGTAATGCTTCACGAACCACTTCACTATAATTTTGGTATTCACCAGAATCAACTTGATTAATAATATATTGCTTCTGTGTTTTTGTAAAGTTAACATTCATTTTATATGGTTTTATTACAAATGTAATTAAAATTATCTAAAATGGACAAATATAGATAATGGTTAGTTAGTTTAATTTCCTTTTTATTTTTTTAATATAATTTTTTATATTTTCTTTATCTGTAAGCGTAGTAATTTCTTTAGTTAGGGCTATTTTAAACTTATCTAAAGCGGCTTGGTAATACTTGTTTTGATAATAATATTTACCTGTAAAATAATAAACTTGCCAAGCTTCTGGGTTTAGCGTGATAAAATTATTGATTTCATTTGATTTTATATGCTTTTTTTGCTTAATTTTTTTTTCAATTTCACGACTTTTTATTCTATATTTTTCGTAATTTTTAAAAGCATTACTAAACATAAAAGAATCTTTAGCAATCGTTAATTTTTTTTGTGATAATGATGTTTTTTTAGATAGCTTGTTTTTAAACACACTATCTAATTGAAAAGCGACAAATTCTCCTAATTGATATGGATTTGCAGAAACCCAAACGAGTTTCTTTTTTGGCTGAAAAACAATACCATGATGTGCTAACAGTTGGTTTAATGCTTTTTCGTTACCATAACCAATATTTTTTTCGTGTAAACCTTTTTTATTTCTTAAAATTGAAATCGCTTTTTTGGGTGTTATTTTATTTTTCTTATCTAACAATTCTAACATTCTATCATAACGATATTTTGAATGACTGTCTTTTATTTGCTCATTATTATTTTTATCGTTTTTATATGTTGCACTCTGAAAATGATTAGCACATATTAATTGCTCTGTATTTAGCACTGTATAAACACCAAAATTATTTGGCGAAATTTCTATTAATACAGCTTTATTATCTTCGGCACTTCCAACCATAATAGATTCTGACACAAAAACTGATTTTGTCTTTGCAATAGCAATTGCCTCATCAATATTTTTTGCATATTGTAAAATTTCACGTGTTACTAATGAAATTGGTGTTTTTGCAACTAATGGAATGTCTGATTTTCCTGCATTTATGGTTACTGTTAATCCTTTTTCGTTCATGCCAGACATTACACCAATAATTCCTGCCCAAGAAACGGACATAAATTTATAGCCTTTTTCTGGCGAGATAAACGAGATTATTTTTTCTTTTGAAAATTCATCGCCTGCATAAAAATCGAAATTTCGAGCAATTAGTAAATCGCCATCTACCGTTTTATTATTCCAAACAGCAAACGAAGAACAACCAACTAAGGCTAAGTCTTGTAAAGCATGACCAATATCGTGTGCGCTATGAAGGTATAAACTAAGTAAGTATTTATCGGCTAATTTATTATAATCATCACTTGCATATTGAGAAACGCCGAAAATTTCGGCCTTATATTCTTCTTTTATGTAAAGGTAAATTTTACGATTATAAACGGCTAAAAATTTACGCAACAACCATTGTTTAAATTTAGATGGTACAATGTCATTGACTTTATCTAAAAATATTTTTTCTTGTTTTTGTGCTAATTTTTGGGTTAAATCACCAATGTTGTTTCCTAAATCTAATGGATTATTACCAGAAACAACCAATTCCCATTGCCCATAATTGTTTTTACGTAAACTGTTGTTTCCTTTAAAGAAAAGACTATCGTTAATGGTTGTTTTCTTTATATTATTAATAGTATACAAAGATAAGTTAGGTCTATCTTTAATAGATTTTTGTACACTACAAGAATAAAATATAGTTGAAAATAAAACAAGTTTTAAAAGTGTAGATTTAAGCATATTGCTTTGCTATTTCTGCTCTGATAGATTTCATTAAGTGTTCTCTACCAACAATATGCGAACATGTTAAAACGGCACTAATAGTAACACCTAAAATACCATGCATATTTAAACTTTGACCAGTTAAAAATAAATTTTTAATTTTGGTTTTAGGCGATAAAAATGTTTTCATTGTATTGTCTGCATCTTTTCTATAGCCATACATTGATCCTTTTGCATTACCAATGTAATCACGATATGATAAAGGAGAAGATGTATAAATAGATTCTATTGCCTCTCTAATATTTGGGAATTTTTTTTCAATTTCCTTTAAAAAGACTTCTGTCTTTTCGGCTTTAAATTTTGCGTATGCTTTGCCTCTTTCCGATTCTTCTGCAACGGTATTAAATGTGTTTTCCCAAGCTGTTACTTCATCAAACCTCATATAAGTCATGGCAATCATATTTTTTGCCCATTCTTTTTGACCTTTATGAACACCCATAGAAATCATATAACCTTCTGGCCATGATTCTTCTGTGTATTTTTGTGCTTCGTATATTTTAGAAGCGTCTTTAATGTGGTAATAATTATTATTTATATATTTAAAAGCGTTTTCTTTAAATGTTATGTATAAACTAAAACCAGAAATCATAGGTTCTATTTGCTCAATTCGTTTTACAAAAGACTTTCTAAGACCTTTATCTTTAAGCATGTTTACGGTAAATTTAGGCTCAAAATTTGAGATAAAAATATCTGCTTTTATTTCGTTGCCTTTTTTAGTTTTAACCGATACTAATTTTTTATCTTCAAAACCAAAATCAACTACTTCTTGATAGCGATATGCTTCACCACCAAATTGTTTTAGCTTTCTAATTAGTAACTTAGACATTTGACTTCCGCCATTTACAAAACGATACGAACTTTCTATATATGAATTAATTGAAAGTGCGTGAACATAAAAAGGCGTAAATAACTCGCCTGCATATAAAGAATTTGAACCTACTAAAACGGCTTTAAACAGTTCGTTGTCTGAAATTGAATCTAAATAATCGGTTACTTTAAGCGATAATATTTTTAAATCGTACGCAGAGCCATCTTCTAAATTATACAAAGCAAAATTATTACAAACATCTTGTACTTTTTTACAATATGCATGTATGGCTTTTTCTTCTTCAGGAAATTGTTTTATTAAAGATTGGGTAAATCGTTCGTAACCTTGTGCGTGATAATATTCAGTTTCATTACCGTCAAAAGTGATAATATCGTATTTATCATTATCTAACTTATGGATTTTTAAATCGTCCATAATACCTAAATAAGTAAAGTATTGATGTAAATTTTGTCCTTTATCTAAACCACCAACATAATGTACACCTGTATCAAATATTTTTTTATCGCGCACAAATGTTTGTAAATTACCACCATATTGGTTGTTTTTTTCTAATACACAAACCTTGTAACCTTCGCGTGCTAAAATATTAGCAGAAACTAAACCACCTAAACCACTACCTATTACTACAACATCGTACTTTTCTTTCACAGTTTTATTTATCTATTTTAAGACTTTATTTTTTAAATGAATTACCTCAATATTTATTTTTGGTAATTCAACCACAGCATTTAATAAGATTATTTGTTCAAAATTACTTAAATTATATTGTTTTATATAATTTATTGCATATAAATTAGAAATTAACAATACGTTGTTTTTATTAAATACATCTTGATTTAAAGACGTTAAATAATTTACTTTTCTTATTTTATTGGTATAGCAGTTTTTAGCAATTGTTCGTTTATTTTTATTTTCTATAAAGGAATTTACTTTGCGTGTAAGATATTTTGATTTAAGTAAAACGTCTATTTGACCATAATCATTTGCTATATGCAATACATTCGCTCTTTGGTCAATAATATTGTTTAATTGATAATAAAACGCTTTGTTTTTATTAAAATCTGATTTTATTTCGTTAAAAACGGATTTGATTTTATACCTGTAATTTGCAAATAGAATATCTTTAAAATAATTTTCTGTTTCTATTTCTGAACGCAGTTTTTCTAACTCTTCTTTATAAAATTTACTTATTGCTTTATTTCGTTCTTTGGCTGTTTTACCAAATTTTTCATCATCAAAGGTTATTCTTTCGCCAACTTTTACAATTAAACTTCCATCATGTATAATTAGATCGTTTTTTGGCATTACTTCGGCATTACCATGAAAATAAATAGGTAAAATATCTACTTTTAACTGTTCTTGCAAATAGAAAGCGCCTTTATGAAATCGACCAACTTTATTGTTGTCTGATCGTTTTCCTTCAGGGAAAACCATTAACGAATAACCTTGATCTGTTTTGTTTTTTAAATGATCTACACTTCCATCAACACCATTTGAAACAGGATAAAAACCTAAAGCTCTTGCAATACCACCAAAAACAGGCGATTTATAAACCCAATCATTTACTAAATATACTGCTTTATGAGTAACTAAACCCATTGTTAAAGTGTCTAATGATGATGAATGATTTGCAATTATAATAGACGGTTTGTTAAATTTTTCATTAAAATTATTAATTACACGTTTTTTAACAAACGGATTTCCATACAATACTGCTTGTACAAATTTGGCAATAACTTTATGTAGCCAACTGTTTTTTGTTTTTTTTGACAAAGGAATTATTTTAAGTATTGTTAGGCTAAATAAAGATAGCAACATGCCACCAAGACCATAAAAAAATAACAATAAAATTGAAAATAACAAACTCTTTAATCGTATTGGTTGAAAGCCTTTTTTAGCTCTATTTATTACAAATAGTCGAAATAAAAATGGTTGTACAGTAAAGCTAACAATTAATGTAGTAATTATACCAATTAATGATAAAATTGAAATGGATTTTAATGCTGGATGTTTTGATAAAATCAATACGCCAACGCCTAAAACAGTAGTTAAAACGGATAAAATTATTGATACTTTGTAGGTTTTAATTTCTTTTGTTCCATAAGTGTAATCCTTTACCAAAGCATTGGTTAAAAAGATGCTGTAATCAACACCTAAACCAAAAATAAAAGTAGATATTATTACATTAAAAATGGTAAATTGAATATCAAAAACACCCATAATACCAAGTGTCAACATCCAAGTTAAAAGTATTGGAAAACTGGTAAATACAGTTAATTCAATATTTCTGTAAAACAATAATAATATTAAAAACACTGCTAAAAAGGAATAATTTATTAGTGTAGAAAAATTATCTTTTAAACCGCCTAAAAATGTTTCGTTTATTTGTTTTCTATCAATTAAAACAGCGTTTGGTATTTTTTTAATTTCTTTTAATAAATCTACTTTTTTAGCTTCGTTTAATTTTACGATAGAAACAGCGGTTTTAAAATCCTTATCCGATATATATTCTTTGGTTAATAAAGATTTTATTTTACTATATTCATTAAGGTTTATGGGTTTAAAACCTTTATCAATTAAATTGTAAAAAGGTTGGTAAGTAGCTGCTGTAAAACCAATTGTTTCTCCGTTTTTTATTAAGTTTTTTTTGATGTCTGTTTTAACCTCATCATTCCAAAAAACATTCCAGTTGTCAATTCGTTTTTGTTGTTCGTTTTGTGATAATACAATTGAACCTATTGAACTGAATTGTAAAATGGTTTTATCCGCTTTAGCTTTATTTAGCAGTTTATTTACAGCTAAATTTACATCTAAAACACTGTCTAAATTAGTTCCGTGAGCAACAATATAAACCGATTTAGACGATAAATTTAAGATATTTTCTAAGTTTTTTTCTGCAACTTTACTTGGCTCATCCATGTAATTCATCGTAGATAAATCTTGGTTGAATTGCACTTTATCATAGGTGAATAAACTTACTACAAATAACAAAACAATACCGATAAGCAAGTATTTACTTTTATCATAATTTATGCTTGCTAATTTGTCTATTAAATTATTAGATTGTTTGCTGTTTTCTTGTTTAGGATTGTACAATAACGGAATTAACAACAAAGCAAATAACGAAGATCCTAAAACACTAATTGAGGCAAAAATGCCCAAATCTTGCAATGCTTGTGATTTTAATAAAAGTAAACAAATAAAAGCAACAGCAGTTGTAAGACTACTCATTAAGATGGGTTTTGTAATGTCTTTGTACAATTGTTTTACGTTGTTGTTTTCTTTAAAGTGAGTAAGAATGTGTAAAGAGTAATCTAAAGTAATTCCAAGTAAAATAGAACCAATACCTAAAGAAATTGCCGATACTTTTTCACGTATAAAATATAGCGAAACAACGGCTAATAACGCACCAAAAACAGTTGGTAAAAACAGTATTAGTGGAATCGTAATTTTTTTATAAAAAAGTATTAAAATAAGTAATAAAACAGACATTGCAATGCTAACTGTAATTTGAATGTCAGATTTTATTTGACTTGCATTTGCTACTGCAATTACTGTTGATCCGTAATATTCGCCACTTGCAACATCTTTATATTTAATATTTAAATCATTGGCTGTTTTATAGAGTTTTTTTACAAAATCGGTATTTGCATCGGTTTCGTTTGATGGTAATTTAGGTTTTATAAAAAGTAAAATGTTCTTTTTATCGGCAGTCATTAAAAAGCCATTGTAAATATCAAAATTATCTGATATTTTAAGGTTTTCTAATTTTTTCAAGGCTTTAAAAGTTAAACCCAATGGGTCTTTGCGTATAATTTTTTTAGCAATCATTCCGCTTGGCGAAACCAACGTTTTATAATTTGCTTGTACAATTAACGCTATGCTATCGTTATTTAATTTTCTTTTTGCGTATTGATAATCTTTTTTGTTTAAAAATAAAGGAAGGTTGTCATAAATCAAATCCATTGTTTCAACCATATTGTCGCTTGAAAACTCACCTTGAATATCTAAAATATAATCGTTGCAATTTGTTTTTAAACTAGCTAACAATTCAGTTGCATAAGTTGTTAATTTGTCTTTATCGCCATTTTTTTGAACGGCAATATTCACGATAATTTTATCAGAAAAATCAACATTATTTAACACCTTGTTTAAGGTTTTTGTTTCTTCTGACTGTGGAATTAATTTAGAAATATCTTCTTCAAAATCTAACCTAAAAGCAAAAAACAACAAACTTGCTAATACAATTGCTAGCAAACCAAAAAGCATCAGTTTTTTGGTGTTGAATTTTTTATAAAATTGATAAAATAGAT
The DNA here is from genome assembly GCA_026988075.1 of Flavobacteriaceae bacterium. Classification (GTDB taxonomy): domain Bacteria; phylum Bacteroidota; class Bacteroidia; order Flavobacteriales; family Flavobacteriaceae; genus S010-17. Next base: position 10,480 of record JALSLZ010000081.1, read on the forward strand.
TATTCACTACTTCTTAGGTTTTAGTTTAAAGATTAAATAACTTAAAGCGCCAACAATTATAGATACAATTATAGCTAAGACAAAACTACCTAATAAATACTCTTTTACATTGGTTAGTAACTTTAGATTTTCTTTTAAGTTTTGAAAATTAAACCTTGTAGTTGTGCCTAAAAGCCAACCGCCAATTTTTATACTTCCAAAGATAATAAAAGGAATTAAAGGTGGAATACTAATATTAGAAAACGTAAAAGCTACTGCTTTGTTTAGTTTTAAAGCGTGCGCTGCACTTAATGCTAAAATTCCGTGAAAACCCCAAAATGGTGTTAAGGCCATAAAAATACCTAATGCAATAGAAGATGCTTTTACTTTTGGCGTATCTTGATTGCGTAATAAGTCTTCAAAAAAAAAGCGTTTAATTCCTTTTTTTTTTATTTTACGAAACAAATCTCTTGGTTTAATGTAAAATAAGGCAACAATAACAAACCAAGTGTTTAAAATGGTTATACGTGCAAAATCTTTATATGGTCTAAAATGTGTTACACGTTCGCTCATATCGTACAAAACTTTTACAGGCACATTTTTAACGCTTACACCTTTCCAAGAAGCTTTTACAATATTTTCAATTTCAAATTCAAATTTTGTGGTTATAAAATTGATTTTATTCATTATTTTTAATGGATATAATCTATAACCAGATTGTGTATCGGTTAATTTTACACCTGTTTCTGCCCAATACCAAAAGTTAGAAAACTTATTACCAAAAGTACTGCCTTTTGGTATGCCTTCTTGCGTCATATTACGAGAACCTATAAGCAAGCAATTTTTATTTTTTTCTAATTCATTTATAAAAACTGGTATGTCATTAGGATAATGTTGTCCGTCAGAATCTATTGTTATTGCGTAATGATAATCTAATTCTAAACCTTTTTTAAAAGCAGTTCTTAAACCGACACCTTTGCCTTTATTAGTTTTAAAATGTATTTGAGTAAGCTTAGGATAATTTTTTAAAATATCTGATGTTGTATCTGTACAACCATCATTAACAATAATAATGTTTTTGGTGTAGTCTAAAACGCCATCAATTACACGCTTTAGTGTTTTATCATTATTATAAGTAGGTATAATTACACAGCATTTTAATGCTGAAATTTTATTTGATATGATAGAAAAATCAGTTTGTTTCACAGGAAATATTTGAAAGTGTAAATTTACATTTTTTTAAGTAAAATATCAATATTCTAATTTACTTGTGATTTTTCGGTTTCAGAAAAATGTTTTGAATAATTTATATAGTCTAAAATATACTTTTTTAACGAAGTAGATTTGATAGATTTTAATTTAGATAAAACAAACTTTTTATCTTCGGTAATATGTTTGTTATATTTTAAAAATTTAGGAATATTTTGTTGAATAGACAGCCTAATAAAACGGATTTCAATATTATTAGGTTCTTTTTTTATAGCGTATTCTATTAAAGAAACACCATTTTTAAAAAATGGTTTTTTGTTTTTAATCGCTTTTTGTTGTTTTGATAATAAAGTTAGTGTAGCGCCTTTATAAGCAACAAGTGTTTTGTTATTACCCTTAGTTACTTTAGCAAGTTTTTTGTTTAACAAAACAGCTATTTCTTTTGATTTTACAGCGTTTTTATAGTCTTGTCTAACAGATTGAACATCTATTTTAACAAGAAAAAAAACAAAACCGATATATAAAAATAGTGTTTTCAAATTAGGATACTTTTTTATAAACTACAGATAATTTTAAAGCAACAGTGTCTTCAAACTTAGTGCTTTGTTTTACTTTAACATCGCCATTTTCATCGAATTTAATATCGATTTTTAAATGTAAATTTTTATTGATATCTGGATTAATTATTGCCATAAATTTAACATTAGAACACTTTTTCATAAAGAGTTTACTGTTTGTTAAATCTTCAACAATATCTTTGGTTATTTGCATCATACAAACTCCAGGCATAATTGGGTTTCCAGGAAAATGACCTTCGAAAATAGTATGTTTGTTATTAATTAAAATATCGAAAGCGTACGAAGTATTTTCGTTTAAAGTTTCTTTTTTTTCTATTGTATAAAAATTTTTTAAAACCATTTTATTTTTTAAAACTATATATTAAACCTAATTGAAATGTATTTGTTCTATTCACTACATTGTTTGGTAATAAAACTACATCTTCAAAGCCTTTTTTAAATCTAAATTCACCTCTTAATTGCGGCATAAATTTATAACCAAGTCCTGCAACTATACCATAATCATATAAAGGCATTATATTTATGAAACCTGGTTGATATTGATTAAAATTTTGTGATGTAATTACACTTATAAACGGACTTATTAATACATATATATCATCATTAAAAAAATAATCATAAACAAAAGAAGCAGTAATAAATTCCATTTTAATGTTCTTTAAAAAGCAATCGGTATTGTTTTCGTTAAAACAACCATCAAAATGAAGGTTTTGAGTGTTTTCAATAAGTTTTGTGTTTTGTTTATCATAAGTTAGTTCTACTCGCATTGTTTTATTTTTACCCACTTTTACAGGATACGCTACACCAATATAATACCCATAATCATTTTTTGCATTAAAGTTATCTATGTCAGTACTATTTAAACCGATTCTAATTTGAGGTTTAAACTTACTTTGACTAAAAAGAGTCGCATTAAATAATAAAAACATTGAAAGCAATACAGTTATTTTCATAAACAAGTTTCTTTTAAGCAAAAATATAATTATTAATCAAACAATAAAAAGAAAGCCTGTTTAAATAACAGACTTTCTTTTTTTAATTATGTTTATTTTGATTTTAACAAATCAAATTTATACGTTATACCTAATTGTATTACTTTGTTTGTATGGCGATCGTCACCATAATAACTACCATTGTTTTCACTATTATTAATGCGGTCTACAACACCTATAAAACCTTGTTTATACCTTGCCTCAACAGTTAAATTTTTTGTTGCATCAAATCCGAAACCAAAAACAACCCCTAAATCAACAGGTGGAATATTGTCATAATAATTATAACCGTTGTTGTCTTGCGTTGCGTAATTAATATTTTTATCCATTACAATGTCAAAATATGGACCAATTAAAAAGTGTACTTTGTTTGCTACATTAAATTTATTTGCAACTGCAAGCGAAAAATAATTAACACTTATTTTATTTGAAGCAAACAACTCATAATTTCCAACAAGCTTTGTGCCTTGTCTTGAGTACGTAAATTCTGGTTGCAAAGTATATAAACTACCTGTTTTTATAGATAATAATGCACCAAAGTAAAAATCTACTTTTTTATCACTATTTTCAATGTTACTGTAATCTGCAAGGTTCGCTCCAGCTCTTAATCCAAAATTTATTTGGGCAAATGTTACTGTTGTCATAGCTATAATAATAGCTGTTAAAATTGTTTTTCTCATGTTATTGTTATTTATTGTTTTCTTTTAAATCAAATTTATAGGTAATCCCAAATTGAAATACTTGGTTTAAGTTGGTATCGTCTAACGGATAATTTTGGTAAATATCATGCTCATTTATCATATCGGCAAAACCTTGTTTGTATCGCACTTCAATAGCCAATATACTTGTAATGTCGTAACCTAAGCCAATTTGAACACCAGCATCAAGTCTTGGAAACAAGCCTTCTAACAAGTAACCGTCATTTTTTACATTATCGTCCATTCTGATATCAATAAATGGACCAATTAAAAAATGAATGTTATTTTTAGTGGTTATTTTATTGATAAGCGATAAGGATAAAAACTCCAGTTTTATTTCGTTTAAATTAGAGTTTTCTATAGCTAAAATATAATTTGAATCTAATTTTGCGCCTTGAATTGAGTAACTCATTTCTGGTTGTAATGTATAGGATTCACTTTTTTTTAAGGATAATAAAACACCCGCATAAAAATTGGTTGATTTTTTGGTGTCTAAATTGGATAAATTTGAAATATTTGCTCCAGCTCTAACGCCAAACATAGTTTGCGAAAAAGCAATTGAGCTAATAAGTAATAACGATATAATAAGTATTATTTTTTTCATGCTGTTTTAGTTTAAATAATTTAATTGCATGTTCATATTAAAATTTTGATGTTTAATTTGAATGTTTTTTGCAATGTTGTTTTTTTTGTTTTTAAAATAAATAGTAACTTTTTCTTTGTGTTTAGAAGCCATTACAATTTTGTCTAAATTTTTAGTTGTTTTATTTATAAAATAATAATTATCTTTTTTGTTTAAAGTTGTTTGGTAGATAAAATGTGTGTTATCATTAAACTTATTGGTTGCTTTATTAAACTCTTTTATTAGTAATTGAAAATCCTTTTTTAAAGCATTTATTACTATTTTTTTATTTAATTGCTCCATAATTGAATTCACTTTAAAAACATTATTATTAAACTCAAAATCGAATATTTTATTGCCGAACTCTGTTGTAAAAACGACTCTATGATGCTTTTTTTTTATCTTTTTAACAATTAATAAGCCGCCAATATTATTGTTGTTTACATTTATTTTAGCCTTATAAACATAATCTAATTCTATATTTGAAAAATAACTGTTTTCAACTATTTTATTGATTGATGTTGTTTTTAAATTTTTTGTAGTTGACAAACTTGCACAAGAAATTAGCGATAAAAACAATATATTAATTAATAAATATCGCATCAGAAACAGATTTATTTATTTGTTGATCTAAAAATGTAATGGTTGTATAATCTTCAGAAGACTCAATCATTTTAATATTTAAAACGTGGTAGTTTTGTGTATCAAAGGTAAGTTCAAATTCTTTTATAAATGATTTTAATGATTTGTCTTTTGATACAAAACGAATCATGTAATTAGTTGAAACTTTAAAATATGAAATGTCAAATTTTTCATCATCAAACATATCGCCTTTTACGCTTTGAATTATAAGGTTGTTTAAATTTTTAAACGCTTTATTAGCACTTAAATCAATATCACTTTTTGTGCCATCGTCATTAATAAACAATTGATTATCTTTAAAAATAACGCTGTATTTAAAAGGTTTGTTATACGTCCATTTTATTAAATCTGGCGCTTTAAAAACTAATTTTCCGTACGAAACAATGTCTTTTGACAAAAAAGACAAATGTTTAGATTGTTTAAAATTATTGGTTATTGTTTTTGTAGCTTTTGATGTTTTAATAATTTTGTTTTTAAGCACTAAAGATTCTGATTGTGACAATTTTGTTTGAGAATTTGCTATGAGTGAACTCAAAACAACGATAAAAATGAATAAAATGGTTTTTTTCATATTAACTGTTTAATAATTTATCTACGCTTATTGATGTGTAATTTTCTTTTTCTAACCATTGCAATAACTGTTCCAAAATTAACACACTCAAAGCACTTGTATCGTGCAATAATATAATATCGCCACTTTGTAAATTGGTAGTTATTTTTGCAATTACTTTATTTGCATCTTTTGCAATGGTATCGTAAGATCTAATACTCCAACCTATAGTTTGTAAGTCTAATTTTTTAATTGCTTTTGCAATATTAGGGTTTGTAACACCAAATGGAGGTCTAAAAAGGGTGTTTTTAGTTTGATTTATATTATTTAATAACTTTTGTGTTTTAGTGATGTCTTTAATAAGCTCTTTTGTTTTTAAAAAACCATAATTATTAGCATGTATGTACGAATGGTTACCAACAGTATGATTTTGAGCAATAATTTGTTTTATTAAATCAGGATGTTTTTCTATGTTTTTTCCGATACAAAAAAAAGTAGCTTGTGCTTGGTGTTTTTTTAAAAGCGCCAATACTTTAGGTGTAAATTCAATATTTGGTCCATCATCAAAAGTAATAGCAACCGTTTTTTTGTTAATATTATAGTTACAATGCTTCGCTTTTATAAAAAAATTCCATCTCATGTAAAATGAGCCTATTGTTGTAATAGTAATCCACAGTAACAATAATAAAGGCAACCAAATAAACAGGTATGTTTTTAGCGTAATATATAAGCATAAAACTAATATTGTAAAAACGATATTTGTTTGCTTAAAATTTAACACGATTTTATTAATGTAAAACTGTGATTTTTACCTCTATATTGATTGTATAACAATACATTATTAATGGAATTGGTTACTTTATTATTCAACTGTACTATTTTAGGAATAGTTTGTTGTTTACAAATATTGGCAGCAAGCCACAAACCAAAGGCGCTTGCCGTATTGTATTCGCCAGATAAATGTTTGTAATATGCTTGTGCCGTGTTTTTTAATATGCCGTTTTGTAAATTTTTATAAATATTATCGTAATTAACATCGCCATTATTACCTAAAACAACCAAATCAATATCTTCAATGTTTAAATTATTTTCTTTAAGAAAATCGATTAATTTATTAGGAACTAATGCTGTGTTAATCGTGTCAAAAATAGCCACATCAACCAATTCAGCATACGAATTACTGTTTTTTTTATTAGATAGACTAAAAAATTGCGCACCTTCACTAAAAACAGCACCTTGCGTATTGGTGTTTATTACATCATCTGCCTTTACATAACCTATAAGTTTAAACATATTTGTAGTGTGCTCACCTATTTCATCAATACCACCAACTAATACATTATCTTCTTCGTTAATCATTAGCAAGGCATCAATTAAAGAAGACTCAAACGAAGTAGCGTCATGTACATAAGTTACATTATAAGCTTTACATTTTAAACCCAAAGCTACTTGTCCGCCAACGGTATTGTGTGTAGATTGTATGAATGCCGTTGGTGTTAAAAATTGCTCATCATTGTCTAATATGGTTTTTAAAAATTTTTCTGAATCAACCATACAACCCATTCCTGTACCAGTAATTATTGCGTCTGGTTTTTCTATATTAGCCTCTTTTAAAGCAATATTTGCAGCCACAACACCATTTTTTACTCCAGCAGCCATACGCCTAATCATAGCTGGTTTTATAAAATCTCTATAATTTGGTTTAAATACTTTAACTACATTTTTTTGTAGTTCAGTACAACCATCTAAAAAAGTTTGATAATCGGTGGTGTTTTGTGCAGAAACACATCCAATTCCGTTAATATAGCAATGCTTCATTGGTTTGAAATATTTTATACAAAATTACATTTATTATTAGTTTTGAACAAGGAATTATCTTAACCTATAATTTTAAAGTTTTTTTAATTGTTTTAGCTTCTGTTTCGTCAACTAATTGCCAATCTAACAAAGTTGCCATACTGTAAATTTTTCTAAGCTCTTCAAATAACCTGTTTTTAGATTGTTCTTTAAGACTTGACGCATCAATCGTTTCTTTGATTTTATTTATGCTTTTTTTAGTAATACTATTTAAATCTTCTTTTGAAAATTGATTAAATGTACTTTGTTCTACATCAAAATAAGAAATTTGTGGCGATATAAACATTTCTTGTTTAGGCAATTCTTTAATAATTATTTTTTTATTAATCGTATCTGTTTTAATTTTCATTTTTGATAAATCATACGATATTTGAACAGTTGCATTAACCGATAATATTATTTTTTTATCAAAAGAAATCGTTTCAAAAAAATATTTATCTGCTTCTTTATAACTATACATTTCAGAAAAAGTAGATTCCGTTACTACCAATTTACTAACATTTTTAATTTCTGTTAATATAATATTAGCTTCTGTAGATTGGTACTTATTTTCTTTATTATTAAAATAGAAAAACGCAAATAAAATTCCGATAATAAAAATAAATACATAACTAAATAACTGTTTCATAATGTTCTTTGTGTTGTTTGACTCTTTTGAAAGTCAATTAAATACCTAAATAATTATTGTTTTAATTCATTTTACAAATTGCAAACAGTAAAATTACAATTTAGTTAATAAAAATACATAAAAATAAGATTGAAAAAATTTGTGCGTTACAAAATAATTTATCTTTGCAAAACACAATCAACTAATTAAACAATGACAACAAAACTCGAACCAAAAATTTTTGCTTGTAGCGGAAGTTTACCTTTGGCTGAAAAAATAGCAAAAGCTTACGGTGCTTCTGTAGGTGAAACAAAAAAAACAAACTTTAGTGATGGAGAATTTCAAGTTTCTTATGAAGAATCTATTCGAGGAAGACGTGTTTTTATAATATGTTCAACAATTCCGCCAACCGATAATTTAATGGAGTTGTTATTAATGATAGATGCTGCAAAACGAGCTTCTGCCAGACACATAACCGCAGTAATACCTTATTTTGGATGGGCTCGACAAGACAGAAAAGATAAACCAAGAGTGCCAATTGCTGC
>JALSLZ010000082.1 GCA_026988075.1 Flavobacteriaceae bacterium
GTTGTTGATTTGTTCAACAAAATTTATATTTGCACCTCCTTTATCTTTATAAATTTTACCATAGCGTATTGCACTACCTTTTTCTTTTATGTTTATTTTATTTACGTTTTCGGTAAAAGTAACATGGTGTGGTGAGCCTGTATTTAAAAAAATGTCGTTTCCTGCTTCTGAAACCGAATCAACATTTGCCATTTGTAAACTGATTTTATTGTCTGTAATTTCTGCATAATGTAAACCATCAATTGCTTCGAATGTGGTTTTGTTTTTTATAATGTTTAGTTTGTTTGCGAATGCAACAATACATCTACCACCATTTCCACACATACTACTTTCATTACCATCGGCATTGTAATAAATCATTTTAAAATCATATTTATTTGATTTTTCTAATAAAATTAAACCATCAGCGCCTATTCCAAATTTTCTATCACAAAGTTTGTTGATGTGTTTATTATCGTTTTTATTAAACAATTGATTTCTATTATCTATTAACACAAAATCGTTTCCGGTGCCTTGGTATTTAAAAAACTCTAAATTCATAAGTCAAAGTTAAGGATTAAATTGGAACAAAAAAAAATCGTTTAAAAATTAATTTAAACGATTTTAAGTATTGTTTTTAAATGTTATAATTTATCAAATATAGCTTGTGTTGCTTTTTGCTTGTCATACATTTCTAAGTTTTCGTAAAGATTCATTAATGTACGTAGTAAATCTTTGTCGTTTTTTAATAATGAGTTTGCTTTTTCAAATGTAGGTAAAACCTCTTTGTATAAAGCCAATTGTTTAAGTTTAATTTCGTCATATTTATCAAAATCGTTTAGATTAGCATTCATTTCTTCAACAATTGCTTTGTCTCTGTCTAATTCTGCCAAACCAAGATTTAAATATGCGTTACCATTTTCAGGATTTAATTCAATAGATTTTTTGTATGATTTTTTAGCACCTTCAATATCTCCTTGTTGTTGTTTAATAACACCTACATTAAAATGTAAAGTTGCGTCATTTGGTTTTAATTGAATAGCTTCTTCCATTAATTTACCAAACTCAGTTTTATTATCCATTTTAATTTGAATATTAGCTTCTGTAATAATTAAGTTAACATCTTTTGGGTCTGCTTTTCTTGCGTCTTGAATTGCTTGAATTGCTTTATCATTATCACCTTTTTCAACATATATGTATGCTATGTTTTTGATAATTCCAGGTAATTTAGAATCGGTTACTTCTGTTTTTGGATTTTCGTATATTTTCATTTTAACACCATTGTCCATTTCTTTTTTATTGTTAAAAATGTCGGTATTACCTGTTGCTTTATTTGTTGCAGAATATACAGTTTTAATATCTGTATACTTCATTTCGTTTAGCATATTAAATTTTTCAAGCGCTAAATCGTAATCTTTATCTAAATACGCAGCATTTGCAGCATATTCTAAAAATGTAGTATCTTGTTTACTTAAATTATAAACTTCATTTAAAGTTACTTTTGCTGCTTTATAATTTTTGCTTTGGTATTCTTTAATACCTCTATCTGATAAATTTTTAGTTAAGCCAGCTAAAATTGTTGCAGTCTGTGCTTTATAAGTTTTAGATCCAACTTTTTCTTCGTATTGGTTTAAATCGTTAATTGCAGTAGCAGCTTCAGTCAATTTATTACTACCATTTAAAGCTTGTACTTTATAGAATAAATATTTTAAGGTAGATTTTTGGTCTAAGTTATCCTTTAAATTATCTACTTTTGATAAAGCAGTTAAAGCTTCAGAGAAATTATTTTTTGCTATTGCTTTCTTTGCCATTTTTAATTCTGCTTTTTGAGCAAATCCAAAAGCACTGATTAAAAATAAAGTTACTAATACTAATTGTTTTTTCATTTTACTGTTATTTAATTGTTATTTATTTTATTCTTCAGAATCATTATTTTCAATATTCGTGCCATCTTCATTATCGGTGATTAAATCGTCTTGATTTTCTTCATCTTCATCGTCTTCGTGAATTACTTTTGCAACAGCAGCTATTGAGTCTTTACCTTTAAGGTTTATTAATCTAACACCTTGAGTTGCTCTACCCATTACACGTAATGCCGAAACTGCTAAACGAATTGTAATTCCTGATTTGTTAATAATCATTAAATCATTTTCGTCGGTTACATTTTTAATGGCAACTAATCCACCAGTTTTTTCAGTAACATTAATGGTTTTGACTCCTTTTCCTCCACGATTGGTAATTCTGTAATCTGCTAAACTTGAGCGTTTACCGTATCCGTTTTCAGACACTACTAAAACATCACTGCCATCGCCTTCGTGTACACAAATCATACCTATTACTTTATCTACATCATCTTTTAAACGAATACCTCTAACTCCAGAAGCATTTCTTCCCATCGGACGAGTTTTTGCTTCTTCAAATCGGATACATTTTCCAGATCTTGCAGCAATCATAATTTGACTGTTGCCGTCGGTTAATTTTGCTTCTAATAATTCATCACCATCTTTAATAGTAATTGCAGCAATTCCATTTGTTCGAGGTCTTGAATATTGTTCTAAAACGGTCTTTTTTGTTTGTCCGTTTTTAGTAACCATTACAACATAGTTATTGTTAATGTATTCTTCGTCTTTTAGATCTTGAGTGACAACAAAAGCTTTAACAATATCGTCATTTTCAATATTTATTAAATTTTGAATAGCTCTACCTTTTGATGTTTTTGCACCTTCAGGTACTTCGTAAACACGCATCCAAAATACTTTACCTTTTTTAGTAAAGAATAACATGTATTGATGGTTGGTTGCAACAAATAAATGTTCTAAGAAATCTTCATTTCTAGTAGAAACACCTTTATGACCTCTTCCGCCTCTATTTTGAGTTTTGTATTCTGATAAGTCGGTACGTTTAATATAGCCTGCATTTGATATGGTAACCACAACTTTTGTGTTAGGTATCATGTCTTCAATACTTAAAGATCCGCCAGAATAATCAATTATTGAGCGTCTTTCGTCGCCATATTTAGCTTTGATAACAGCTAATTCGTCTTTAATTATAGTCATTCTTCTATCGTGATTTGCAAGAATATCTTTTAAATCAGTAATAGTTTTCATTATTTCTTCGTATTCTGCTCTTAGTTTATCTTGCTCTAAACCTGTTAATTGGCGTAAACGCATTTCAACAATAGCTTTGGCTTGAATTTCTGAAAGTTCAAAACGTTCTTCTAAATTTTTCCTTGCTTCGTCAGCATTTTTAGAAGCTCTAATGATTTTAATAACTTCATCAATATTATCTGATGCAATTATTAATCCTTCTAAAATATGTGCTCTTGCTTCGGCTTTTTTTAGTTCGTATTCAGTACGTCTAACAACAACTTCGTGTCTATGATCTACAAAGTGACCAATTATTTGTTTTAAATTTAATAATTGAGGTCTTCCATTAACTAAAGCAATATTGTTTACACTAAACGATGTTTGTAAAGCAGTGTATTTGTAAAGTTTATTTAATACAATATTTGGTATTGCATCTTTACGTAAAACAATAACGATACGTCTTCCTAATCTACTGGTTTCATCTTTGATAGCTGAAATCCCTTCCAGTTTTTTTTCGTTAACCATTTTAGCAATACGCTGTTGTAAATCAGAACCGTTAACTTGATATGGTAACTCGGTAACAACAATACATTCTCTACCTTTTATTTCTTCAAATTCCGTTTTTGCTCTAATAACAATTCTACCTCTACCAGTATGAAAAGCGTCTTTTACACCATCATAACCATAAATAGTTCCTCCGGTAGGAAAATCAGGAGCTTTAATATGTTGCATTAACTCGTCAATTTCAATATCATTATTTTCGATATATGCTATTGTTCCATCAATAACTTCTGAAATATTATGAGGCGCCATATTTGTAGCCATACCAACTGCGATACCAGAAGCACCGTTTATTAGTAAACTGGGTATTCTTGTTGGTAAAACCGTAGGCTCTTGTAAAGTGTCATCAAAATTTAGACGATGATCAACAGTGTCTTTGTCAATATCAGCAAGCATATCCTCAGATATTTTGCGCATTCTTACCTCTGTATAACGCATTGCTGCAGCTCTATCTCCGTCAGGCGAACCAAAGTTTCCTTGACCATCTACCATTTCATAACGCATAGACCAATCTTGCGCCATACGTACCATAGCATCGTAAACAGATGTGTCTCCATGCGGATGATACTTACCTAGAACCTCTCCAACAATTCTTGCAGATTTTTTATGAGCTCCAGTAGCTTTAATTCCTAATTCATGCATTCCGAAAAGCACTCTTCTGTGTACGGGTTTTAAACCATCTCTAACATCTGGTAGCGCTCTTGAAACAATAACCGACATTGAATAATCAATGTAGGCACTTTTCATTTCATCCTCAATATTTACAGGAATTATATTTTCTCCTTCTATCATAAATTTATTAATTAATTAACGAGAATGCAAGATACAACATTTCTTATTTTTAAATGGAAAAAAGTGGATTATTATTCATTCTTTTATTAACAATTTTAACGGTTTTCAATAAAAAATCATTGTTGTTGTTGTAATTTAGAATTTTAGACACAAACATCTCGTAATCAATAAAGTATGATGGTATTTTTATCTGTATTCTGTTTTGATTTATTAACAGTTTGTTTTGTGTAAAAAAAAAGAACTAAATTATCTAAAAAAAAATGTATTTTTACGTTTCAAATAATAGAAGATAATGGAAGATAATTTTTCGCCAAGATTGCAAGATGTTATTATTTATAGTAAAGAAGAGGCAATTAGATTAAGGCATGAGTATATAGGTACAGAGCACTTATTATTAGGAATTTTAAGAAAAGGCGAAGGTTTGGCGTATAAAATATTTAATATTTTAGATGTAGATATTCCTTTTTTAAGAAAAAAAATTGAAATGCTTGGTCCGGAAGTTAATGAAAATTTTACAGAAGATTCTTTAAAAAGTATTTACTTAACAAAACAAGCAGATAAGGCTTTAAAAACAACTTTTTTGGAGGCTAAAGTCTTTAAAAGTAAGGTGATTAGTACAGCGCATTTATTGCTGTGTGTTTTAAGAAATGAAAATGATCCAACGGCGAAGCTTTTAAACAAATTTGAATTGAGTTATGCGAATGTAAAAGATGTTTTTGAACAAATAAATCCAGAAAGATCGAGAGATATAGATAATTTTGATTTGCCAAGAAAGGTAGAAAATTCTATAGAAGATGACGCAGGAGAAATGACAAACCAACCATTTGATAACGCGCCTACCAAGAAAAAAACGGTGTCTAAAAAATCAAGTACGCCAGTTTTAGATAATTTTGGAAGAGATTTAACTTTAATGGCACAAAATGATGAGTTAGATCCTGTTGTTGGAAGAAAAAATGAAATTGAACGAATTTCGCAAATATTAAGTAGACGTAAAAAAAACAATCCAATACTAATTGGAGAACCAGGAGTTGGTAAATCTGCTATTGCAGAAGGATTAGCGCTTCGAATTATACAACGTAAGGTTTCAAGAATATTATTTAACAAACGAATTGTGTCTTTAGATATAGCAAGTTTGGTTGCAGGTACAAAGTATCGTGGTCAGTTTGAAGAACGAATGAAAGCCTTGATGAATGAGCTTGCAAAAAATGATGATATTATTTTATTTATTGATGAAATACATACGATTGTTGGTGCTGGTGGAGCAACAGGTTCTTTAGATGCAAGTAATATGTTAAAACCTGCTTTAGCAAGAGGTGAAATACAATGTATTGGTGCTACAACTTTAGATGAGTATAGACAGCATATTGAAAAAGATGGCGCTTTAGAAAGACGTTTTCAAAAGGTAATAGTTGATCCAACATCGGTTGAAGAAACCATTCAAATACTACAAAATATAAAAGGAAAATATGAAGATCATCACAATGTTATTTTTACAGATGAAGCTTTAGAAGCATGTGTAAAATTAACCAATAGGTATATGACTGATCGGTTTTTGCCAGACAAAGCTATTGATGCTTTAGATGAAGCTGGTTCAAGAATACATATTGTAAATATTGTTGTGCCTGAACAGGTTTTAGCTTTAGAGCAAAAATTAGAGCAAATAAAAGAAGAGAAAAATAAAGTTGTTAAAAGTCAGAAATATGAAGAGGCAGCTAAGCTAAGAGATGATGAAAAGAAAATTGAAAAAGAATTAGCCGTAGCACAAAAACAATGGGAAGACGATTCAAAAGAAAATAGAGAGGTTGTAACCGAAGAAAATGTTGCAGAAGTGGTTTCTATGATGACAGGTATTCCTGTTAATAGAGTTGCAGAAGCAGAAAGTAACCGTTTAGCAGAATTGCCAAACTTAATTAAAGGTAAGGTTATTGGTCAAGACGAAGCGGTAATTAAAGTTGTAAAAGCAATTCAGCGAAATAGAATTGGTTTAAAAGACCCAAATAAACCAATTGGTTCATTTATATTTTTAGGGCAAACAGGTGTTGGAAAAACACAATTGGCTAAGATTTTAGCTTCCGAACTATTTGATAATACCGATGCTTTAATTAGAATTGATATGAGTGAATATATGGAGAAATTTGCTATTTCAAGATTGGTTGGTGCGCCTCCAGGATATGTTGGTTATGAAGAAGGTGGACAACTTACCGAAAAAGTTCGACGTAAACCGTATTCTGTTGTTTTGTTAGATGAAATTGAAAAAGCACATCCAGATGTGTTTAATATGCTTTTGCAAATTTTAGATGATGGTTTTATAACGGATAGTTTGGGAAGAAAAATTGATTTTAGAAATACAATCATAATAATGACTTCTAATATTGGTGCAAGGCAATTGCAAGAATTTGGTGGCGGCGTTGGTTTTAGTACTGCCGCAAAGACAAATCAAGCTGATGAAAACTCAAAACGAATTTTAGAAAACGCTCTAAAAAAGAGTTTTGCACCAGAGTTTTTAAATAGAATTGACGATGTAATTGTTTTTAATACTTTAGAAAAAGATGATATTCATAAAATTATTGATATTGAATTGGAAAAATTATTAAGTAGAATTTCAGATTTAGGTTATAAATTGACTTTAACTAAAGAGGCAAAAGATTTTATAGTTGATAAAGGTTTTGATAAAAAGTATGGAGCAAGACCATTAAAAAGAGCTATTCAAAAATATATTGAAGACGCTTTGGCTGAAAAAATTGTTAATTCTTCTTTAAAAGAAGGAGATGCTATTGTTATGGATTATAATGATGAAAATAAAGCATTGACTATAAAACTGCATTAGTACAGTTGGTGTTATTTATAAACAAAATTAAAAGTGTAAACATTAAAGGTTTGCACTTTTTTTTATCTTGTTATTTCGTATAGCGCAATGCCAAGTGCATTTACAACGTTTATAGAAGAGTTTTTGCCAAATAAATTAATGTGAATAATTGTGTTTAAAGCTTCTAAAGTTTGTTTTTCTATGCCGAAACGTTCTGCGCCAATAAAAATTGCAATTTTATCGAGTTTAGAGTAATCAATAGTTTGTATTTTTTTACTGTTACTCGTTAGCTCTAAACCTATTAAATGGTAGTTTTCTGCTTGTAGTTTGGTTATTAATTTTTGTGAATTTTCAAAATGTTTTATTTCTAATTGTTTTTCTGTACTTCGAGCGGTTCGCAATACTTTTTTGTTTTCTAAGCTTGGAGATTCGCCAACTAAAAAGACTTTTTTTACACCAAAAGCTTCAGAAATACGAAAAAGCATGCCTATATTTTCAGGAGTTCTTATGTTTTCTGAAACAACAATCAATTCCTTTATAGTAGTAGTATTTACAACTTCATTATGTGTTAATTGTTTCATTAATTATTTGTTATAGTAATGGCGCTTGTTGTAAATTCAAATACTTCTGAATCATTAGCATTTAAAGTTATTTTTATGGTAAAACTCATTTCTCCAACTGTTAAAGGTGCTTGTTTTAAAATCAATATGAAATGGTTTAATTGGTTTTGGTTTAAATTTAAAAAATCTTCAATATTAGATTCATTAAAATCGGGTAAGTATGAAGCAATATCAAAATATTCTACAATATTACTACCTTCTAAATGGGTAGTGTCAAAATTGGTATTGGTAATAATTTCTATATTCGTTATTTTATCAATAGTAGTTGGTTCTACAGGGCTACAAGCGTAAGTTTTGTTTATAATATTAAAATCAAACGTGCTGGCATAATAACTTTCTTTTATAGGAGTTATAAAAATGCCATATTCGTCAAAATTAACTTCGTTTTCAATGGTGTAATCTTGGTATCCTTGGTCGGTGTTTTCAATTTTTTTTTGTTGCCAATCAAAATCGGTAATGGTATACTTACTTGCATTTCCTCCGCAACCGTCATCGCATGAAATAACGCTAATTGTTAGAAAAATAAGGTAGCTTATAATAAATAGGTTGATGTTTTTTTTCATAATTATATTTTTACTTATTTATATGATGTGAAAATGTGAAAATGGTTGCGTAAATTTTTATTTTACTACGACTTGTATAGAATCTAATTCTAACCTAGCTGTTAACCATTTTTTTAATTTTACTTGTTGGGTTTTTATTTTTTCTTTTGGGATTGAATCAAACCATTTTATAGAAAATACAGTGATTGTGTCTATTGTTTTAAAATTGGTGTTTATCATTTTAGAATAAGATAACTGTTCGAGCTCTTCGTAATTAATTTTTGCTTCGTTACTGATTTTAGTAAAGGGAATTCGGTTTTTAAAAACACGTCTTAGCTCTTTTTCTAAATACATAATTCGTTCTTCTTTACTTTTGATGAAATTATCTCTACCTTCAATTAAATTTTGAGTTTTAGCAGATTGTTCACGTAACATTGTCATCTCATTGATGATATCAGAATTATCAATTCCACCTTGTATTTTTACAGAAGAATTTGTTAAATTATAATCCGCTTTTAAACTATTAATTTTTATTCTATCTTTTGGTGTTATTTCTCCAAAAACAGTAATGGGAAACTCATTTTTATCAAAATCTATTTTTTTTTCGTTATCGCTTTCATCGATAAGTACATAACCTGTATTTTTAATAGCTAATTTATAGTTTTCAATATTTGTATGAAACTGATTTTCTTTATAAAGTTCATAAAATTTATAAGTACTTAAGCTTATAATAATAATTGCAACAAAAGATGCTAATCTAGATATGTTTTTTCGTTTAGCGGAATTAATATATTTAACCATCGGAAAATGTAAATATCTAATAATGATATAAGTTACTAAAGCTATAAAAACCGTATTTATTAAAAATAAAAAAATGGCACCTAAAAAGAAATCTAAATTATGTACAGCCAAACCATAACCAGCAGTACAAAGTGGAGGCATTAAAGCAGTTGCAATGGCTACACCTGCAACGGTATTTGTTTGTGGTGTTGGACGAGTAATGGCAACAATTAATGCCAAACCACCAGCAATTGCTATTAAAACATCACGAACATCTGGTGCTGTTCTTGCAAATAATTCGGGTGTTAATTTTTGAAAAATAGGAATGCTAAAAAACGCATATGATGTTATTAAACTCAAAGCTAACATGATTGCAAGATTTGCTAATGAACGTTTTAATGTGTCAACATCGTGAATACCAATTGATAAACCAATACCTAATATTGGTCCCATTAATGGTGATATAAGCATGGCGCCAATTACTACGGCAGTTGAGCTTACATTTAAGCCAATAGAAGCCACTAATATTGAAAATACTAAAATCCAAGCAGTATGTCCTTTCATGGCAATATTGCTTTTAATGCTTTTTATAGTAGCTTCAATATCTGTATCATGGCGAATATCTACAAGTTCTTTAAGCCAGCTACTTATATTTGATTTTGTTTTTTTTACACTTTTTGAAACTTCATCTTTACTTTTATTAATTTTTTCTTGTTGAATTTCTTGCTGAATTTCTTGTTCTTTTTTCTCTTCCATAAGTCTATTATGTTAAGTTTTCTTTGAATTGTTTTTTTACCTCTACAACAATTTGTTTGATGTCTTGCTCTTTATCTTTAGGGCAGATTAGTAGCACATTGTCTTTTTCAACGACAATAAAATTATCTAAACCTTGTATTACTACGTGTTTTCCTTTTTGAGTTCTAACAATATTATTGGTTGAATTTCTAAAAATGGTCTTTGCATTTACCACAGTATTGTTATTACTGTCTTTATTTAATTTGTTATGTAGCGAACCCCAAGTTCCTAAGTCATTCCAGCCAAAATCTACTGGTAAAACTTTTACGTTGGTTGCTTTTTCCATGATGCCAACATCAATTGAAATAGATGTTGCTTTTTCGTAATTATCGGTAATAAAATCATCTTCAAAATCAGTGTTCCATACTGTATTGCCAATACTGAAAAGTGCTTCCATTTTAGGTAAACTTTGTTTAAACGACTTTAAAATGCTTTTTGTGCTCCAAATAAAAATACCTGCATTCCATAAATAATTGCCTTGATTTAGGAATTGTTTTGCTTTTTCAAGGTTGGGTTTTTCGGTAAAATTAAGAACATTTTTAATGGTATTACTTCCTTCAAATTGAATATATCCATAACCTGTATTTGGGTTGTTTGGTTTTATACCTAAAGTCATTAAAATATCTTTTGTAGCACTTTCTATAAAAGCAGTTTCAATATTATTTAAAAACTCGGTTTCGTTATCAATCCAATGATCTGATGGCGCAACAATCATTACCGCATTTTTATTTTGAGCGTTTATTTTTAAAGCAGCATATAAAATACAAGGCGCAGTATTTCTCATTATTGGTTCTAACAATAATTGTTGTTCTGTAATTTCTGGCAATTGTTCTAAAACTAAATTTTTATATTTTTTATTAGTAGAAATTAAAATATTTTCTTTCGGAATCAGTTTTTCAAAGCGAGCAAAAGTAAGCTGTAATAAACTTTTTCCAACACCAAGCATATCATGAAATTGTTTAGGAAATTCTGATGTACTCATAGGCCAAAATCGAGAACCGATTCCTCCAGCCA
This sequence comes from Flavobacteriaceae bacterium, assembly GCA_026988075.1. Classification (GTDB taxonomy): domain Bacteria; phylum Bacteroidota; class Bacteroidia; order Flavobacteriales; family Flavobacteriaceae; genus S010-17. The sequence goes on from JALSLZ010000082.1 coordinate 10,976, forward strand.
TTATTACTGCATAGTAGTTTTTGTTCATTATTGTTTTGTTATCGGTTTACTTTAGTATTCAATATTACATTAAATATTTTTCACTTTTCACTTTTCACTTTTCATTTATCACATATCACATATCACATATCACTTATCACTTATCACTTATCACTTATCATTTATCACTTATCATTTTTCATTTATCACTTATCACTTTTCATTTATCACTTTTCATTTATCACTTATCACTTATCATTTTTTTTACTAAATTCACTTCGGCAGTAGGATGAAATAAATATTGCTGTTTTGTTTTTACTTCCGTACAAAGATATTTAATTCGTCTTTTTTTGCCACGAATAAACAACCTGTTGTCATGAATAAATTTACCGTTTAACGGAATTTCAAAAATATAATTTTTATTAGATTTTTCATCATATTGTTTTAGAGCAAGTGACAAATGAATATCAGAATCGGTACTTGCTTTAGGATTCCGCATGTAATTTGCTAAAATTGGTAGAATATCATTAGGAAAAATATCCAAATTTAAAAAAGGCAACATTAAGTGTTGAAAGCTAATTTTCCATTCTATGCCATGAGGTTTTACACGTTTGTATTTTTTATGAGTTACTAAATGTGCAATTTCATGAATTAAAGTAATTAAAAAGCGATAACGATTTACATCGTTATTAATCGTTATTTGCATTCTACCATTAGGAAGTGGTCTAAAATCGCCGTGTTTCGTTTTTCGTTCATTTTTTATAATTAAATAAAATTGATATCTGTTTAGTAAGCCTTCAACTAATTTAATAGATTGCTGAGGTATGTATTTGTGTATGGCTTTGTATTCAGACATTTTTTTTTGTTTAAAAACCACTTGCTTTATCATCGCCTCTTGGATCTGCTCCGCCTTCTAACGAACCGTTTGGTAAAACTAATATGGCGTCAATCTTTCCAATAACGGGCGAGTTACTTTGGTCAATTTTATAGCCTATTTGTTCTAAATCTTTAAAATTTAATTTAAAACTTGGTTCAAATTTAACATTGTCTGGTAGCCATTGATGATGAAAACGAGGTTTTGAAACGGCTTCTTGCATACCCATATCGTATTCAATTACATTTAAAATATTTTGTAAAACAGAGGTGATTATTGTAGAACCTCCAGGAGAACCCAATACCATTTTTAATTTTCCGTTTTGAGTTACAATAGTTGGACTCATTGAGCTCAGCATTCTTTTTTCTGGAGCAACTGCATTTGCTTCAGAACCAACCAATCCGTATGAATTTGGTATTCCAGGTTTAACGCTAAAATCGTCCATTTCATTATTTAAGAAAAACCCACCATCTTTAACATATACTTTAGAACCATAAGCACCATTTAATGTTGTGGTTACGGCAATTGCATTACCAAATTGATCAACAATAGAGTAGTGTGTAGTTTCGTCACTTTCAATATTGTTTAATTTTCCGTGAGATATTTCTTTTGATGTATTGGCTTTTGTCCAAGAGAAATTTTTCATTCTATTGTTTAGGTATTCCGAAGATATTAAACTGTCAATTGCGACATCTACAAAATCACTATCGCCTAAAAAGTGAGCTCTATCAGCATAAGCTCTTCTTTCGGCTTCGGTTAATAATTGAACATATTTAGTTGAATTGTGTTTGTATTGTCCAATATTGAATGGTTCAATACTTTTTAAAATTTGTGCCATGCAAATTCCGCCACTCGATGGTAATGACATAGAATGTATTGTAGCGTCTTTGTATTTAAAACTAATGGGTTTGCGCCATTTGGCTTCATATTTTTCTAAGTCTTCTTTTGTAATTACGCCTCCTAAATCTTTGATATAGCTAACTAATATATCGGCAGTTTTTCCTTTATAGAATTCATCTCTACCATTATCTCTTATTCGTTCTAAGGTTGCTGCAAATTTAGGGTATTTAATTATATCGCCTTCTTTCCAATCTTTATCTAAAAAAATAACACGATTATTGGCTTTTTGAAAATTAACTTTGTATTTATTTAAGGCTTTGGCTTGCTTTTTAGTTACAACTACACCTTTTTTTGCTAAATTAATTGCTGGTTGAATTAAATCTTTAAACGGAATTGTTCCAAATTTTTTATGGACTTTAAATAAGCCAGCAACAGTACCAGGAATTCCAATTGCATTTGCACCCAATGTGCTTTTTTGTGGAATTACATTTTTGTCTTTATCTAAATAAAAATCGTGATGTGCTGCTAATGGAGCTTTTTCTCTATAATCTAAAGCGCCAACTTTGCCGTCTTTTGTTCTATAAACAAGAAAACCGCCACCGCCAATATTACCAGCAAATGGATATGCAACAGCTAAAGCCAAATCTGTAGCAATCATTGCATCAAAAGCATTACCGCCTTTTTTCATGATATTAATACCAATTTTAGAAGCTTCTTCACGAGCGCAAACAACCATTGCGTTTTTGGTTATAACACCTTTTGTAGGTGTTTCTTTTTTAGAAATTTCTTTTATAGGTTCTTTTTTACATTGAATAAAAAGTAAAAGTACAATTAGGTAAAAATAATTTTTCATTTTATAGTTTTATTGGGTTGGTTAAAGTTTGATTTCAAAACGGCAAACAGGTGCGTTATGGTAATGCTTAGGTAGGTTATTTGTGTTTTTTAAATTGGTAATGCCCAAAAAATCAAATCCGTTTTTTTTATAATGTTTAATGAGTTTTAAGTTGTTGCCACAAGTATCTAATCTAATAAATTTTTTATTCTTAAGCTTTGCATGTCGTTTTGCCCAAGTTACAATTTTTTCAACAAAGTTCAAACCTTTAAAATCAGGGTTTGTGGCAATTCTATGAATGTAAATAGCTGGTTGATTGTTTAATTGCTCCCAAATTTGTTCATCACTATAAGTTATAGCCCAAATACAAGCAATTTTATTATCTATAATAAGTTTCCATTGTTTTGAGTTATTAATTTCATCAGTAATTAACTGGTTTTCAAATTTTGGCCATACTACTTCTGGAAAAACTTTTTGTTGAAGTTTTCTTGCAGTTTCATAAAGATCTAAAATTGTTTGAAAATCTTGTGATGTACTATTTAATATTTTAAAACTCATTAATTATTTTTTTTGTAAATATAATTAATTCCTTAAAAAAAACAGTAAAATCATTATTAAAGTCTGTATAATGCTCGTGTAAATCGTTTATAGCCAAATGCATTTGCGATTTTTCTTTAGTACGTTTATTCATTCCGATTAAGGTTTTTTCAATTCCGCTAAACGTTGCATAATTAGATAACCATTGTTGTTGCGCTATGTACGGAAGTATTTCAATAACTTTTTCAGGAAGTAATTTTACGTTTTTATTCATCAATTTAATAAAATAATTTTCAGTGTCGATAAGAGAAGTGTTTGAATAATTATTCCAATTTTTAGCCAAAAAATGATCGTAAAGAATATCAATTATTATTCCGTCATAATGTCGGTATCGTTCATGAAGTCTACGTTTGCTTTGTCTAACAATTAAATGATTGTCTGTAAAACTATCTATTTGTCGGTGTAAAAAAATACCATTTTTAATTTTTTTAGGTAAATGTTTGTAATTATTGCCTTTAATAAAATCTGCAATAAAGTTACCAATAATAAGTTGGTCATTATTGTGAGATAGATATATGTGAGCAAGAAAATTCATGTAGTAAATGACGCTATTTGTTATTTTTTTTGTAATAAAAAAACCATAAGCAAGTTATGGTTTTTTATGTGATTTTTTTTCTAAAGTCTAATTACTTATTCAGCATTACAGGCATAACTAACATCGTAATTTCTTCGCCATCTTCTAAGCCATCTAAAGGCATTAAAATTCCAGCTCTATTTGGTAAAGACATGTGTATTTGTACATCGTTTGATTCTAAATTATTTAGCATTTCTTGTAAAAAACGAGAGTTAAAACCAATCTGCATATCATCGCCTTGATAAGCACATTGCAAGCGCTCGTCTGCTTTGTTAGAAAAATCAATATCTTCTGCAGAAATATTTAATTCTGTTCCTGCCATTTTTAAACGAATTTGATGTGTTGTTTTACTTGCAAAAATGGAGATACGTTTAACTGAATTTGAGAATGAAGATCTATCTAAAGTTAAAATATTTGGATTTTCTTTAGGGATAACTGCATCGTAATTAGGGTATTTACCATCAATTAGTCGGCAAACCATTATGCTATTGTTAAATGTAAATTTAGCATTAGATTCATTGTACTCAATGGTTACTTCTTCGTCAGAATTACTTAAAATACTTTTTAATAAAGTAAGTGGTTTTTTAGGCATAATAAACTCTGATGCTTCTTCTGCTTTTAAATCAGTTCTTGTGTATTTTACTAATTTATGTGCGTCAGTGGCAACAAAAGTTAATTCGTCTGTTGTAAATTGGAAAAAAACACCACTCATTACTGGTCTTAAATCGTCATTTCCTGTTGCGAAAATTGTTTTTGAAATTGCATTTGCTAAAATACGACCTACAATTTTTGTTGTACTTGGTGATTCTAATTCAATTGCTTTTGGAAATTCCGTACCGCTCAAATAAGCTAAAGAATATTTTCCGCTTTGTGAGCTAATTTCAATAGTACTTTTCGTTTCAGTCTTAAAAGTTAAAGGCTGCTCAGGAAAAGTTTTTAAAATATCTAAAAGTAAACGAGCAGGAACTGCTATTTCGCCTTCGTCTTCCGTTTCAACTTCAATAATTGTAGACATGGTAGTTTCTAAATCTGAAGATGATATTTTTAACTGGTTGGTACTTAATTCAAATAAAAAATTATCTAAAATAGGTAATGTATTATTTGAGTTTATAACGCCTCCAAGTGTTTGAAGATTTTTTAATAATTGAGAACTGGATACTATAAATTTCATATTTATATTTATTTAAAATCGTCTTTATATATAATAAGACATCAAGTTACAAATATATTAATTTAATACTAATTTCAAATCCATTTTAATTATTATTTATTTTTTATTAAATTGCAGCTTATAAATACTGTTTCTATGAAAAAATGCAATTTTGTTTTTATTGTTTATTTGTTTATTTTTTTGCCAATAAATGCTCAGATAAAATACGTTCGTACTGATAATACAGGCGATTATAATTGTAATGGAGTTAATGATGAAGTAGAAATAAATCAAGCGTTAGACTTTGTTTCGACAGATCCAAATTTTACAACGGTTTATTTAGATGGTCATTTTACTATTAGCGAGCCTATTTTTATTTCGAGCAATACCATTTTAACAGGAGATGTTAGTTCGGTTTTAAAACTTGAAGATTATGTAAATTGGAATATTGGAAACAAGCCAATGATAGCTCAAAAAAATAGAGTTGAACACTGGTCTGCTTGGGGAAGTTATGGCGATGATATTTCGAATGTGGAAATTTACGGCTTTGAAATAAATGTTGGTCAACAAGCAGAGCCTACCGGAAATACTTTTATACCATTAGTGCATTTTTGTTATCCTCATAATGTATCAATTCACGATATGCTTTTAAAAAATAGTCGTTGGGATATTATTCGTTTTACAAGTTCTGGCGGTGTTAATTCAGATACATCTCAAGACGCAAATAATTCAAAAGTTTATAATAACACAATTGTAAATTCTGGTCACGAAGGTATTGCTTTTGTGGGTCTTACTAATTTTGAAGTCTATAACAATACTATATTTAGAACTCGAACAAATTCGGGAATACGAGTAAAAGATTCAAATAATTTTTCAATTCATCATAACCATATTGGTAACTCATTAGGTAATTCGTCAAGCGGATATGCTGGAATTATAGTAGAAAATTACCATATAGGTATTAACAATGCCGAAATTTATAATAATATTATTTATGGTAAAAATGGTGGAATTCATTTAAATAATGTGAGAGAAACGGATTGGACAACTTATAATAAAGAAACCAGAAGAGATGTACATATTCATCATAATAGAATTTTTAAAGTGAAGGATATGCTTTCGGCTTTGCAAGAATCTTTAGATGGTGGAATTAAAATTAACGGTTTTCATCACACATTAATTGAGCATAATATTATTGATGGAGGAACAACCGATGGCGTAGTTTTTGAAGGAAATGCAGGTTTTGATACAGGTTATGAAACTTTTGTTAGAAATAATATAATAATTAACAATTCGGCTTACGGTATTAATAATAAATCACCTGTAACACATACTTTTATAGCAAATAACAATCTTGTTTATAATAATACACTTGGTAATTATAATAATGTAATTTCGAATAATGATTTAAATGTAAATCCGTTGTTTTTTGGAGCAAATAATACACTAAATAAATGGCATCATATTGTGGCAAGTTATAATGATACTACTGAAATATTTACTATTTATGTTGATGGAGAAAAAAAGATAGCCGAAGTAGTTAATGGCTTTGGAAATATTGGGGTAAATACACATAATTTATTTGTTGGTGTTTTTAGAGGAACATCACATTGGTATAAAGGCAATATGGATGAGTTGGCTATTTGGAATAAAGCATTAACAGAAGTTCAAATAAATAGCTTGTATAATAATGGTATTCCAATAAATATTTCGGGAAGCTTAACAACCGATTTACAAGCTTATTTTAAAATGAATAATAATTGGAATGATAGCAGTGTAAATAGCTACAATTCAGAAGGAGCAACTGCAACATTTACAACAAATGCTTTAGATGGAAGCTATTCAGGAGTTTTTAACAATACAGGAGTTCAATATCCAAACACACTTTCAACTACAAACGGAATGACTATTTCTGTTTGGGTTAATAGAACAGATTTAAATGGCGAGTATCAAACTATTTTAAATAAAGGAAGTCAGTCAAGTAATAATCATATATGGTTGTATTTTAGAAATGAAGCTGTCGTTTTAGAATTGGGTAATGGTTCGCAAAGAAAAGCGGTAGAGGCAAATGTTCTTGATCCAGAAGATATAGATTATCATTTAAAAAGTGTTTATGGACGATGGAATGGGTCAAGTTGGATTAACGATGCAGTAACAAGTCCTTGTATTGATGCTGGAGATGTAACTTCAGATTTTTCTTTAGAATCATCACCAAATGGCGGAATTGTAAATATTGGTCTTTATGGAAATACAATTGAGGCTTCTAAAAGTGAAATTTTGTCGGTTACTGAATTTGATTTTTTTAAAAATAGTCTTTATCCAAACCCAACAACTGGCAAGTTGTTTATTGGTGATATTATTGAAAATTACAAATATCAAATTTATGCTCAAAATGGTATTTTAATAAAAAATGGCATTGTTAAATCAAACACTTTAGATTTGTCTGAATTTGATTCAGGAATTTATTTCATTAAATTAGATAGCAATTCATCAGAAAAATCAATGATTAGTAAAATAATAAAAAACTGATTTGAATAGGTTGTAATATAGGTAAACATAGTTGAGAATGAATTAAAGTAAAACATTCTCAACTAAGATAGTACCAATTAGAGATATTTTATACTTCAATATCTTTATCGTAAGGAACAGAATTTAAAATATGATTAATAACCGAAACACGTGCTGAAGTTTTTCTGTTTGCTCGTATTACTTTGAAACGAACGCCTTTATGTTCTTTGTTGTTTTTAAACATTTTTGCTTTATATTCAGTGTAAACATCCCAAAGTCTTTGAGCATCTTCATCAACCTTAGTCATTTTCCATTGTTTTAAAGGGTCTTTTTTTATTTCATTAAAGCGTTTGAGTTGTTCTTTTTTTGAAATGGACATATATAATTTAACTAAAATT
>JALSLZ010000083.1 GCA_026988075.1 Flavobacteriaceae bacterium
CGCAGTTGGTTTGCTCCTGAATTACTAACATGCACTGCTGCATCTACCGCTGCTCTACTTATTTCTACTCTACTTCCATATATTTTTGCCCAACGCTTAGCAACTGGTATTTTAATTAAAAGCGACTCATTACCTTCGCTATATTGATCTAATTTTTCCGATTCGTCTAAAATATCAGCTACGCGCATTTCAGCATTAATCTCTTTATAATCATACTTTGAATTTCCTGTAAATAAATTATTATTTAAAGTTAGGGTTGTTCCTTTACTATAAACGCCTCCCATGTGTGCAAAACCAAAAACGTTGTTTTCTGCTATTACAATCAAATCTTTATCTAAAGCCAAGGCGCTACCTCCATAAGAAGCGACAGCATCGTGTTTCCAAGTAAATAAAATGGTGTTGTGTTTAATAAAAAATTTTGGCACTAATGCTTTATCGCTTCCCATATAACCAGTTCTTGCCTGTATGCCATAGCCTGTATTATTAATGCAAAAATTATTTTGAATCAATCCTTTTCCACCTTTAAAAACTCTAACAGATATAGCCCCTTCAGTTGGTGCAGTATTCATTACCACGCAATTTTGAACGGTAATATTCATAAATTTACTCCCAACAATTACTACTCCTCCAGATTCTGGTGAAGGGTTTTGCCCCGATTTTGGACTTGCCTTTCTTCTGATTGCTAAGTTTTTATTTTTGTGATAGCGGTTTCTTGGACCATTATCAAAAATAATACCGTCAATTATAATTTCTGAACCTTGTGATAAACGTCCATTTTTTTCGCGTTGTTGGTCGGTTCTTATATATAATCTAGGAGTGGTTAGCTTCATATACTCATTAACTCCTGTAAAGATGGTTTTGTGTGTATCCCATGGGTCTCTTGTGCTAAAAGAAGTGTCATAACCTCCATAAATTTTTACAGGAACATTAATTTCATCGGAACCTCTTTTTCCTTTGCTTAAATATGTTCCCTCGGCTATATAAATGATATCGTTTGGTTTAAGACGATGTATAATATTTCCTAAATCTTTTGCAGGACGTTCTTTGGTTCCAAGTTGCCCAGAACCGGTATTTTTGCTAATATACCAAGCTCTGCCTTTATTGGCAAAATTAGGTGATGTGTTTTGAGCAGATACATTTTGAGTTAGCAGTATTGTACTGATTAACAGTGTTAAAAAAGTTTTCATCATTATTCTATTTTTGATTAATTAAAATTATTCCTAAAAATCTGTATTAAAAGAAAGCAGTAGTAAACCTAATCACTACTGCTTGCTGAAAAAACAAAATCACTTTATTATTATTTTTTTACTAGCTATTGCTTTATCATTTGATAATTTAACAATGTACATTCCTGCTTTAAGATTACGTGTGTTTATGGGCGCATTAGTATGCATTGTTTTTAACACCATTTCTCCTAAAAGATTATAAATAGTTATTTGATTTATTGGCTTATTACTATTATTAATAATACTAAAACTATCTTTTACAGGGTTTGGGTACAGGTTTAACTGTGTTTCAAAAGAAGAATCTTGCACTGAAGCAGTACTACAATTTTCATTAAACAACAAAGGATCACTTACATGTGTCCATGTTGTAATACTCCAAACTGCATTATCTACCTGAATACAAGTTAATTGTGTGCATAAAGTTGCACTAAAATGCATATTACTAATATTGGTATTATGCCCATTTTTAATATCTACATTAGTAAGTATGTAATTATAACCACAATAAAACTCGGTTAATTGAGTAAGCATAGACACATCTAGTGTTTGTAATTGATTTACAGAACATCGCAAATAAGTTAGATTTAAATTATGGGTTAAATCAAGGCTTTCTAGCTGATTATCATGACAGTTAAGATGCGTTAAATTAGTATTATAACTTAAATCTATAGCTGTAAGTTGGTTTTGCTTACAGTTTAAATTTTGTAGTGCATTAAAATCTTCAATTCCTGTTAAATCGCTTATGTTTTTATTCTGTACATCTAGTATTATTACATTATTGATGTTAGAAGTAGCTACATAGTCGTCTAATACATTATCGTATCCTAAATCTATAAGGGCTTGCTCAAAATTATCATCAGGTACATAGGTGTTATCATAGTTACAATTGGTATTAAATGAAGCTGTAGCATCTATATTGGTCCAGTTGGCAGTGCTATACGCATCATCATCAACTTGAATACAAGTAAGATTTGGGTTGTTGGTAGCAATAAAATTAGTGAAATTGGTATTATTACCGTTTTTAACATTAAGTTCGGTTAATTGATTATTTTGGCATTTTAGCGATGTTAAAGCAGTATTGGCAGAAACATCAAGAGTAACGAGTTGATTTACATAGCAACTTAATCGTTCTAATGCTAGGTTTTGACTTAAATCAAATGTGTCTAAGCTATTATATCCGCAATACAGTATTTTTAAAGCAGTGTTATGACTTACATCAATATAGTTATCTAATAAATTATGACTACAATATAGATTTTCTAAATTGGGAAGTGTGGTTACATTCAGGTTTTGAATGGAATTATTATCGCAATTTAGTGTTACTAAAGCAGTAAAATCTTGTATTCCTGTTAAGTCTCCAATACTTTTATTAGAAACATCTAAATTTGTAACACTTGCTATTTTTGCAATAGGTACATAGTCGTCCATTACACCATTTCCCATACTTGTAGCATCGCCCATTGCAACAATATTGCCATTGGCATCGTGAGTTTCTAGATAGGTTTCAAAATTATCATCCGGTACGCTAGCGGTTGGTGTATTTCCACTACAGTTTTCACTAAAACTAGCCGTAGCATCTATATTGGTCCAATTGGCAGTACTATAAGCATAATCATCTACTTCTATACAAGTAAGATTTGGGTTGTTGGTAGCGATGAAATTAGTTAAATTGGTATTATTACCGTTTTTTACATTAAGATTGGTTAATTGATTGCTTTG
>JALSLZ010000084.1 GCA_026988075.1 Flavobacteriaceae bacterium
TAAGTACTTGGGAAAGTTATATGGATTTTAACAAAGGCGGAAGACAAGGTTCACCTAAATTTCCGATGCCAAATAATTTTGATTTTTTATTGCGTTATGCTAAACAGGCAAACAATACTAAAATATTTAATTATGTAAATACAACTTTAACTCAAATGGCTTATGGTGGAATTTACGATCAAGTTGGTGGTGGTTTTGCAAGATATTCGGTTGATAATCGTTGGCATATACCTCATTTTGAAAAAATGTTATATGATAACGGACAATTAGTTTCGCTTTATGCGCATGCATATATGGCAACTAAAAACGATTTATATAAGGAAACTGTTTACGGAACTACACAATTTGTAGAACGTGAATTAATGAATGATGTTGGTGCTTTTTATTCTTCGCTTGATGCTGATAGTGATAACGAACATGGCGAATTAGAAGAAGGTGCTTTTTATGTTTGGAGCAAAGAAGAATTACAACAAATTATTACAAAAGATTATGATTTGTTTGCTCAATGGTTTAATGTAAATAAAAACGGACTTTGGGAAGAAGAAGGAACATATAATCTTATTAGAACAAAATCGATTAAAGAATTTTGTAAAAATAACGATGTATCGGAAGAGGTTTTAGTAAAAAAGATAAAAAATTGGAAAGAAATTTTACTTAAAGAAAGAGCTAAGAAATCACGACCAAGATTAGATGATAAAACTTTAACTTCATGGAATGCCTTAATGTTAAAAGGTTATGTAGAAGCATATATTGCTTTTGGTGATGCTCATTTTTTAGAAATAGCACTTAAAAATGCTAACTTTATTAAAAACGTGCAACTACAAAGCGATGGTAGTTTACATAGAAATTATAAAAATGGTAAAAGTAATATTCCTGCATATTTAGAAGATTATGCTACAGTTGCCGATGCTTTTATTAATTTGTATCAAGTAACTTTAAATGAAGAATGGTTAAGAATAGCTAAACGATTAACCGATTATAGTTTGGATCATTTTTTTGATGACAAATCAAGAATGTTCTTTTTTACTTCTGATTTACAAACGGGTTTAATTGCCAGAAAAATGGATGCCGATGATAATGTAATACCTTCTTCTAATTCCATTACAGCCAATAATTTATTTAAATTAGGTCATTATTATGCCAATGGAACTTATTTAGCAACATCACAAACTATGCTTAACAATGTAAAAAGCAATGCTTTAAGCTATGGTTCTGGCGCTTCGAATTGGCTTTTACTTTATAGTAATTTTATTGGTAATTTTTATGAGGTTGCTATTGTAGGTAATGATGTAAAAGCTAAAATTAACGAAATAAACAACAACTATATTCCTAATAAATTAATTGCTGGTAGCATTGCCGAAAGTAATTTACCATTGCTACAGAATCGGTTTTTTAAAGGCGAAACTAAAATATTTATTTGTGTTGATGGCGCTTGCCAAATGCCTACAAGTAATTCAGATAAAGCTATAAAAATGATGAAGGTTAATTATTAAACCCATTTGTAAATTGCAAAATAATAGATCTAAAATTATTGTAGCTCCTTTAAATTGGGGTATCGGACACGCAACAAGATGTGTACCTATAATTAATGATTTATTAAAAAAAGGTTTTGAACCAATCATTGCAACAGATGGAAACGCTTTGAAATACTTAAAGCAAGAGTTTCCTTTATTAACAAGTTACGAATTACCTTCTTATAACATTGTGTATAGTAACAATCAATATTTGTTTAAAATTAAGTTGTTTTTTCAAATTAATAAAATTAAAAAAGCTGTAGCAGATGAACATCAAGTAATTCAAAAAATTATAAAAAAAGAAGGTGTAAAAGGCATAATTTCGGACAACCGTTTTGGTGCTTATAGTAAAGAAATCACTTCTGTTTATATTACACATCAACTAAATGTGCTTTCTGGCATAACTACTTTTTTTACCAGTAAAATACATCAAAAAATAATGGGTAATTTTAATGAAATTTGGGTGGCTGATCTTAAAACAAAACCCAAATTAGCAGGAAAATTATCAAGTAATTCAAAAATTAAAACTCCAGTAAAATATATTGGTTTATTAAGCAGGTTTTCTAAAAACAATACTAATATCACTTTAAAAAACTACAAATACGATTTATTGGTATTGTTATCTGGTATTGAACCTCAACGAACAATGCTTGAAAAAAAATTAATAAAAGAGCTTAAAAATTATCCTAAAAAAATAATTTTTATTCGTGGATTTCTTGGTAAAAGCCAGTATTTAAAAAATACAGACAACATTGAATTTATAAATTTTTTATCAAAAAAAAAATTAGCTCAAATTATTCTAAATAGTAAAATTGTATTATCAAGGTCTGGTTATTCAACAATAATGGATTTAGCAAGTTTACAAAAAAAGGCTTTTTTTATTCCAACTTCAGGACAAACCGAACAAGAATACCTTGCTAAACATTTAGAAAAATTAAAAATAAGTCCATTTTCTAAGCAAAATAGTTTTAAGATTGCCATGTTAAATCGTGTTGAAAATTATACAGGTTTTACTCAACACATCAATATAACTAACTTAGATTTTAATTTATTTCAATAAAAAAGACCGCCTTTTAAAAGGCAGTCAGTCTTAGTTTATTTTTTGGTTGCTTGTTTTAAAACGGTAAATCATCTGCATCACCTTCTGAAGTCGTATCAGCTGGTGTAAATGTATCTACTGGTGGCACATCATTTGCAGGTGCATCACTACTTACTTTTTCGATTCTCCAACCTTGAATTGCATTGAAATATTTAGCTACTCCTTCAGGGTTAATCCATTCTCTACCTCTTAAATTGATATTTATTTTTACTTGGTCTCCAACTTGAAAACTGTTTAATAAATCGCATTTGTCTTGAATAAATTCAACCAATATCATTTGTGGGTATTGCTCGTCTGTTGTTACTACAAGATCTCTTTTTCTAA
>JALSLZ010000085.1 GCA_026988075.1 Flavobacteriaceae bacterium
TTTAATAGCTGCTTTTATGTGTTTTTGAAAACCCGATTTTAATCGACCAACAATTACTTTAGGCATTCCGTTTTTATAAGTACTTCGTTTTAAAAAAGAAGCAATTGGTGTTTTTTGAACACTATCGAAAGCTTCAATAACAAAAACAGTGTTGTTTTCAATGGTCACAATTCCCATATGTGAAATTTGAAAATCTTCTTTGTTAGAGGTTGCTTTTTCAATCGACTCACTCAATTTGGTATTGTCTAAATTTTGGAATAAAAAATCGCCTGTTTTTAATTTTTCTGTTTGCGTACAAGAAGACAAAAACAAGTAAATAACGATTAAATATGTGCATCTCATTTTTTAAAAATTATATTTTACACCAACTTCAAAATTACTTTTAGGCATTTGCACAAATTCCTTTTCAAAATATGCGGTATCTAAAATATTATTTGCTAATACAAATACATCAAACTTATAAATATTAGCAGTTATTTTAGCATCTACAATATGATATTTGTTAAATGGTTTTTCTACATATCTATACGAAACATTCTGTTTAATATTTTTAAAAAATTGCGTTTGAAACGATGCTGTTAAGTGATGTTTCATAGTGTTATTTAATAAATATCTTGATTTAAAAACAGCTACATCTTCATAATCATCTTTTAAATAAGTATAACCAACACTTACTGTTTGCTTGTAATTTAAAGCTGTAATTTTATAATCTACATTAAACTCTAAACCTTTTGTTTTAATAGTTCTTAAGTTTTGAGCTTTGTAAAACGAACTTACACTTGTTTCTTTAACATAATCAATCAAATCGTTAGAAATTCTATAAAAAATAGACGAATTAATATTGAAGTTATTTACCTTGTGAGTAAAGCCTATTTCTTGTGTAAAAGCTTTTTCTGGTTTCAAGTTTTCATTACCTGACAAGAAATTTGGTATATTAATATACATTTCTGTATACGTTGGCACTCTATACGAAGAACCTATATTCCAAAATAAATTGGTTTTTTTATTCATTTTATAACCTACATCTAAACCTGGAAAAGTATTAAAGCCAAAATCAGAAAAATAACTAACTGCAACACCAGGCGTAAAATCTAATTTGCCACTTTTAGTAACATATCTATGCTCAACAAAACCATTTATCATTGTTCTGTGTTGGTCGCCTAAATTATTACTTGCTAAATATACTTTGGCAAAATCTACACCAAAACCTGTTGTGCCTATTTTTGATTTATAAAATGTATTTAACTCCACTCCTATTTTATTTGAAATATTGTGATTTCGAGAAAATGAAGGGTCATCTCTTTTTAATAAAAATTCATCTTGATTTCTTTTCCAATAAATTCTTGGTTTTACAGATAAAGATAAAAGGTTAAGTTTTGTAGAAACACCTATTAAACTGGTTTGAGTTTCTTCGTATTCTGTAAAATTAGAAGCTGGCGAAGTATAAAAATATTGAGCCCCAAATTTTCTATCTGCAAAACTTCCAATAATATTAATAGGTTTTTTGTTGGTATTAAAACTACTTTTAATAAAAATATTGTTGTTTTTAAAATCTGTATTATTTCTATATCCATCACTTTCTTGATGTGATATATTAATAAAATGCTTTGATTTTTTTAATTCTTTACTTGCCGATGCACCTCCATTAACATAACCAAACGAACCGTAATTAGCGTTTACCGACAATGCATTTTTACTTATTTTTTTAGT
Organism: Flavobacteriaceae bacterium; assembly: GCA_026988075.1. Classification (GTDB taxonomy): domain Bacteria; phylum Bacteroidota; class Bacteroidia; order Flavobacteriales; family Flavobacteriaceae; genus S010-17. Next base: position 1,711 of record JALSLZ010000085.1, read on the forward strand.
TACAATATTAATTGCACCCGAAAAAGCATTTTGACCATAAACTCTTGCCGCAGCACCTTTTATAATTTCAATCCGTTCAATATTATCTAAAGATATCATCATATTCATAGTGTGATGACCTGTTTGAGGATCTTCTGTTTTAAAACCGTCAATTAAAATTAATACTTGCTGAAAATTTCCTCCTCTAATTTTTATATCAGATTGCATTCCGTTTGTACCTCTACGGATAACATCAATACCTGCAATATTTTGCAATAAATCGGTTAAATTTGTGGCTGCCGATTGTTTAATCTGTTCCGCACTTATAATAGTGATTTTTTTAGAAACTTTAGAGAATGGAACCTCTATTCTATTTGATGTGATTGTTATTTCATCTAATTTTTCAATGTCTTTTTTTTGAGAAAACACATTTATAATTGTAAAAGTAAAAACCAATAATATAATTTTATTAAACATTAGTATAGTAGTTTAGTTGGACAAAACTAATTTTTTAAATTGTAAGATTCACAATAAAATAAAGTTTTTATTCAAAAAAAATAGTAGCTTTGCTATTCTAAAATTCCTTAAGTACTATTAGCAAATTAATACTAATTATTTATTAAAAAGCACAAAATGAAAATTGTTAAACTTCTATCTATCATTACCTTTACATTATTTACAATAGTGAGCTATAGTCAGTCTGTAAAAACACAAAAAATAATTGACACATCATTAAAAAATGACGCTATAAAAACACAATTAGATGTACTTGTAGAAAAGTCACCTACTTTTCAGCGATTTAACAATATTAAAATGGTTAGCATGAAAAAATTCAAGGCTAACTTAGCAGATACATTAGCGTTATACGATAAAAAATATGAGGTTTCTAATACTAAAATAAGCGAACAAGCAAAAGAAATAAACACTTTAAAAAGCAAAATTGAAATGATAAATGGTAATCTTACAAGTGTTACCAGCGAAAAAGACAGTATTAATTTATTTGGAATTCAAACAACAAAAACGGCTTACAATACAACACTTTTTTCTATTATATTAGGTTTATTAGTTACTACTTTATTGTTTTTATTTAAATTTAGAAGTAGTAACATACAAACAAAAAAATCTAAAAATTTATATGAAGAAGTTTCAAGTGAATTTGAAACTCACAAGAAAAACTCATTAGAACGTGAGCAAGTATTACGTAGAAAATTACAAGACGAAATTAACAAACA
>JALSLZ010000086.1 GCA_026988075.1 Flavobacteriaceae bacterium
GTGTTTCAAAGTTGTTTTTTAAAATTAACCTTGCGTCTACATTTTCACTATTGTTATTATAAGTTGGTTTTACCTCTTTAATACTTATTGCATTATTGTGATGCTCAGAATATAGATGAGCGCTGAATTTAGGTTGTTGTGTTGCTTTGTAATTTTTAATCCAATTTTGAAGTGTGACTTTTTCTTTAAAGGATTCATCTTTAAGATACAATAAGCTTTTACGAGCTGTATCTAAAATAATTGCTCTATCAACAATATCTAATTGCGCTAATTTTTCTTTAAGGATGTTAATAAAATTTTTATTAGCGCTTAAAAGTGAAACTTTGTTTAAAAGCGTAACTAATTCGTCTCTTTCTGCTATCATAGGTGATAAAAAGGCAGTCCAAGCAGCTCTTTTTGCAGCTGACGCTTCTTTTTTCGCTTCTTTTTCTATTTTTATTAATACATCTTCATTAGCTACAAATCTTAAAATTTCATTATCATTTTCTAATTCAAAGTCTAAAATCCATTCACGCATTTTTAGGTTACAATCGTTTTCTCTTTCCCATTGTAAGCGTTCTTTAGATTTGTATCGTTCGTGCGAGCCAGAAGTTGAATGTCCTTGTGGTTGTGTTAACTCATTAACGTGAATTAAAACAGGTACATGTTCTTCACGAGCAATTTTTTCTGCTTTGGCATAAGTATTAATTAGTTGAGAGTAATTCCAGCCATTAACACGTAAAATTTCAAAACCTTTTTCTTTTTTAGTGCGTTGAAATCCTTTTAATATTTCAGAAATGTTTTCTTTGGTAGTTTGATGTTTTGCATGTACTGAAATTCCATATTCATCATCCCAAACACTCATTATCATTGGTACTTGTAAAACTCCAGCAGCGTTAATTGTTTCAAAAAAATGACCTTCACTGGTACTTGCATTACCAATTGTTCCAAAAGCAATTTCATTACCTTTATCCGAAAATTGATTGTCATTTTGAAGTACATCAATATTTCGATACATTTTAGACGCTTGTGCTAAGCCTAAAAGTCTTGGCATTTGACCAGCTGTACAACTTATATCTGCACTTACATTTTTTAAATTTTTTAATTCCTTCCAAGAACCATCTTCATTTAGTGTTTGTGTTGCAAAATGTCCATTCATTTGTCTACCAGCCGATGCAGGTTCATTTTTAGAATTGGTATCGGCATAAAGACTTGCAAAAAATTGAGTTGGTGTTAATTCGCCAATTGCAAACATAAAAGTTTGATCTCTGTAATAACCAGATCTAAAATCTCCTTTTTTAAAGGCTTTTGCCATGGCTAATTGAGGCAATTCTTTACCATCGCCAAAAATACCAAACTTTGCTTTTCCGGTAAGGACTTCACGTCTACCTAAAAGACTTATTTCTCTACTTAAAACAGCTAATTTGTAATCGTTTAAAACTTCTTCTTTAAATTGATTGAAAGATATTTTTGATTGTTTTTTAGTGCTTATTTTTGGCATAATTAATTATATTTTGGTATGTGTATTTTGAATAGTTGAAGTCAGTTTATTTAAAATAAAATAATTCAATACTACATTTAGAAATATTTTTTTGACAAAACATACATTTCTAAATGTATGTGCAAAAGTACAAAAAAATAAAATACTATATAAAACAATAGCAAGCCTTATTCAGGGTAAATTCACACTTTTATTTTTACCACTTTTAATAATAAGGATTATTCCAATCAGTCTTTTAGTTTTTCCTTTTAACCTCTTGTTTTTCATTTTTAAGGAGGTTTAACCCGAATTATTCACGAATTTTCTATTGCAAAGCCAAACTATCTGCTATAATTGAAAATGCTCAAAATTTATTTGGCTCACTATGCAAGATGAACTTCGGTTCAAAAACCGCCTAAAGCTTTCCTGTTTTGCGAAGTAAAGATATAAATATAATTCAATTGCTTTCAGCTCATTTCAAAATGTAATTGGTATTACTCTTTCGCTAATTTGTAACTATTTTGAAATTCGTTTTGTAGATTTTTTCATACTTTTAGAAGAAATGTAAAAGGCTACCTTGTATAAAGATAGCCTTTTAAAATGTTTTGTTTGTGATAAATTATTTACTCATTAAAAGTAACGCTTAAAACCCCTCTAAAATCGCCATTTTTAAAGCCAATAGCTTTATCGTTTGGATATAGTGATTTAATAATACTATCTGTTGAGGTATTTGCTATGTCGCCATGGCAAGCCAAACATTTACCTTGTAATTTCATTGGAGCATAAAAATGGACTTTACCATTTTTATCTTTTTCAATTTTTGGTTTTAATTGTTCTCCATTTTTTATTTGTGCTAAATATCTCTCTAAAACTATTTTTTCCTCTTTATTAGGCTTATTTGCTTCGTTTCTTAATTTATGAGATGTTCTTTTAATGGAAACATGGTATTTATTTGCAATTTCATTGGTTAAATTATTTGCATTGGTATTACAAAACGGAATAGCTTCTTTAATGCCACCACTTTTCATGTGTTTCATTAAATTACCACCTAATTTTTGAACAGTTACTTTGCCTATTTCTTTACCTTTAGAAATATATTGTGCTATTTCTTTATCAGATAATTTGTTTTCTTTCTGACAACTTGTAAATAGAATTATTGCAATAAGTGTAATAAAGAAATTTTTCATTAGATATGTAATATGATTATTTAACCGATTTATATCCGTTTTTCTCCCAACCCATAAACCCACCATTTAGGTTTACAACATTGTAGCCTGCAGCTTTTAATTTACCAGCAGCTTTCATGCTTCTTCCGCCTGAACGACAATAAACATAAACTGGTTGGTCTTTTTTATATTTAGCCATTTGCTCCATAAAATTGTTGTCAAAAACATTGATGTTTTCTGAATTTTCAATATGACCTTGAACATATTCTTT
>JALSLZ010000087.1 GCA_026988075.1 Flavobacteriaceae bacterium
GGCAAAAGGATACGGAGAATCTCAATTAATTAATCATTGTAATGGAACTGTAAAATGTGCTGAAAGCGAGCATGAACAAAATCGTAGAACTGAATTTGTAATACTAAATCCAGATGCTTTAGGATATAGAACTATTGAATAGTTTGTAAAAATATTAGAATAACAAAAAAAGACTGCATTTTTGCAGTCTTTTTTTGTTATATCTTAATTGAAACATCTTATTTTGGCGCTAAACTAACGATTAAAGACGCTTAGAATAGTGATGAAATTATTTAATTTTCTTTTTAGAAACAGTTACATAAAAATCTTTGAGATAAAAAGGTTCAAAATAAGCAACATCTTCAAAATCGGAATTTTGATATTTACGATAGGATAGGCGAGTCATTTCTTTTGCTGACGGAAAGTAATCCTTTAAAAAAATAGCATTTTTATGATTGATAATTTCACTCGTTTTGTTAGTACCATCACCTAAAAAAGTGACTTTATTTTTGTCTAAATATTCAGTAAAAGAATTTTCATCCAGTATGTAATTGTAAGTTTTTTTGATAAGGTTGTAATTTGCATCAAAAATAGCAGTGTAAACTTCTTGTCTTCGGGCATCTAAAAGCGGTATTATATAGCCGCTTTCTACCGTAGTAGCATGTGCTAAAGACGCTAAAGTTAACACTGAAATTAATGGGATGTCTAATGCAAAACACAATCCTTTAGCAGATGAAACACCAATACGTAAACCAGTATACGAACCAGGACCTTTGCTTACCGCAATAGCAGATAGGTTTTTAAAGTCAATTTTAGCTTGGTCTAAAGTGTTTTGAATAAAATAATGTAGTTTTTCAGCATGTGAAAAATTAACTTCACAAATTTCTTTTAATGCAATTAGTTTACCATTTTTTGAAACACTAACCGAACAATTTTTTGTTGCCGTTTCTATGTTTAATATATAAGTTGTATTGTAGTCTTTAATCATAATACCAATTTATCATTGCAAAAATAAGGATTGCTTAATGTGTAATTTATTATTTTAAATGATCTAATAAATTATTATTTTTTTCAAATGCAGTACCTATTACTACAATTGTTGCACCAGCATTATGTGCTTTTTTAATTGCGCTTTTTGTTTTTAAACCTCCGCCAATAATAATTGGTAAATTAATATGTTTAGACACTTTTTCTATTATATCTGTTGAAATTGGGTTTAATGCACCGCTTCCGCCATCCATATAAATTAATTTATTACCAATATATTCGCCAGCCATAGCAGTTGCCATTGCAATTTCGGGTTTGTGTGCAGGTATTGGCTTGGTATTACTAATATAAGACGCAGTTGTTTCTCTTCCGCTTTCAATAAGCATATAACCAGTTGAGATAACCTCTAAATTAGTTTGTTTTAACAACGGAGCTGCAATTACTTGGTTGCTAATTAAGTATTCGGGATTTCTGCCAGAAATTAGTTGTAAAAATAAAATACCATCTGCGTTATTGGTTATTTGCATTGCAGATCCTGGAAAAAGTACGATGGGTAATTTAGTGTTTTCTTTTACTTTGGCAACAAATTGATCTAATATATTTTTAAATAACAAGCTGCCACCAATAAAAATAAGATTTGCATCTGAATTATTTATTTTTGTTATAACTGATGGTATTTCATTAAGATTAACCTTGTCAGGATCTAACAAAATAGCCAATAATTTTTCGTTATTAACTTTGGCATTATTTATAAAGTCTAATATCATTAGCAACTAATTGTTATTATAAAAATAGTGTGGCAAATATAAGTAAAATATAATAGTCGAAATATTTTTTTGAAAGACGATAAAAGCAATTGCATACTAATACCAATTCAACATCAAAATACGCTATAAATTATTTGTCTTTTCAAGTTTATTTAGCGGATTTTGAAATAGAAATTGGTATAATTTTGGTTCTGCCTAAAATTTGATTGAATAAAAAACTTTGTCAACAGTAATGATGAATTTTTGATAGGGCAATAAAAATAAGGTTTTTATTATTGAGTAATTTTGTTAATAAATTTTGATAGAACTAAGTTTAGTGTTAAGCCCTATTTTTTAAATTCATAATTCATAATTCATAATTCATAACTAAAAAAAACTTACCGAGACTTCTTTCTATTATCAATTAATTTAACAATGTCTAAATTTTTATACTTTGTAGTTAAATCAAAATAATCAAAATTTAGTTTAGACTCTTTATTAACTAAATAACCATTTAAAAAGTCTCGTTGTAAAATATCTTCCACTAAAAAATCTAAAGCGTAATTTTCAGGTTGGTATGTTGTTTTTAGTGACAATTTAAAAATATTTGCACTTGAATTATACCAAAAAGCTTTCCATCCGCTTCTGTATTTTTTTATTAAATTAAATACGGTTTCGCCAGTTTGTCTATGTATTAAGCGAATGAGTAACCTGCCTTCAGTGCGTGTCATATTTTTTAACTGCTCTTTAAACTCTTCATTTAATAATTTTTGCGCTTTTTTAATGTATTTTTTTCGTTTACGCTTTGATTTTATCTTTTTTAAATGCGTATCAACTTCATTTAAAGCATTAGAAGTCAATAAGGCATATGGGTAAGCTTTGCGTATTTTTTTGCGATACCAATAATAATAACTGCGTTCCTTCTTATTATCTAATTTTAATTTTTTTAAAAGCCTTACTTCATCTAAAGAAAACTCAATAGAATCGCCTTCAATCAAAATTAAATCTTCTTTTTCTTTCTTTTGACTGAATGCGATAAAACTTAAAAGAATTAGTAATAAAGTTATAAAATTTTTCATTAATTATTTGGATGCTAAAATCGTTCCAAAAATAGTATATTTGTTTTCATAAAAACAAAAAA
>JALSLZ010000088.1 GCA_026988075.1 Flavobacteriaceae bacterium
TCTGAAAAAAATGTTAAAATTTGCGCTTCGCATTCAGGTTTAACACTTGGAGAAGATGGAGCTACACATCAAACTTTAGAAGATATTGGCATGATGAAAATGCTTCCAGGTATGGTTGTAATTAATACGTGTGATTACAATCAAACAAAAGCTGCCACTTTAGCTATTGCCGATTATGAAGGGCCAGTATATTTACGTTTCGGAAGACCTAAAGTACCTGTTTTTATGACAGCGAATGAAAAATTTGAAATTGGTAAAGCAATTCAATTAACTAAAGGAGTCGACGTTACTATTGTAGCAACAGGTCATTTAGTTTGGGAAGCATTGCAAGCTTCTGAAAAATTAGAAAAATTAGGTATTCTTGCTGAGGTTATTAATATACATACTATAAAACCATTAGATAAAAATGCGATTTTAGAATCTGTTGCAAAAACAGGTTGTATTGTAACAGCAGAAGAACATAATAAATTTGGTGGTTTGGGCGAAAGTATTGCAAGATTACTGGCAGAAAACAACCCAACACCGCAAGAATTTGTTGCTGTGAACGATACTTTTGGCGAATCGGCTACGCCAGCTCAATTGTTAGAAAAATATAATTTAGACGATAAAGCAATTGTAAAAGCGGCACAAAAAGTAATAAAGCGAAAATAAATTGAATTAAATTTTCGTTACTATCCTATAAAAAAACTTAAAATGAACTTAATAAAACAAATTGCAATATTTATTATTGCCTTAAATTTTGGTGTTATCTATTCTCAAAACGATAAAAAATTGTCTTTTGGTATAACAGCAGGATTTAATTATAACGCAAATGGAGTTTATACAGTGAAAAATTCATCAAACGAAATAATTGATGAATTTGATGCTACAAAAAAAACAGGCTATCATGGCGGTATTTATATACAGTACAAATCAAACAGTATGTATGTTAGGCCAGAAGTAGTTTATTCAAAAACAAAAAGCACATACGATACAACCGATTTTGATCAGACTAAAATTGAAATACCAATTTTAGTTGGCTTTGATGTTGTTAAGCCAGTAAGTATTTTTGTTGGTCCATCATTTCAATACGTTTTAGAAAATGAATTTGAAAACATAGATGCAGAAAATATTGATGTTCAAAGTGATTTTGCGGTGAATTTTCAAGCCGGAATTGCGTTTGAATTATTTAAACAAATTAGGATAGATCTTAGGTACGAAAAAGGAATTTCTGATAATATTTTATCTATTAAAAATGATAGTAATATTATTTTAGGAACATTAAACACAAAACCTGAGCAAATTGTGTTAAATGTAGCTTTGAAATTTTAAAAAGATATTTGTATAATATTTTTAATGCATTACTAAGACTATAATTGTAAAGGTAATTACAAGTCGTATTGTTTAATTTTTCGATACAAGGTTCTTTCAGAAATACCCAATTCTTGAGCTGCTAATTTTCGTTTTCCATTATTTCGTTCTAATGATTTTTTTATCATTTCTTCTTCTTTCTCTTGTAATGAAATTGAAGGTTCAATAATTTCGGTGTCTTGGTAATTATCATTAAACGTTTCGTTATTTGTAGTTAAAATTTCAACTTCATTTTTAGAATTAGTTGCTTCTTCAAAATCATTATAGATTTTTCGAATTAAATGCTCATTTGTTTCTTTAACTTGACCGTTATTTTCCATCAAATCAAGAGTCAACTTTTTTAAATCATTAATATCGCTACGCATATCAAGCATTATTTTGTAAAAAATTTCACGTTCATGTGCAAAATTTGCCTGTGTATTATTTTGAGTAATGATGCTTGGTAAATTGGCATTAGTACTTGGCAAATATTCTTTTAACACTATGGCGTTAATACTTCTACTTTGTTCTATAACAGATAACTGTTCTGTAATGTTTCTAAGCTGTCTAATGTTTCCTTTAAATGAATATTTTTGTAGCAAATCAATGGCGTCATCCGTTAAACGAACTGTTGGCATTTTATACTTTTGAGCAAAATCTGAAGCAAATTTTCTAAATAAAAGATGTATATCGCCTTTTCGCTCTCTAAGTGGTGGAAGATTAATTTCGATGGTGCTTAATCTGTAAAATAAATCTTCTCTAAACTTTCCTTTTTGAATCGCATTTGGCATATCTAAATTTGTAGCAGCTACAATCCGTACATCTGTTTTTTGGACTTTTGAAGAGCCAACTTTCATAAATTCTCCATTTTCTAACACACGAAGCAGTCGTACTTGTGTTGATAGTGGCAACTCACCAACTTCGTCTAAAAAAATAGTTCCTCCATCAGCAGCACCAAAAAAGCCTTCTCGTGTTTGTGTAGCTCCTGTAAAAGCACCTTTTTCATGCCCAAATAATTCGCTATCAATAGTGCCTTCTGGTATTGCACCACAATTGACAGCGATATATTTATTGTGTTTTCGATGCGATAACGCATGAATTATTTTCGGAATACTTTCTTTACCAACACCACTTTCACCAGTTACTAATACAGAAATATCTGTAGGCGCAACTCGTACCGCTTTTTGTAATGAACGGTTTAGTTTTTCATTGTTTCCAATAATGCCAAAACGTTGTTTTATGTGTTGTATTTCTTCCATATAAGATAAAAATTGGATTCTTTTTTAGTCATTAATAATTTCTCCCAACAAAGTAGCACTCGTACAATTATCAATTTTAACTGTAACATAGTCGCCAATTTTTTCATTGCCAGTTTTTGGGAAAATTGCCATCGTATTTTGTGTATTTCTACCTTTCCAATGTTTGTCCGATTTTTTTGAATCGCCTTCAATCAGAATTTCCATAGTTTTTCCTATAAATTCTTGGGTTCTAAACAAACC
>JALSLZ010000089.1 GCA_026988075.1 Flavobacteriaceae bacterium
ATAATGTCCCTTTAGTAAATACAATCGCCCGAGTTACACGAAATAATAGCGGAGTTATGACAGAATATAAACTACCTATAACAATGCCAGCCTTGTTAGGGTCTGGAGTTGAATTTATTCCAAATTTAACTATTCCTCATTACAATAATGAAGTTTTTAAACTTGATGATATTACAGATGGAGATACTGTGCTAATCGGATATATTTATGGCGGAATAAGCAGTACTGCACCTAATATTTTCTTTATTAATGACGGAACACAAAGTTCAGCAAATAGCCAAATTTTTAAAGTATTTATAACAAAAGGAGATGTATTATCTATAGATGAGCCAAATGTTAATAGTACAAATTCTTTGAATATGACAGTATATCCAAATCCTGCTATTCAAAATATTACAGTCAATTATAATTTAAAAAAATCAAGCAATGTCAAAATATCAATTTTTGATATGCAAGGAAAAATTATTAAAATCGTAAAATTAAATAATATTGGTTCAGGAGAACATTCTAAAGAAATAAATATAGAAAATTTAACAAATAAATCTATTTATATTATTCAATTAGAATCCGAATATGAAAAATTTATTGAAAAAATAATCATTGAGGACTAACCTGTAACTAACAAAAATTTACGTAATTGTAGGGCTTTGTGTCAAATTTAAAAGTAGTGCCTTTAAAAAAAAAGCGTAGTGCTAAACCCGAAAGTTAAGTGCTTTAAAGTCTACAACTACGTATTCAAATCGTTAGAGCAGAAGGTGGCGGACATTCGCATTAAATATCAATAAAACTCACACCGTGACTTTAAGTCACGGTGTGAGTAAAAAACAAAATTATGAGTAATCATCAAGACGATTTAGACTGTAAAGACGGTGCGTGTGCTGTTGATTTTACCAAAGAAAGTGAAGCAAAAGAAACGTTCACATTCCATAAAGAATACCTAATACCAGCAATTGGATTGGTCTTTTTATTAATAGGTATTGGATTCGATTTTTACGATGTACCATTTTTTAAAGCACCAGTACCATTAATTTGGTTTGGTATTATTTACCTTTTTGTTGGCGGACCAATTGTACTTAAAGCATTGAAATTAATTGCAAAAGGCGATATTTATAACGAGTTTGTTTTAATGTCAGTCGCAACCATAGGTGCGTTTTTAATCGGTTCGTATGCCGAGGGAATTGCAGTAATGTTATTTTACGTAGTAGGCGAATTGTTTCAAGAAGCAGCCGTAAATCGAGCAAAACGATCTATTGAAGCCTTATTAAAAGTACAAGTCGAAGAAGTTACAGTAATTGAAAACGGTAAAGCAATCATAAAACATCCGAAAGAGGTTAAAATTGGCGAAATTATTCAAGCGAAAGCAGGACAAAAAATTGCTTTAGATGGCGAATTATTTTCCGATAAAGCAGTTTTAAACACTTCGGCATTAACAGGCGAATCTAAACCAGACAGTAAACAAAAAGGCGATGTAGTTTTAGCAGGAATGATTAATCTAAACACCTTAATTCAAGTAAAAACTACCAGTTTATATGCCGATACTAAACTCTTTAAAATATTAAAATTAGTACAAGAAGCCGTTGGTAAAAAAGCAAAAACACAACTGTTAATCATTCGTTTGGCAAAAATTTATACACCAATCGTATTTTGGTTAGCCATTGCGTTGGTTGTTATTCCGTATTTCTTTTTAGGAGCCGATTATGAGTTTCAAACGTGGTTTCAACGTGCCTTAATTTTCTTGGTTATTTCTTGTCCTTGTGCCTTGGTAATTTCGATTCCGTTAGGTTATTTTGGTGGAATAGGTGCTGGATCTAAAAACGGAATATTATTTAAAGGTTCTAATTTCTTGGACTTAATGACCAAAGTTGATACGGTTGTAATGGATAAAACAGGAACGCTTACCAAAGGTGTTTTTGAAGTACAAAAAGTGGTAACTAACAATTTTGATACTGATTTATTAGTCCAACTAACAGCAACATTAGAAGAGAATTCTACACATCCTATTGCAGAAGCGATTGTGAAGTATGCCCAAAAAATCAATCCCGAAGTTTCGGAACAAAATTCAATCCCGAAACTTCGGGACAAAATTACAGAAGTAGCAGAAATATCTGGTCACGGAATAAAAGGAACTGTTGGCGATTACGAAGTCTTGGCAGGAAACATCAAGTTGATGGAGAAATTTGATATTGCTTATAACAAAAATTTAAAATCGAATACAGAAACCATTGTAATTATTGCCGTAAACGGAAAATACGCAGGTTACATTACCATTGCAGATACTATAAAAGAAGACGCTAAAAAAGCGATTACTGCTTTACACGATATTAAAAAAGTTACTCAAATTGTAATGCTTTCAGGCGATAAACAAGCCGTTGTAGATAAAGTAGTCAAAGAGTTAGGTATCGATAAAGCCATTGGTGGTTTGTTACCAGAAGATAAAATTACCGAAGTAGAAAAACTAAAAGCACAAGGCAAAACCATTGCTTTTATTGGCGATGGAATTAATGATGCACCAGTAATTACCTTATCGGATGTTGGTTTAGCAATGGGTGGTTTAGGTAGCGATGCTGCCATAGAAACAGCCGATGTGATTATACAAACCGATCAACCATCAAAAATAGCAACTGCTATAAAAATAGGAAATGCCACTAATAAAATTATTTGGCAAAATATTGTTTTGGCACTTGGCGTAAAAATATTAGTTCTAATACTTGGAGCAATGGGAATGGCAACGATGTGGGAAGCCGTAATTGCAGATGTTGGTGTGGCTTTATTGGCAATATTAAATGCAGTTAGAATACAACGCATAAAGTTTTAGTTTTAGAAGTTGAAAGAGGTGTTTCGATAGCTAAAAATGGTATTTTAGCAGTTTACACTTTAATTTATTGTTTTAAATGATTATTTTTGTAGTAAATTATTAATTATTTATAAATCAAAAAATAACACATAGTAAAATGAAAAAATTAATCGTACTGAGTTTGTTTATCACTCTATTTTCATGTAAGAACGAAAAAAAAGAAACAATTACTAAAACACCTGAAGTTACTGTAAAATACACTTCTTTTGGAGAAAAGATAACTGCTGACAATGCTATTTCTAACACTGAAATGTTTAAGAAATTTAAAGGGTTAAAAAAAGGAGATACTATTCAAGTAAAATTCACATCAAAAATCAACAAGGTTTGTAAGAAAAAAGGTTGTTGGATGCGTTTAGATTTAGGAAAAGGAGAAGAGTCTTTAGTGCGTTTTAAAGATTACGGATTCTTTATGCCGCTAAATTCGGATAACAGAGATGTTGTTGTAAATGGTAAAGCGTATTTAGATGTAGTAACGGTTGCTCAATTACAGCATTATGCTAAAGATGAAGGTTTAAGTAAAGAAGAAATTGAAAAAATAACTGAAGATGAGGTTACTTTTGCAATTGAGTCTAATGGTGTATTAATGGTAGAGTAAATTTAGTTGTTTGTTTCATAAAAAATAGTTGGTAATGAAATTTAAAATTGCATTTGTTTTATTGGGCGTTTTTTTAATATCTTGTAAGAAAGAAGTTAAAAAAGAAGAAAATTTCATAAAGAAAAAAGAAGCTTTAGTAATGTACGAACCTTCAGAAATGACGGTTTTAATGCGTGAAATGGCTGCTTTTCAAGAAGCATCAAAAAAACAAATTGAAAATGGCGAACTGCCTTTAGATTTTCCTGAGAAATACACAAAAATTCATGCTGCTAAATTGTCAGATCAATTTGAACATGATGATTCTTTTAAATCATTTACAGATTTGTATTATCAAAATATTAAAACATTAGGTAGCTCCACCAAAGAGAACGCTAAATTAAACTTTAATAAAACAATAGCTTCTTGTGTTGCTTGTCACGAAACTACTTGTCACGGACCAATACCGAGAATTAAAAAATTGCTGATTAAACATTAATTAATCAAAGTATAAAACAGCAATAGCATTAAGAAGTGATTCTTAATGCTATTTTTTGTTTGGTGCGTAACATACAGGTAATATTTCTCCTTTAACTAAGCAATATTTTTCTACTAAATTGTTTGGTAAAGTTTTTGAATAATCTATTTTATGTACATTAAAACCAACAGTTTCTAATCGTTTAAAATAATCTTGTCCGTAAACTCGTACATGATCGTATTGTCCAAAATGCTTTGTTCGTTCTTCTGGCGAAGTAATACTAAAATCTTCGTATGTTTTTTCTAAACTCAAATCTTGTGGAATTTGAAAAATGCCCATTCCTTTAGGTTTTAAAACACGAAATAATTCTTGCATTGCTTTTTTATCATCTTCGATATGTTCTAAAACATGGTTACAAAAAACAATATCAAAGCTATTATCATTAAAAGGTAAATTAAGAATGTCTGCTTTTACATCAACAATAGGCGAATATAAATCGGCAGTTATATAATCTAAATTTTTTAATTTTTTAAATCGGTTTACAAAGCATTGTTCTGGCGCTATATGCAACACTTTTTTATTTGCTGTAAAAAAATCTGTTTCATTTTTTAAATAAAGCCACATTAAACGATGTCTTTCTAATGATAAAGTACTAGGTGATAAAGCATTTTTTCGCTGATTGCCATAACCGTAAGGTAGTAGTTTTCTAAACCCTTTGCCGTCTATTGGGTCTGTGAATTTACTTCCTTTATAGAAAAAAGTTAAAAAAGGTCTTACCAAATAACTTATTTTTATAAGGTAAGGTCTGGGTATAAGATTTAATATAAATTTAAACAATTTTATAATTTTATTTGACGAAATTGATTTTCTTCATCACTTGTAATTCCTAAAGCATCATAAACATATTTAAACGTAGAAAGTAATTCAGGTTTTCCGTTTACTAAGGCAATATCGTGTTCAAAATGAGCAGAAGGTTTTCCGTCAGCTGTTAAAATAGTCCAACCATCACGAAGGTGTTTGTTTTTATGAGTTCCTAAATTCACCATTGGTTCAATGGCAACAACCATACCTTCTTTAAACTTTTTACCTCTACCTCTTCTTCCGTAATTTGGCATTTCTGGGTCTTCGTGCATTACTTTTCCTAAACCGTGACCAACCAATTCTCTAACTACGCCATAACCATGATCTTCACAGTGTTTTTGAATAGCAAAACCTACATC
>JALSLZ010000090.1 GCA_026988075.1 Flavobacteriaceae bacterium
ACCGATGCTATAAAAAATTATTTAGAAAAAGGAGCAGTTATATTAGATGTTAGAAACCCTGGAGAATGGGCAGAAGGTCATACAAAAGGCGCTAAATTAATTACATTAAATGAGATTCCTCAAAGTGTAGAAAAAATTAAAGCTTGGAACAAACCAGTAATTGTAGTTTGTAGAAGTGGCGGTAGAGCTGGTACAGCTTTAAACTACTTAAAACAAGCTGGTATTGATGCTATTAATGGTGGTGCTTGGCAAAATGCTGACAGCTAACATATAGTTGCATATATAAATAAAAGGCTTTGATTGTTTTGTAATCAAAGTCTTTTTTTGTGATAAAGAATTACAAAAATAAATTCAATGCCGTTGGTCCTTCTAAAACACTTTTAATAATTTGTCCGTTATTTAAATGCCATTTTACTAAGGAAATCTCTAAATTTTCTATTTCAATGCCAATAATTGATTCTGGATGCACACAACTACCATCATTAAAATAAGGAATTTCACCAGGATCTGGAAATTTAGGTCTATGTGTATGACCAGCAATAATCATTTGGTTGTTGTTTTTAAAACTCCACTTTTTTAATTTTCGTTCTACACGTATTGAATTTTTAAAATTTTTAGCAGGACTTGTTGGGTCTTTAAACGCAAATATTTTTTGCATTGGCATCCATAAAAAACGGACTAAAAATCGGTTAAACCGCCACATAACATAATTCATGAAATCTGCTTGATGTCCATGAATTAGTAAAATACTTTTTTTTGTGTTGTAAATTTTAGAGTCGATTTCTAATAAAATACTCTCTTTAAAAGCTACATTAAAAAGCAATTGTTTGTCTTTAGACTGCTTGTCTATAAAAAAAGTGTTTAGCATTTTTTCAACCACATTTTTATCTTTAAAAACCATGTCGTGATTTCCGTATAATAAATGCAATCTGTTTTGTTTGTGAAATTCTAATTGTAAATCAAAAATGGCTTTGTAGGTATTATAAATTGGCTCAAAAGAATTGTTTTCCCACAATTCAACACCATCGCCTAATTCAAAATAGATGTAATTGTCTTCAAAATAGTGTGTTAAAGCATGTGTATATATTTTCACATTATGTGCAAAATCATCTGCATAAGAATTATCGCCTTTATGCATATCGCTAAAAAAAATGAGTTTTGAATTTTCGTCAATACAAATGTTTTCTGCGTTTTTAAAAGCGTTATCTAATATGTTATTTATTATTCCCAATATTTTACTAAAGTAAGTTTAATTTGCAAGATATTAACTATTTATAAAATTTAATAAGATTGTGAACAATTCTCAACTATTTTATCCGTTAATAAAAATAGTATCTTTACTTTTGATGATAATCCATTTTTAATATGAAAGCAATAAAATTAGTTATAATAGTAGTGTTTATTTTTATTTATCCAAATATAAAAGCGCAAAAATCAGCTATTTACACAAATAATTTAACAGATTACAACCATGCAATTGATTTGTATTTTGATAAAGATTATGTAGCAGCACAGCAACTTTTTAAAGAAGTTCGAGGTCAATTTGATGCAAATTCTGAAAACAAAGCAACTTGCGATTATTACATAGCCTTTTCTGCACTACATCTTAATGACAGAAATGGCGATGATATGATGCAAGATTTTGTAGCCAATTACCCAACAAGCACAAAAAAAAATGATGCTTTTAGAGAAGTAAGTAATTATTATTACGATTACGGAAAATATAATGATGCTTTAAAATGGTTTAAAAATGTTGATGAAAAAGGATTAACTGTTCAACAAGAAGAAGATTTTAATTTTAAATACGGTTATGCTTTATTTAGTTTAAAAAAATACAAAGCAGCAAAACCCTACTTTGCACCTTTACTTGAATCACCAAAATATGGTACGCAGGCAAAGTATTATTCAGGCTATATGGCTTTGCAAAACGAAGACTACGAAAATGCAGATGAATTGTTAGATCAAGTTGACGATGAAAGTTTAGGAAAAGATATTCCTTATTTTAAAGCAACCGTTAAGTTTAAAATGGGTAAATTTCAAGATGCCATCAATATAGCAGAACCATATTTAAATAATGCAAATAGAAAACAAAAATCAGATGTTGCAAAAATAATTGGCGAAAGTTATTTTAATTTAAATCAATACAGTAAAGCTATTCCGTACTTATTACAATATAAAGGCAAAAGAGGTAAATGGAACAATACCGATTATTATCAATTAGGTTATGCTTATTATATGCAACAAGACTATGAAAACGCAATTTCATGGTTTAATAAAATAATTAGTAGTAAAAGTGCGGTTGGTCAAAATGCCTCGTATCATTTAGCCGAATGTTATGTAAAAAGCAATAAAAAACAAGAAGCCTTAAATGCCTTTAGAAATGCTTCGGAAATGGATTATGATAGTGAAATAAAAGAAAGTGCTTGGTTAAATTATGCAAAACTTAGTTATGAAATTGGTAATCCCTTAAAAAGTGTTCCAGACGTATTAACCGAATATTTAGAAAAATATCCAAAATCAAAAGAAGTAGAAAAAATAAATGAATTATTAATAAACTCATACGTATCGTCTAAAGATTATGTTGGCGCTTTAAAACTGTTAGAAAAAAAATCGGATTCAAAATCGAAAGAAATTTATCAAAAAGTAGCTTTTTATAGAGGTGTTCAATTGTTTAACGACACCAATTATTTAGATGCTTTAGAACTATTCAACAAATCGATAAACACAAATAAAAACAGTTTAATAACTGCAAAAGCTACTTATTGGAAAGCAGAAACAAACTACATTTTAAATAAATTTGAAGCAGCAAAAACGGCTTTTGTTAATTTTAAAACTATAGAAAGTGCCAAAGAAACAGACGAGTATAAAAAAGTAGATTACAATATAGCATACGCTAATTTTAAATTGAAAAATTACGAAGATGCTATAGTTAATTATAAAAGTTTTATTGATTTACATACTGATATTAATGCAGAAGTTAAAGATAGCTATTTGCGTTTAGGCGATTGTTATTTTATAACAAGAGATTATTATAAAGGTATGGAAGCGTACAACCTTGCTATAAAAAATAACAGTAAGCAATTAGATTATGCTTATTTTCAAAAAGGAATTAGTTATGGTTTTGTAGGAAAAAACAATCGTAAAATTGAAACATTAAACAGTTTTTTAAATAAATTTAAGACTTCAAAATATAGAGATGAGGCATATTATTCTTTAGGAATTGCGTATACCAAAACTCGAAAAATGGATAAAGCGGTTGAAGCATTTGGCAATGTTTTAAAATTTAAACGTAGTAAGCTAAAACCAAAAGCATTATTAAAACAAGGGCTAATTTATTTTAATTCAAATCAAGGCGAAAAGGCATTAGTAAAATATAAAAAATTGGTAAATGATTATCCTAAATCAGCCGAATCAAGACAAGCGGTAAATAATGCAAGACAGATATATATTAATTTAGGAAAAGTTGACGAATATGCAGTTTGGGTGCAAGGTATTGATTTTGTAGAAATAACCGATGTAGAATTAGACAACACCATGTTTGAATCTGCCGATATGCAATACCAACAAAATCAATCAAAAAAAGCAATTGTTGGTTTTAAAAAATATTTAGCACGTTTCCCTAACGGAATTCATGCCTTGCAATCTAATTTTTATTTAGCCGAAATGTTTTATAGTGCTAATAAATTAAACGATACAAAACCTTATTATCAATATATCATTAAGCAAGAACCAAACGAATATACAGAACAAGCGTTGACTCGTTTATCGCAAGTTTTATTAAACGATAAAGATTGGAATGCTGCAATACCTGTTTTACTTCGATTAGAAGCCGAAGCAAAAAACGAACAAAACATTCTGTATGCGCAATCTAATTTAATGAAAGGAAATTACAGTT
Organism: Flavobacteriaceae bacterium; assembly: GCA_026988075.1. GTDB lineage: Bacteria > Bacteroidota > Bacteroidia > Flavobacteriales > Flavobacteriaceae > S010-17. Next base: position 3,896 of record JALSLZ010000090.1, read on the forward strand.
TAGAAAATTATGAAAATGCAGTTGCTTTTGCCGAAAAGATTTTACAACAAGCTAACCTTGACGATACCGTTAAAACAGATGCTAAAATAATTATAGCACGTTCTGCAATTAAAACAAATAACTTAACTAAAGCAAAACAAGCATACCAAGAAGTTGCTTTAATTGCTCAAGGCGAATTAAAAGCAGAATCTATTTATTACGATGCTTATTTTAAATATGATGAGCAACAATACGAAGCATCAAAAGCTTTAATTTTGACATTGGCATCAGATTATTCTACCTATAAATATTGGAGTATAAAAGGTTTGGTAATTCTTGCAAAAGATTTTTATGGATTAAATGACGCATTTCAAGCTACGGTTGTTTTAGAGTCGATTATAAAGAATTATAAAGATAAAGAAGAACACAAAGAAGCTGTTGAAGACGCTCAAAAAGCACTGCAAGAAATTAAAAGTAAAGAATCAAAAACAAACGCATCTGTAGTTCCTAAGTAATAATTAGTAGTTAACACAGAAAAATTTTGTAGTTAAAAGTTGATTTTATAAACATACAATTCAAAAAAAATAAACTCCCTAATTTTAGGATAAACGTTAAAAAAATGAAACAAATAATAAGCATATTATCATTATTTAGCATCGTAATGCTATCTGCGCAAGAAGTAGATAAAGATACCATAAAAACAGAAGAGGTTAATATTATAAAACCATATACACCTCAAATTAAAGATGCTTTTAAAATTAAGGCAAAGCCTGTAATTAATAAAGATACATTGAGTATAAAAAAGGAAGTAGATTATTCAATTAGTTCTTTTCCGGTAGCTTCTACTTTTACACCTTCAAAAGGGAAAGCAAAAGGAGTTTCGCAAAAAAAAAGAGAGCGTGTTTTTGAAAACTATATTGATGCTGGTTTTGGTAATTACATAACACCAAAAATAGAAGCATTTGCACATAGTTCTACAACAAGAGATAATGATTTTGGTGCAAAGTTAAAGTATCATTCGTCTAATGGAGGTCTTAAAGAAGTGCAATTAGATAATGATTTTATGAATGCAGGCATTGAAGCATATTACACTAAATCTGTAGATAATTTTGACTGGAAAGCAACTATTGGTTATCAATATCAAAAACAAAATTGGTATGGTTTAACTAAAAACAATGCATTAACCGATGTTCAAATTGCAAATATTGAATCCAAACAAGTATACAATGGTTTTGATATAGGTGGAAATATTAAATATTATGACGCTAATTTTAAAGGTTCAGATGTAAACTTTTCTATTTTTACGGATGCTTATAATAGCTCTGAATTTCACTTTTTATTAAAACCACAATTTGAATTTTTATTGTTGGGTGAATGGACAGATGTTGATTTAAGAGTTGAATATATTAATGGTGGTTTTGATAAAAATTATATAGATACTAATTCGTTAGAATATGGTTATTTTAATGCAGGTATTAGTCCGAAAGTAAAAATAATTCGTGATTTTTTTACGGTAAACATTGGCGCTAATTTAGTATATACTTCAGCGCTTAAAAACAATGGTTTAAGTGCCTTTTTTATCTATCCAAACATAACTGCAAATTACGAATTAATACAAGATGTTGTAACTGTTTATGCAGGTGTTACAGGTGATTTGCACCAACATAGTTATCAAAATTTCGCCAATAAAAACACCTACGTTTCTCCTACTTTAAATATAGGTAGAACAAACGAAATGTACCATGCTAAATTAGGCTTTAAAGGCAAAGTGGCTTCTAACGTTTCGTTTAACATTAACGCTTCTTACAAAGATGAAAATGGTAAATTTTTATTTAAATTAAATGACGAATTGGCACCAGCGACAGCAGCTAATTATCAGTATGCAAACTCTTTTAAAGTAGTTTATGATAATGTTGCTACCATTGGCTTTTTTGGTGAATTAAATTATGATTATTCTAAAGAAATTAGACTTGGCGGAAGTGTAAATTACAATATTTATAATACAGAAAAACAAGATGATGTATGGAATTTACCAACATTAAATACGGCTATTTTTGCAAAGTATGATGCTAAAAAAATAATTGCAGGTGTTGACTTGTTCTTAGTAGGAGAAACTAAAGATCAATACTTTGATACGGCTCTTTCGTTAGTCAAAATTACGAATAAAGCTTTTGTAGATTTAAATGTTAATCTTGGCTATAGAGTAACCAATAGGTTAAGTGCTTATATAAATGGAAATAATCTTTTGGGTAAAAATTACCAAAGATATACAAATTATAAGGTGCAAGGTATTCAAGTACTTGGTGGTATTAAATATAAATTTGATTTGTAATAATTATTAAAAAATAACAACAAATTAGCTTGACTTAAAAAAAACAATCTTAATAATCGCTATTTGTTTCTTTACCTTGAAATATTTTTAGCGCAGAAGAAGTGCCAATTCTGTTAACACCTAAATTAATCATTTTAACAGCGTCTTTGTACGATTTAACTCCGCCAGCAGCTTTAGCCGAAAGCGGTTTTGAATTTTCAACAATAAGCTGCATTGCTTCAAAAGTAGCTCCAGCAGGTTTGCCGTTAGTTGGTTTATAAAAACCTGTAGACGATTTTACAAAAACATCTTTGGCTTTACTGCTATCAAAATTATTCAAAACAACATCTCTAATAAGTTTTGATATAGCTATAATTTGTTGATCGTTTAAAGCAGCAACTTCAATAATCCATTTTACAATTTTATGGTGATGCAAACCTAATTCAGTTCCCTTTAAAACTTCGTCTTTTACCAATTCAATATCACCATCTTTAAAAGCTTCATAATTAATAACATAATCTAAATCATCAACATCATTATCAATAGCTTGCTTTGCCTCGATTAATTTTTTTGATATAGGGTTTGTTCCTTCGTGAAAACCAATCACAGTTCCAACGGTAACATTACTATTAGCAGTAGCAATCATTTTTTTAGCTAACGATACAAATTTAGGTCGTATCATTACTAAAACAAAATCATACTTAATAGCTTCATTTATTAAGTCAATTACATTTTGCTTTGTTGCATCTTCTGAAATATTTGCCTGTTGAGCTGTTTTTAAATATGTTGAATCTAAATGATTTTGTATTTGCATTGTGTGTGTTTTAGTAAATTATATCCATTTTTAAATTTGCTATAAATGAATACTACAAAGATACTAAATTTCATAAAAAAAGCTTTGAATCTGACTCCAAAGCTTTTTTATAAAATATATTTTAACGTATTAAAATTCTACTTTTGGTGCTTTTTCACTTCCTGCTTCAGCTTTATATAATGGCATGCCTTTAAAACCGCTAAAATTAGCTATTAAGTTTGTAGGAAATTTTTTTATAAAGATATTGTATATTCCAGCTGCATCATTAAAACGATTGCGTTCTACATTAATTCTGTTTTCTGTACCTTCTAATTGACTTTGCAATTCTAAAAAATTTTGATTTGCTTTTAAATCAGGATAGCGTTCTACCACAACCATTAATTTACTTAAAGCACCAGATAAACCGCTTTGTGCTTTTTGAAATGCAGCCATTTTTTCGGCAGTCATATCACCAGCATTTATGGTAGTTTTTGTAGCTTGAGCTCTTGCTTTAATAACACCTTCTAAAGTTTCCTTTTCGTGTGCAGCATAACCTTTTACAGTTGAAACTAAGTTAGGTATTAAATCAGCTCTACGTTGGTATGAACTTTCTACTTTTGCCCATTGTATTTGTGCAACACCTTCTTTTTCAATAATGGTATTGTTAATGCCAATACCCCATTTAAAAATAGCGAATGCAATAATTGCAATAATAATTAACGGAAGAAATTTTTTCATAATTTTAGTTTTAGTTATAGTTGGTTTTTAAAATTGATTAATTCTGCTTTTATACCTTCTAAACGAGAAATAATAGCATGATTGTCTTGTGTTTTTTCTGGTTTTTCTTTTAGCTTTTTCTTTGCGCCTTCTAAAGTCATTCCTTTTTCTTTTACCAAATGGTAAATTAATTTAAAGTTTTCAATGTCTTGCGGTTTAAATAATCTATTGCCTTTTTTATTACGTTTGGGTTTTATTATTTTAAATTCACCTTCCCAAAAGCGTATTAATGATGTGTTTACGCTAAAAGCTTTGGCAACTTCGCCTATTCTATAATATTGCTTGTTTGGTAAATTAATATGCATAATTATTTTTTTGTAAAAGTACGTCTTTTTATGGAAATGTAAAAGTGATGAAAAAACTGTAAATTATTGTTAGGTAAATACGCTGTCGCCATCACCTGTTTGTATGTTTTTAGCTTTTAAATTTTTATAATTGCTCATTAAGTAATCTGTAATAAAATATTTTTGAGTAAAACTCTTTCGTTTTATAAAATAAGTTTTATTAAAAAGCGTATTTAACTCGTTATTGTAAATAGTTAAAATATTTATTTGATGTTCTTTGCATAATGTTGAAATTAGGTTTTTTGCAGGTTTTATACCTTCTGAAAAACTATAAAAATAAGGCACTTTTAATTGTTGATTTTTGATAGATATATTAATAATTGCAACCACTTGACCTTCATTTTTAATGGTGTAAAAATTATTAATAAAAACAGTAGCAAAAGATGAAAAATGATACTGTTGTGCTTGTTTTTTCGTGGTTAAATCCGTTTTAATCCAAGGGAAATTTTGTATCCATTGATATGTTTTTGAATCTCTTTTAAATAATTCATTTTCTTTAAATTTTGATAAGAATTGATATGTTTCATGATTCCAATCCGTTAATTTAATTACATCAATTTGCGAGTTGTTTTTTGTGAATCTAAAATCGAAAAACAGGTTCAATAAAAAATCATTTATTTTAAGAATTGGTTTTATTGTGTTAAAAAAAGCATGTTTTACAGGTAAAATATCAGACAAACAAAATCTGCGATAATAACGAATTCCGTTAATGGTTTTGAGTTCTTTAAAAACACTTGTTTTATCGTATAGCGCTTTTGATGCTTCGGCATAATTGCTAAACATTAATTTGTTATTCCAGTCAGATAAAACCTCGTTAAAAAGAGTGGTTGAAATGTTTTTTCTTCTGTATTTCGAATCAACCCAATTACCACTTAGCCAGCCAAAATTAGTAGATTGGTTTTGATTGTAAAAAACATCTGAAAGTATGGTGCGATAGCCAACCAGTTTACCTTTACTAAACGCCATATATAAAACTATATCATCTTTATTTGCGTTTGGATTATTTATATACGAGTTGACTCTTAATATCGAAATTGGTTTGTTCGAAAAAGACGTGTATTGTTTTGAATTAACAAAAGCTAATAAATTTTCCAGCTTTATTTTGGTAATCTGAATCATTATTCACGAGTTATTTTATGTTTACCAAATATATTTTTTACAATAAATTTAAGATGTTCTCTAATTAAATATTTTTCAGTACTTCGTAATGATTTTTCCATATCTAACCTGTGTAAATTGTTTGAAACAGAATCGGTTTTAAAGCCAGAAGTGCCAAAAGTTAATGCTACATCGTTTTGTATTAAGTTAAAAAATTGCTTTGACACATTTATATCGTGAAACGGAAAAGAAAATACAGCGTATTTTTCTTGTAAATTGTCTTTAACCCATTTTAGGCTTTCTCTTGTTTGTTTAAGTTGTTCTTCTAAGGTGATATTTTTGTATAATGGATGATTGGCAGAATGTGCTCCAAAAGTAAAGCCTTGAGTTTGTAGCTTTTTAATTTGTTTTAAACTTAAATAGGGTTTTTCTTTTTTAAGAAATTCTTTAATATCAAAGTCCACTTCTTTAGCTAAATCGTCTAATAAATGGCGGTCTTTGTAGCTATTTTTTAATAAATCGTTTACATTACCTGTATTTATATCAATCATATTGGCTTTGCCAACTTTAAACATTAATATACTTGCTTTGTATCTATAAAAAAGTTCTTTATTGTCTATAAAATCAGTATTTAAAAAAACGGTTGCAGGTATGTTTTTTTTAATTAAAATTGGTGCAATAACATGATGAAAATTAGCTAAGCCATCATCAAAAGTTAAATGAAAACTAGGCTTTGTTAGTTCTATTTCTCCTTTGTTGTATTGAATTACTTGCTCTAAAGTAATTGGTTCGTAATACTTAAGAAAAACGTCTAAATCATTTTTAAATTGATTGATGGTTTTGGGTTTGTAAAGTTGTTTTACAAACAAAGGTGGCGCATCACTAACTAAGTGATAAAAAGGCAGCAATAATGGCTGGTCAGTAATATGGATAAGTTTTTTTAAGATAACTTAATGTTTTATTGGCTATAGTATTAATAGGGTAATATAGTAATAATTATCTTTTTGGGTTGTGAAAATTTAAAAATAATTTAATGGTAAATGTATTTAATATTTAAATAGGAATTTTAAAGGTTGATTTACAAATTATTATATTCTAAATATTCATTATTTTTTGCGCCAAAACTTTTAAAAAACTTAGCTAAACCATCAATCATAG
>JALSLZ010000091.1 GCA_026988075.1 Flavobacteriaceae bacterium
CCAAAACTAAGACTTCCCAATTTTTATTTGCTACAATATCTAAATACCACGAATAGGCGTAAATACGAGTATTGTAAGCATTTTCTACACAATTATTGTACTTGTCAAAATCAATTTCTTTGTATTTTAAGTGTATTATTTTCACTAATTATCAAATTGTTTAATTGCTTTTATCATTTTTTCGTAAATTAATTTCCAGTTTTTAAAACTACCAATGTTACTAAAAGTTTCATTGTGCATTAAGGTTACAAAAGTACCATTAACCTTTTTAACTTCTTTTGCTAAATCAATTATTATAGCTAACGATTTTCTGTTAGAATATTGTAGGTAATTTTTTAAAGTTACATCCATAACAGCAAACGGAACTAATTTTAAAGGTGTTTGAATTTCAAATTCCATATCGTAAAAATAAAAAGGCGTGCAAGTACTCGCTCTAAAACCATAATGTTCTGCATAACCCATACTGTGATCTTCAAAAATATCTAATTCTACTAAATTTTGATAAGTTTCAGGTAGGTCTAAACGTAAATAATGCTGTCTTGATTTTGTTATTGGTGTATTAATTATGTTTTCTAATCGCTTTTTTTCTTTTTTTAATTTTTTACTGTTTCTCATCGTAAAATATGAAGGATGCAAACCAACAGTTACATAATCTGCTATTCCTTTTATAAGTGATTGAAATTTACTATTGTTAGCAGAAATATTTTTATCGTACGTTGTGTATTCACTAATTAGAAAGAAAAAAAGCATTTCAATAGTGTGTTTTTTTTTCATTTTTAATAGCCAATCAAAAGTATCAAAAGGATCTTTTCTAAATTTTAATAAAACCATTAATCTATTCCAAAAATTACGGAATTGAAATTTTGATAATTCATTAATAAAACCACCTATATTTCTAACAATTCCTTTTTGTTGAAAAGCATATGCAGCATCTACGTCAATGGTAGCGATAAATTGAAATTTTTTAGTTTTGAATTCGTAATTTGGAAAACGATTTTTTAAAAGTAATAATACTTTATTTGCCCAAATATCGACAACTGGTTTGTCTAAAAATTGTGCTTTGTAAGCCAAACTTTCTTTTGCAGAAAAACGTTCGTGATTGTCTTTAACGTGTGGTAAATATTCTTCGTACCTACTTAATAAATAAAAACTTGCAGCAAATACATCAAAAGGAACAGCAGATTTGTCGCTCGATTTAAAAAAACATTTTGTTTCTTCCCAATCTGTTACCTTTATGTCAATATCATTTACACCTTGTTGCATTAATAAGTTATGACTTTGAATAAAAAATTCGGTTCCTAAGGCTTGTTTTGCATACGTTATTTTTGGTCCATTATGCGCAACAAATTCATCTACTTTAGTTGTAAATTGAATATCAATAAGTAGTATTCTGGTAAAGAATTGTTTACAAGTATAAATGATACGAGCAGTTATTTTAGGCGTATATATTAATAGCATAGATTACAAAATTAGTGAAATTAAACCCCATTATTCATAAAAACATACACTTTTTACTTAGCTTTACGGCATAATTATTGTTATTTAAATTAAAATAAAAACCAAACAGCATGAAAAAATTAGTTCTTATTAGTTTTGTATTTATCACATTATTAGCTTGTAGCGATACGTCAAAAATTGTAAAAGTAAGCGCAACAGGTAAAGTGAATAGTGTTTTAGTGGTGTTAGATAATGATAAATGGCAAAACGAAACAGGCGATGTTGTACGCGATTTATTGGCTAAAACCTTGGTTGGTTTTCCGCAAGAAGAAGCAAGGTTTAGTTTAACACAAATAGATTCGAAAAATTTTAATAGAATGTTAAAACATAGTAGAAATATTATTTCTATTTCATTTACAGATAAAAACACCTATAAAGTTTTAAACGATAAATATGCTAGTCCGCAACGATTAATTGTTATTACAGCAAAAAACAATGCCGATTTGGTTACGCTGTTAAATAAGCATGAAAAGGATATTGTTAAAACGTTTAATGATTCTGATTTAAATACAATTAGAACATTGATATTAGATAAAGTTTGGGAACGAGATTCAATTAAAACCTTAAAAAAGCAAAAAATATCTATTAAATTGCCTTATGCATATCAAAAAGTTCAAGATACTTTAAATTACATTTGGTTTAGAAAAGACATTGTAGAAGGTTATCTTAATTTGCAAGTATATACAGTTAAATTAGATTCGTTAACGGCATTTAATAAAAGTAATATTATTAAATTTAGAGATGAAAAAGGAAAACAATTTATACCTGGAGAAAAAGAAGGTATGTATTTAGCAACCGAAGCTG
>JALSLZ010000092.1 GCA_026988075.1 Flavobacteriaceae bacterium
GAATTTAATTCTTTTTCAATATAATTATCACTTTCAATATTTACCAAAGTATAGGTTTCTAAATTTTGACTATTCGGAAATTCGATTTCTTGCATATCAATCAATACCATGTTAGAAACTAAATATCGCAACCTTGTAATGCTTAAAGATTCTCCGTTTTTATTAATATATTTTATTTCGTTTAAATCTGCCAAATTTATAGGTTCGCCTTTCCAATTAAACGAAAACTTGTATTTGGGTGTAAATGTTTGCACTTCAGTATCGTCATTTTTACAAGAAAAAAGTAATACTATCACTACTATAAAAAGATATTTTTTCATAATTTTATTCAATTTCAATAATTAATGCATCTGTAAAGCCATTGAATGAAGTTATATCAAAATCATCGCTTTGAGTTTGACCAACTACAACAATAGTCTGTTTATGGGTTTCAATTAAGTCATTTGCGTTATCAATTTTTGAACCGCCAAAAGTATCTGACCAAATTTCATTACCATTATTATCAATTTTAATTAAAAGGATATCGTTTTGGCCTTTAATTGTATATTTATCATCACTACGTGTATGACCTGAAATCATATAATTACCATCTTGCAATTGAATTATTGATGATGCTATGTCAAATTGATTTCCACCAAAAGATTTTTCCCAAATTAGGTTTCCATTATTATCAATTTTCAACAACCAAATGTCTTTTCCGCCTAAATCTTGGCTAATGTCTTTATCTGAGCTTATGGTACTTCCTAAAACAAAATAATTACCATCGTTAGTAGGTATAACTTTAAAACTGTCTTCTATTTGACTGCCACCAAAAGATTTTTCCCAAATTAAAGTACCAGTAGCTGATATTTTTATAAGCCAAATATCATCATTGCCTTTAGAGTTTGTAATATCAAAATCGTCACTATCGGCAGAGCCTGTTATAATAAAATCGCCGTTGTTTGTTTGAATAGCCGAAGTTGCTCTATCGTTATTTGAGCCACCAAAATACCTACGCCATTCAAAATTACCTTGCGCATCTAATTTTACAGCCCAATAATCGCCAATGCCATGCTTTGCAGCTCTTGCATTATCATTACCATCGCCACCAGAAGCTGTAACATCTAAGTATCCACAAGTAAAAAAACCGCCATCATTGGTTTGAATTATCGAAAACGCTTCGTCTTGACCAGAAAAACCGTAATTTTTTTTCCAAACAATATTGCCTGAAACATCTAATTTAAGAATCCAAAAATCTTTTTGCCCATTATTAGCATCAACATCTAAATCGCTACTTAATGTATAGCCTGCAACCACGTAATTACCATCGTTTGTTTGAATAATACTCTTGGCTATTTCGGTACTTGTGCCACCATAATTTTTTGCCCACATTAAATTAAAATCACTATCGTATTTAACAATAAAATAATCTGATTCGCCTTTAGACATTAAAAAAGCAGCATTATTGGTTGATTGATAACTACCACAAGCTACAAAGCCATTGTCTACTGTTTTAGTAATTGCAAATAAGACTTCATTTAATGAACCACCAAGAGAAATTGAATTTTTTAATGTACCGTTAAATTCAATTTTAGTTTCCTCTTCATCTTTTTTACAACTGATAATAACAAGTAAAATTATTATAAAAACTTTTAATTTCATGTCTTTAATTTTTACTAAAATTTCTTGAATAGCTGTCATTAATTCGAATAAAGTAGAATCCTTTTTTTAGAGTAGAAATATCTAAATCGTACTTATTTAACGATAATAAGTTATTTTTTAACAATAATTGTTTGCCTAAAATATCTAAAATTTCAATTTTATTAATATGTGCTTTATTAGAGTTTATTTTTAATCTGTTATGTGCAGGATTTGGGTAAATTGAAGTTAACTCTTTTGTGTTTTCGTTAACACTTAACGGATTATTACTATCTCTTACAATAAAAAAACCTCTTGTATAATCGCTAATAATAATATTACCGCTTGCAAAATAAGGATAAACACTCCAAATACCATTATAATCGGCTACATCATCTTCAGGATAGGTGTCAAAAAAAGAAGTTTCGTTCATGTTTTGATTACCAATATCAGAAATATCAATAATTCGTAAACCAGCAGCATAATTTGCAAGGTACAAATCATTTCCTTTTACGTAATTGTTATGATCTATTGCTGTTGTTTCACCATAATATTGGTGATGCAAAACAGGATTGTCTAAATCTGACAAATCAAAAACAATATTTCTTGTATTAAAACCAAAGTTAGTTTCGTCTATTTCGTCATTACAATAAAGATATTGATGGTTTTCGTCTATCCAAACTTGATGTGTATAAGCTGTATTTGCGTAGAACATTTCAGCTATTTTTACAGGGTTTGTTTTGTCGGTAACATCAATAATAACCACCGAAGTTTCATGAGCACCAATATATAATTCTTTGCCAACATGTGCTGTATCTTGCCCATGATAAGTAATGACTTGTGCATCGTGAGAATAACCTTCTAAATCATAACTTCCTTCATTTACAGGGTTTAAAGGATCTTGAATGTTTATAAAAATTGGACCGCCATTATTTGTAGCAGAACCAACAATATAAGCATAACCATTTGCTTCGTTAATTACTATATTATGTGCTTTACCAAAACTACTATCGTGAGCGTCTTCGGTAAAAACTACTGGCGGATTTACAACGTTTCTTAGCTTTGTTAAATCAAAAACTTGCATGCCATGCCCTGAAGCTTCACTTACAATAAAAGCGTAATTATTATAGACTTTAATATCTCTCCAAGTACTTGGGTA
>JALSLZ010000093.1 GCA_026988075.1 Flavobacteriaceae bacterium
CGTTGTAATAAAATAAATTTATCAGCAATTAAATCGGTTGTTTTTAAAACAAAGTCATCTTTTACTTTTTCTTTATTAATAGAAATAGAATTTTCTTTTAAAGCTCTTCTTACTTCACCATTCGATTTTAAAAAGCCTGATTTTTCGTTTAGTGCTGTAATTATTTCTATTCCTTTTTCTAAATCAGTTATTGGTATTTCTGCTTGTGGTACGCCATCAAAAACATCTAAAAAAGTTTGTTCGTCCAAAGTTTTTAAATCGCTTGCTGTTGATTTTCCAAATAATATATTTGATGCTTTTACAGCATTGTCAAAAGCATCTTTACCATGTGTCATTATGGTAACTTCTTCGCCAATTTTCTTTTGTAGTAAACGTAAATGAGGTGTTTCTTGGTGCTCTTTAATTAAAGATTCAATTTCTTCTTTTGGTAAAAAAGTAAATATTTTTATGTAATTTTCAGCATCAGCATCACTTGAATTAAACCAGAATTGATAAAACTTATAAGGTGAAGTTCTATTGGCATCTAACCAAATATTTCCACCTTCAGTTTTACCGAATTTTGTACCATCGGCTTTGGTAATTAATTTAATGGTTAATGCATAGGCTTTTCCTTTTGCAATTCTTCTAACCAATTCTGTTCCTGTAGTTATGTTTCCCCATTGATCTGAACCGCCAATTTGTAATTTGCAATCGTTTTCTCTATAAAGGTGTAAAAAGTCATAACCTTGTACTAATTGGTATGTAAATTCAGTAAAACTCATACCAGTAGTAGATTCGGCACTTAATCGTTTTTTTACAGAATCTTTAGCCATCATGTAGTTAACAGTAATATGTTTACCTATATCACGTGCAAAATCTAAGAATGAAAAGTTTTTCATCCAATCGTAATTGTTTACTAAGTTGGCTTTGTTTTTTGTGTCTGAAGTAAAATCAATAAAACGCTCTAATTGCGATTTTATACCATCAATATTTTTTTGAAGTGTTGCTTCATTTAATAAATTACGTTCAGCCGATTTTCCTGATGGATCACCAATCATACCTGTTGCTCCTCCAATAAGTGCAATGGGTTTATGTCCATGACGTTGAAAATGCATCAATAAAATAATTTGAACTAAACTACCAATATGTAAAGAATCTGCCGTAGGATCAAAACCAATATAAGCTGAGGTAATTTCTTTAGCTAATTGTTCTTCTGTTCCAGGCATTATGTCGTGTAACATTCCTCTCCATCGTAATTCTTCTACAAATTTATCCATTTTATCTAATTATTTTAAATTGGATTGCAAATGTAATCAAAAAGATTAAAGACCCAAGAACTAAGAGCTAAGAAAAGAAGGCTAAAATTTAACTCGAATTACTCTTCGTTATTTTTAGATTTAATAATTCCGTTAAGGATAACACTAATAAAAATTAATAATGCACCATAATAAAACGATGTGTTCATTTTTTCGCTGTTTCCAAAAACAAATAAGGCTAAAATAATACCGTAAACAGGTTCTAAATTAACGGTTAGCATCATGGTAAACGGACTTATTTTTTTTAATAATTTAGCCGAAGCTGTTAAAGCATAAGCGGTACATATTGAACCTAAAATAAAAATAAAAATCCAGTCGTTTGTAGATAAGTTAAAGAAATTTTTGGTGTATCCGTTATTATAAAATAGAATAATGCTGATTACTAAAGTAGCAAATAATAATTCATAAAATGTTAAAACGCTGGTATTTGTTTTTTGTACTAAACTTGCATTTGCAACGGTAAACAAAGCAGAAAGTAAAGCAGCAATCAATGCAAATATAATACCTAAACTATATTGTGCTTCTACATTGTAAATAATAACAATTCCGAAAACGGTTAATAAAGATAGTAGTACTTCGTACCATTTTAGCTTGGTTTTGTAAAATATAGGTTCTAATATTGAAGTAAAAAATGCACCAGTTGCCAAGGTAGTTAAGGTAATTGATATGTTGGCTATTTTAATGGCGTAAAAAAACGCAAGCCAATGTAAACCGATAATAGATCCTACAGTAAAAAACAGCAACAACGTTTTTAAGTCTACTTTTAAGTTTATTTTTGTAATAATGATATATATAAATAATAGAACAGAAGCAATGCTTAGTCTAAACCAAACTAATGGTATGGCATCGATTGAGATTAATTTTCCTAATATTGCGGTAAAACCCCAAATAAATACAATAAAATGAAGGTGTAAATAATTTTGTAGCTTATTTTTTTGCATTGCGATATAAAAATATGGCTAATATACCAAAAATAATATTAGGTAACCATACTAATAATAAAGGGTTTGTGTTAGAAGATGCTGCAATAACTTCGAATATCTTCATAAAAAATACATACATAAACATGAGTGCAACTCCAACGGCTAAATTTACACCCATTCCACCACGTTTTTTTCTGAACGCTAAAGCTACCGCAATAACTGTTAAGGCAAAAACTGAAGCTGGCATACTTGAACGTTTGTACAATTCTACTTTATATGGGTTTAGGTTTTTAACGCCACGTTTTGTAGCTACTTCAATCATATTCATTAAATCAAAAGAGTTCATTTCTTTTGCCAAATAACCAACAGTTTTAAATTCACTTGGTTTGATGCTAAAAATAGTATCAAACTTTTTTCCTTTAATAATAATATCATTGTTAGGTGTTATATAGCGCTTTTTAAAATCTTTTAAAACATAAGTGAAAGCGCTATCTTTTTTTTCATAAGAAATTCGTCTACTTGTAAGTTTGTATTTTAGTTCTCCATTTTCAAAATGATCATATCCAAAATAATTTCCGTTATTTCTTGTGGTGTTAAAGTCTTTAAAAAAAATAAAATTATTTTCGTCTAATTGTAAATTTAGATTGCTTACTTTGTCTTTATCTCGCATGCTCCAAGTAGAGGCAATATAATCTCTATGAAATTTTTCAAAGGTTTTGTTTGAAATTGGCACCATAAAATGGTTTGCAAAAAAAGCAATAATAAAAATAATTGTTGCGCCTATAAAATAAGGTCTCATTAAACGAGGAAATGAAATTCCGCCACTTTGCATGGCTATAATTTCGGTGTTACTTGCTAATTTAGAAGTGAATAATATTACTGCAATAAATAATGCTAAAGGCATAAAAGTATTGGTGTAGTAAATAACAAAATTTAAATAATGATCTTTTGCAATTGTCCAAACAGTTAAGTCTTCATGTTTTATGAATTTCTTTATTTTTTCAGATATATCAATTGCTATGGCAATAGGTAATAATAATAAAACCGTAAAAATAAAGGTTTTAAAATATTTTGATAATATGTACCTGTCAAGAATTTTCAATTTTGATTTTTTATTCGTTTGTATTGTATAAATTTAAATTAGTATTCTTAGCATATAGCATCTAAAACTACAATCTATTATCCATTTGTTTAACCATTTTATTTTTCCAAGTTGTAAAATCACCTGCAATAATATGTTTTCGAGCTTCTCTTGTTAGCCATAGGTAAAAGCCTAAATTATGAATAGAAGCAATTTGTTTTCCTAAATATTCATTTGCTTTAAACAAGTGACGTAAATAAGCTTTTGAATAAGTTGTGTCAACATAGGTTATTGCCATTTCATCAATTGGAGAAAAATCATCTGCCCATTTTAAATTTTTAATATTGATAGAACCGTAAGCCGTAAAAAGCATTCCGTTTCTTGCATTTCTTGTAGGCATTACGCAGTCAAACATATCAATACCTAAAGCAATGTTTTCTAATATATTGATTGGAGTACCAACGCCCATTAAGTACCTTGGTTTATCTTTAGGTAAAATAGCACATACAGTATCAGTCATTGCGTACATTTCTTCTGCTGGTTCGCCAACCGAAAGACCTCCAATTGCATTTGCTTCGGCATTAACACCTGCAATATATTCGGCAGATTGCTTGCGCAAATCGGTATAAGTACTTCCTTGTACAATTGGCATAAATGTTTGATCAAAACCGTATTTTGGTGGTGTTTTTTCTAAATGAGTTAAGCAACGTTCTAACCAACGATGAGTCATGTGCATAGAGCGTTTGGCATACCGATAATCACATGGGTAAGGTGTACATTCGTCAAAAGCCATGAAAATATCCGCTCCGATAGTACGCTGAATATCCATTGAAGTTTCAGGAGCAAAGAAGTGCTTTGAACCATCAATATGCGATTTAAATTTAACGCCTTCCTCTTTAATTTTATTTGTCCCTGCTAAAGAATATACTTGATAACCACCAGAATCTGTTAAAATAGGTCTGTCCCAATTCATAAACTTGTGTAAACCACCAGCTTTTTCCATTATATCCATATTTGGACGTAAATACAAATGGTAGGTATTACCAAGAATTATATCGGCATTAATATCGTTTTCTAATTCTCGTTGATGAACTCCTTTAACAGTTCCTGCAGTACCAACAGGCATAAATATTGGTGTTTGAATATCGCCATGAGCCGTTTTCATTGTGCCAGCTCTGGCGTTAGATTTGTTATCGGTTGCTTTTATATCGAATTGCATGAAAAATAATTTTTATAAATAAATTATACGTTAAATCTAAAATTCATCATATCACCATCTTGAACAATGTATTCTTTACCTTCAACTTTCATTTTACCAAGTTCTTTTACTTGTTTTTCGCCTCCAAACTCAATAAAATCGGTATATTTTATTACTTCTGCACGAATAAAGCCTTTTTCAAAATCGGTATGAATTACTCCAGCGGCTTGTGGAGCAGTATCGCCAATATGAATAGTCCATGCTCTTACTTCTTTTACGCCTGCTGTAAAATAGGTTTGTAATTTTAATAATTTATAAGCAGAACGAATTAGTTTTGATGCTCCTGGTTCTGTTAAACCAATATCTTCTAAGAAAATTTGTCTTTCTTCGTAATCATCTAATTCATTAATATCAGCTTCCGTTCCAACGGCCAAAATTAACATTTGCGCATCTTCATTTTTTATAGCTTCTTTTAAAGCGTCAACATGTGCGTTACCTGTTACAGCTGATTTATCATCAACATTACATACATAAAGTACAGGTTTGTCTGTAATTAACTGTAAGGGTTTTATGTATTCTTCTCGTTCTTTTTCAGTTAGATCAATTGCTCTTACAGAAGTTGCACTTTCTAAGGCTTCTTTTACTCTAACTAAAACATCAAATTCTTTTGTAGCTTCTTTATCGCCAGTTCTTGATGCTTTTTTTGTTTTATCTATTCGTTTATCTACCGCTTCTAAATCCTTAATTTGTAGTTCAAAATCAATAATTTCTTTATCTCTTACAGGATCTATAGTTGTTTCTACATGTACAATATTATCATTATCAAAACATCGTAATACATGAATAATAGCATCTGTTTCTCTAATATTTGCTAAGAATTTATTACCTAAACCCTCGCCTTTACTTGCGCCTTTTACCAAACCTGCTATATCTACAATTTCTACCACTGCAGGTTGTACTTTTTCAGGGTTTACAATTTCAGATAATTTTTCTAAACGCTCATCAGGTACATTTATTACACCAACATTTGGTTCGATAGTACAAAACGGATAGTTTGCACTTTGTGCTTTTGCGTTTGATAAACAATTAAATAAGGTTGATTTACCTACATTTGGTAATCCTACAATTCCAGCTTTCATTCTTTTATTAGTATTGAGATATTAGTATTGAGTATCGATATTAAAAAGACTCATTTTATTTAACGTGCAAATATAAACTATTAATTATTTTAATAAACTTAGAATTTTGCAAAGTTTTGTTAAGGTTGATTAAAAAAGAAATAAAATTGATTCTACACAATACAAAAAGTAGCTGTTTGCTAAATTTCTGATATGTAAGTTGGGTTTTTGATTGTATTTAGTTCGATATAAAATGCGTAATGTTAAAAAGGTATTCGATTAAAAAAAACTATCTTTGCATTTCGAAAACAACTATAAATATGAGTAGAAATATTGCATTATTATTGGCTTTTATTACTGCCATAATATACGGTGTAAGCTTTACAATTGCTAAAGAAGTTATGCCAGAATATATAAAACCTTACGGCTTTATACTATTGCGTGTAACTGGAGCTACGTTGTTGTTTTGGATAGCAGGTTTATTTATAATGAAAGAAAAAATAGCTACTAAAGATTTTGGGCGAATTTTTTTAGCCGCTATTTTTGGAGTAGCTTTAAATATGCTTACTTTTTTTAAAGGTTTAAGCATGACAACTCCAATTAGTGGTGCTGTTATGATGGTAACAACACCAATATTAGTACTAACATTTGCAAGTATTTTTTTAGGCGAAAAAATTACAATCAAAAAAATAACAGGAATTTTTATAGGCTTAATAGGTGCAGTAGTACTAATTGCTTACGGAAAGAATATTAACAACGGAAACAATGAGTTTATAGGTAATTTATTAGTATTGGTTAATGCGGCTTCTTTTGCTTTGTATTTGATAATTGTTAAAAGCCTTACAAGTAAATACCATCCATTAACATTTGCAAAATGGCTGTACTTGTTTGGGTTAATTATGGTAATACCTTTTGGAATTGAAGAAGTAAGAGAAATTGATTTTGAAATTTTACCAAATAATATTATTTTAAAAATAGGCTTTATTGTAGTGTTTACAACCTTTATCACGTACTTATTCAACTTGTTAGCAATTAGAAAATTAAAACCAACAACTGTTAGTATTTTTATATATTTGCAGCCAGTAATTGCAACAATGTATGCGTTAATTGTAAAAAGTGATAGTTTAAATATAGTTAAGGTAGTAGCAACATTACTTATATTTGTGGGCGTCTATTTAGTGACTTTTAAAAATGTAAAAACACCATAAAATACGTGTAAACGATTGTTAAAAGAATAAAAATTATGTAAATAATAAAACGCTATCATAAATTTCAAATTAATTATATTGCATAACAATTTTTTTAACTGATAAAAGATTTAAATAAAAACATATGTTAAAATCAATGACAGGTTATGGTAAAACAGAATTTACCATCAATAATAAAAAAATAACCATCGAAATTAAATCACTTAATTCTAAAAGTTTAGATTTAAGCGTTCGTATTAATAATCCATATAAAGAAAAAGTATTGATTGTTAGAAAAAAAATTGCTTCTAAATTAAATAGAGGTAAGATCGATTTTAATATTTTTGTTGAAAATACCGATGCAGAAAATACAAATGTTATCAATAAATCTATTGTAAAAGACTATATAAAACAGTTGTCAAGTATTGCTGAAATTTCACAAGAAAAAGCGTTGGAATTAGCCATGACATTGCCAAATATTTTAGACGCAGACGTAGAAGAATTAGATGAATCTGAATGGCATGAAATAGATCATAAAATTGATGAAACGTTAAATAAAATTGACTCATTTAGAGAAGAAGAAGGCGCTATTTTAATGGCGGATTTTCAAAAAAGAATTATCACACTTCAAGATTTATGTCAAAAAAACATCCAATTTGAAGAAGACAGAATTCCAGCGGTTAGAGAACGGATATTAAAATCAATTACTGATTTAAAAGTAGATCATGATAAAGATAGGTTTGAGCAAGAATTAATCTATTATTTAGAAAAATTAGATATTACCGAAGAAAGAATACGCTTAGATAACCATTTAATTTACTTTTTAAAAACATTAAATTCTAAGGAGTCTAACGGAAAAAAATTAGGGTTTATTTGTCAAGAAATAGGCAGAGAAATAAATACAACAGGCTCTAAAGCAAACTATTCGCCAATGCAACAAAATGTTGTTTTAATGAAAGATGAGTTAGAAAAAATTAAAGAACAACTATTAAATGTTTTATAATCTTGGAGAATACTAAAATTAAAAAAGGGAAATTAATCATTTTTTCAGCACCAAGTGGCTCTGGAAAAACGACCATTGTTCAGTATTTACTAAAACAACAAGAATTGAATTTGGCATTTTCAATTTCAGCAACATCAAGAAAAAAAAGAGGTGCCGAAATTGACGCACAAGATTATTATTTTCTTTCATCAAAAAAATTCAAAAAATTAATTAAAAAAGATAAATTTATTGAATTTGAAGAAGTGTACACCGATAATTTTTATGGAACGCTAAAAAAAGAGGTAAAAAGATTACGAAAAGAAGGAAAAAATGTTATATTTGATATTGATGTAATTGGAGGATTAAATATAAAAAAACAATTCTCTAAAAAAGCACTGTCTATTTTTGTAAAACCACCTTCGTTAATTGAAATGGAACGCAGATTGCGTAATAGGAAAACCGATAGTGAAGAAAAAATAATTGAACGATTAGCTAAAGCAGAAAAAGAAATGAGTTATGCTAATAAATTCGATGTTATTTTAGTAAATGACGATTTAGAAACTGCTAAAAACAATGCGTATACTGTAGTAAAAACTTTTATTTCTTAGAATTAATGAAAAAAAAAATAGGTTTGTATTTTGGCACATTTAACCCAATTCATGTTGGGCATATGATTATTGCAAACCATATGGTTGAGCATTCTGAATTAGACGAAGTCTGGTTAGTTGTTACACCTCATAATCCGTTAAAGAAAAAGAGTACATTGTTGAAAGATTATCACAGATATAGAATGGTTGAATTGGCTTTAGAAGATTATCCAAAATTAAAGGCGTCAAAAATTGAATTTGATTTGCCACAACCAAACTACACCGTAAATACTTTAATTCATTTAAACGAACATTATCCAGAGTATAAATTTAATTTAATTATGGGTCAAGATAACTTACAGTCATTTAAAAAATGGAAAAATTACGAGGTTATTTTAGCAAACTATTCTATTTATGTTTATCCAAGATTATATAAAAATAGAAAAAAATCCGAATTAATAAATCATAATAAAATACACCTTGTTACAGCGCCAATTATAGAGTTGTCTTCTACTTTTATTAGAAAAGGGATAAAAAATAATTACAACATAAAACCATTATTAACATCAAAAGTATGGCAATATTTAGATGAAATGAACTTTTATAAATAGATGTCAAAAAAAGTATGGCATCACTTTTGCAAAAGGTAGAATAACCATTAACAATTAACTAAACTAAAGGGGATAAAAAATGAAAAAACTAATACAATTACTAATCGCAATTATTTTTACAACAGCGATGTCGCAAGACACAGAAATCGAAATTAAAAACCTTTCGATAAACAACGGCTACAATAATTTTGGAACATCTTATTTCGGAAAAAACATTGTATTTTCCTCTTCAAACGGGAATCATTTAAATTTATATAATGGAGCAATTAAAGCTGATGATATTACCACAAAAAAAATGTTCTATAAATCAGATACACATGTTACTTCTGTAACTTTTAGCAAAGATTTAAAAACAATGTACTTTACCAGAAGTTTATTTGGTGAAGATAACACTATTAAGTACGATAAAAATAAAAGATCTGTTATCGCTATTTTTAAAGCAATAAGAGCATCAGATGGCTCTTGGGGTAATATTTCACCCTTGCCATTTAATTCAGAAAATTACGATGTTGGTCATCCTGCATTAAGTAATGATGGCAAAAAATTATATTTTAGTTCTAATATGCCTGGATCTCAAGGCTCTGATATTTATGTTGTAGATATTCTTGGTGGAGATAAATTTTCTACACCTCAAAATTTAGGTAGCGGAGTTAACTCAAAAGGTAAAGAGCTGTATCCATTTGTATCGAGTAGTAACCAATTATACTATGCTTCAACAGGTATGGGCGGTTTTGGCG
This sequence comes from Flavobacteriaceae bacterium, assembly GCA_026988075.1. Lineage (GTDB taxonomy): Bacteria > Bacteroidota > Bacteroidia > Flavobacteriales > Flavobacteriaceae > S010-17. The sequence continues at coordinate 9,720 of JALSLZ010000093.1, forward strand.
GAATGGATATATATGTAGTAGATTTAAATGATAAAAATTCAAAAGCAAAATTATTACCAAAACCAATTAACAGTAAATTTGATGACTTTTCGTATATATATAATGAATCAACCAAACAAGGTTTCTTTTCATCAAATAGACCTGGAGGAAAAGGAGGAGATGATATTTATTTCTTTAAAGAAAATGAAGTGAAAGAAGAAGAAGTGGTTGTGAAAAAAGAAGTGAAAAAAGAAGAATGCTCACAAAAATTGATAGGAACTGTTTTTTTAAATGCAACGCAAAAAAGAATCAGTAGCGTATTAGTTAAATTAAAAAATGATGATAATAAAGTTGTTGAAAAATTTAAAACTGACGAAAGTGGTAAATTTAATTTTGAACTAAAATGTAGTAAAAAATACAAATTAGAAGCATCTCGAAAAGGTTATAAAACATCAGAACGACTAATGATAACAAATAGTGAAGATAAAATAGTGTTTAAGAAAAATTTATTTGTTACTAAGGCATTGCCAAAAGGTATGAAAGAATCTTTTTCATACGTTGGCACAGTAGATTTTGAATATAATGAGTGGGATCTTTTACCAAGATACACCTATGAGTTAGATAAAGCAGTTATGGTAATGAAAGATAATCCTAAATTAACTATTTATTTTGAATCACACACCGATAGTAGAGCGCCAACAGATTTTAATATGGAATTGTCTGAAAAAAGAATTGAAGTATTAAAAGAATATGTTGGGTTTAAAGGTATATTTAGAAAGCGTTTTTCTGGAAAAGCTTTTGGAGAAACAAAACCAATTAATAAATGTGTAAAAGGAATAATCTGTACAGATGAAGAATATTTAGAAAACAGACGAACTACTTTTATTCTTAAAGAAAAAAAATAAAATGAAAAAAATTAACTTTAGTATTATAGTATGCATTGTAAGTTTATTTTTCATTCAGAGTTTTGCTCAGAATAAAGAAAAAGATACCGTAAAAGGTGATATTGAACACCGTTTTTATATAAATAATCTGTCATTAAACAATAAATATCCAAGTTTTGGAACTACTTATTTTGGCGATGATAAAATTGTATTTTCAGCACAAAATGAAAAAAAGGCTAGGTTAGATCTTTATATGGGTACTATTGATAAAGACGGAGAACTTATAAATGTGCAAATGATTGATGGCGTAAGCTCCAAATCATTCGAGTCAAATGTTGCGTTTACAAAAGATAAAAAATCGGTTTATTTTACCAGAAGTATTTATGGTAAAAAGAATACCATTAAAACAGGTAGAGATAGAAAAGCTACAATAGCTGTTTTTAAAGCAGATATAAAACCAAATGGTAAATGGACTAACATTACACCAATGCCATTTAATAGTAAGGAATACGATGTTGGTCACCCAACATTAAGTAGTGATAACACTAAATTGTTTTTTACATCTAATATGCCTGGAGGTTTTGGTAATGCCGATATTTATTTTGTTGATATTTTAGGTGAAAACAATTATAGTAAACCTGAAAATATGGGTAAAGGAGTAAACTCAAAATTCAAAGAAGTTTTTCCACATATAAAAGACAACGTATTGTATTATTCATCTAACAGACCAGATGGAGGTTTAGGAGGTTTGGATATTTATGCAGTGAAAATATTAGGGCAAGGAAAAGTTTCGCGTAGAATTCATTTAGCACCGCCAGTTAATAGTATTGCAGATGATATGTCTTACATATATAATGCTAAAATACAGAGAGGCTATTTTTCATCAAATAGAAAAGGAGGAAAAGGAAGTGATGATATTTATTCTTTTACAGAAACCAGACCTTTAACTTTTGATTGCTTACAAACTGTTTCAGGAGAGGTAGTAAATTCAATGACGCAAGAACCATTACCTTTTTGTGAGGTAACTATTTTTGATGTTTTTGGAAAAGAAGTGGAAAAGATGAAGACGGAAAAAGATGGTAAATTTCATTTTGAAAATTTACTTTGTAGTGAAAACTATAAAATTGTAGTCTTTAAAAAGCACTTAGGTACAAAAGAATTAAATATTATTACAAAAACAAGACATAATTCTGATAATTTTTATAGAGTACAGTTGTCAGATGATTTTATTGTGATGAAAAGAGGTAAAAGAATGTTAAATATTTTTAGTATTTATTTTGATTACGATAGCTCTAAAATTACAGGAAGAGCAGCAGGACAATTAAATAAAATTGTAGCAACTATGCGAAAGTACCCAAATATGGTTATTGAATTAGGTGCACATACAGATTCAAGAGGTGGCGATGCGTATAATTTAAAATTATCTAAAGAACGAGCACATGCTACGGTAGCATATATAGTAAATCAAGGCGAAATTTCAAGTGATCGTATTACAGGTGATGGTTATGGAGAAACAAGATTACTAAATCATTGCGATAATGCACATAGATACAAATGCACTAAAGCAGAACATCAGGTAAATAGACGTTCAGAATTTGTAATTGTTAAATTGTAAATAATTTAAAATTAGAATACGATTTCAAACTAAAAAATATACATTTGTAGATGAAATTTTAATCGGCAAATTTAAAAGCATCATTAAAATTTTAATGATGCTTTTTTAATACTATATATAGTTGGCAAAGAATAAAAAAAACAAGAGCAAGTTTCGTCAAAAATTAGTTCATGATTATCGGTTGGTAGTTATGAATCATGATAATTTAGAAGTAAAAATGTCATTTAAACTAAACCGTTTAAATGTATTTGTTATTGGTAGTATTTTAGCTCTTTTACTTATTGTAGTAACTTCGGTATTAATTGCTTTTACGCCAATAAAAGAATACATTCCAGGTTATTCGTCATCTAAGCTAAAAAAAACGGCAAATCAATTAGTTTTTAAAGTAGATTCTTTAGAACAAAAAATAAGCATGAATCAAAAATACCTTGACGGAATTCAAAATTTATTAAATGGCAATGTAAATGTAACTGACGTTAAAAGTATTGATAAATCTAAAACAGTAAATACAACTAATTTAGTGTTAGATGCATCTCATCAAGATTCTATTTTTAGACATGCAATAGAAGAACAAGATAGATATAGCGTTTTTGAACAAGCTACAAAAAAGAATGAAATTGTATTTTTCGCTCCTGTTAAAGGCGAAATTTCAAATAATTTTAATTCTAAAAACAAACATTTTGCTGTTGATATTACAGTCGTAAATAAAACACCTGTAAAAGCTGTTGCTGATGGTACCGTAATTTTTAGTGGTTTTACAGCTGATACTGGTTATGTGTTAATTTTAGAGCACGTGCAGGGGTTTTTATCTGTTTACAAACATAATAGTAGTTTGTTTAAAGAACAAGGCGATTTAGTGTTGTCAGGTGAGGTTATTGCTAATTCAGGTTCTACAGGTAGTTTAACAACAGGTCCGCATCTTCATTTTGAATTATGGAGCGATGGTTACCCTGTAAACCCTTTAGATTTTATAGATTTTAAAAAATAAGCTATGATGATAAAATCATTTTTTGCTAAAAAATATGCAAAGCAAATTGTAAAAAGAATTAATAAATGGAGTAAAAACCCATTAGAAACTCAAGATAAAGTTTTTAAACAATTAATTTTTAATGCAAAGAATACTGTTTTTGGTAAAGATCATAATTTTAATAAAATAACCTCGTATAGTGATTTTATTAACCATGTACCAGTAAGAGATTATGAAGCTTTAAAACCATATATAACACAAATTTTAGAGGGTAAAAATGATGTGCTTTGGAAAGGTAAACCAATTTATTTTGCTAAAACTTCAGGTACAACTTCTGGAGCCAAATACATACCAATAACTAAAGAATCAATGCCTTGTCATATATCGGCTGCGAAAATGGCATTATTAAATTATATTGATAAAACAGGTGATGCCAGTTTTGTTAACGGGCAAATGATTTTTTTACAAGGATCACCAATAATAGGTGAATATAAAAATATAAAAACAGGTAGATTAAGTGGTATTGTAGCACATTTTGTGCCTAAATATTTGCAAAAAAATAGAATGCCAAGTTGGGAAACAAATTGTATTGAAGATTGGGAAACTAAAGTAAATGCAATCGTTGATGAAACAATTGATGAGAACATGACGCTAATTAGCGGTATTCCATCTTGGGTACAGATGTATTTTGAAAAATTAACTGAAAAATCAAATAAAAAAGTTGGCGAGTTATTTCCGAATTTTAATCTTTTTGTTTATGGTGGTGTAAATTATGAACCGTATAGGCAAAAAATGGAAAATCTTATCGGAAGAAAAGTAGATTCCGTAGAACTTTTTCCTGCAAGCGAAGGTTTCTTCGCATTTCAAGATATCCCTAACCAAAAAGGAATGTTACTTTTATTGGATAATGGCATATTTTATGAATTTATAAAAGCAGATGAATTTTTTGATAAAAATCCAACACGAATCACTTTAAAAGATGTTGTATTAGGTGTTAATTACGTACTTATTATTTCTACAAATGCTGGTTTGTGGTCGTATAATATTGGTGATACTGTCCAATTTACATCGCTTAAACCTTTTAGAGTTATTGTTTCTGGACGAATTAAACATTTTATTTCGGCTTTTGGCGAACATGTTATAGCAAGTGAAGTTGAAAGTGCCCTTGAAATTGCGGTGCAAAATACAGATATTAGAATTAACGAATTTACCGTTGCGCCACAAATAAACCCAGAAATCGGATTGCCATACCACGAATGGTTTATTGAATTTGAAAACGAACCAAATGATATAGAATTTTTTGCTAAGGCTATTGATCAAGCATTGGTAAATAAAAATAGTTATTATAAAGATTTAATTGATGGAAAGGTGTTAAGAACTTTAATAATTTCAAAGGTAGTTAATAATGGCTTTAAAAATTACATGAAATCTATTGGTAAATTAGGCGGTCAAAATAAAATTCCACGATTATCAGACAACAGAAAAATAGCAGAAAAACTAACTGATTTTTTAGTTTAGAATTTTAGCGCTTCATTAAAGTTTCTAAATAATTACTGGTATTTAAATATTCGTCTTTTAGCTTTTTTAAACTTGCAACAATTTCACTTTGATTTTTAAATTCAGGATTTAGACAATCGATAGTGTTTTCATTTGCTATTGAAATTACAATATACCAATTTCCTGTTCGAGATGTATAAACATCTTCTAATAAAGGGTCTATGTTTTTAGATTGTAGTCCAGCATCAATAGCAAAGGGAATTAAGTTAATCGTTTTTGTAATTCGTTCTACTTCATTATAGCGAAGAACATATTGTTTACCATTAATTTCTATAGGAATTAATTCTTCCAAAAAATCATTTTCAACACCAAATTTAGCGGCTATAAATTGATTGAATTCATTTGCTTTTTTAGGGTCGTTAAAAATAAAAGTATGTTCTTTAGGTAAATAACTTTTGAATCTCTTGCCTTTTTTAACAGTGTAGTCTTCAATTTGTGGTGCTATTTTTACAGGTATGCACGAACTTAAACTAATTACGATTACTAAGCTAAAAATAAATTTCATAACAAATGATTTAGATTTAGTATCTTAATCAAATATTATGCCTAAGCGTATTTTATAAATTTAAAAAACATTATTGATCATCGGCAAACCACTCTGCATAAGAATTGATGGTTTCGTAAAGTTTTAAAGAATGTAGTGCTACATAATTGGGCAACTTGCTTTTTATTTTTTTCGCAAAATCAATTAGCATCATTTCGCTGGTTGGTTGATAATCTACCAAAACCATTCTATGTGAGTAATCAGCAATTTTTTTTGCTAATTCAATATGTTTTGAAGTTTTATCTAGTACAATTGAATGGTCAAAAACATCAACTATTTCTGTTTTTACAATTTTTTTTAAATCTCCAAAATCTAAAACCATTCCTTTTTTAGGGTGATTTTTTATTTCTATTGGTGTTCCGATAACAGTAACATATAATTGGTAACTATGACCATGAATATTTTTACATTTTCCATCATAACCATGTAAAGCATGTGCCGCTTCAAAATCAAAATGTTTGGTAATTCTTATTTTAGTCATAATTTTTTATTAGTGTTTATCATCATTTGATGTTAATAAAACTGAATAAACGGATTTATTGTTTTTTTAAACACAAAGATTATAGATACGAGTGTTAAATAATTCATTCTACTTATTTCCAAATGCAAAAAGCACATTTTAAATAACTTTAAATTGTTTTCCTACTTTAGTAAACGCAGCAATTGCTTTATCTAAGTGTTCTTTAGAGTGCGCAGCAGAAAGTTGGACTCTAATTCTTGCTTTTTCTTTTGGTACAACAGGAAAGAAAAAACCGATAACATAAATACCTTCATCTAACAATGCATTAGCCATATCTTGAGAGAGCTTTGCATCGTATAGCATAACAGGTACAATAGCAGCATCAGCTCCTACTAAATCAAACCCTGCTTTTTCCATTCCTTTGCGAAAGTAATTCGTATTCCATTCTAATTTATCTCTTAATGAAGTATCATCAGCTAACATGCTAAATACTTTTAAGGAAGCGCCAACAATTGCAGGTGCAAGCGAATTTGAAAATAAATAAGGTCTTGAACGTTGACGTAAAATATCAACAATTTCTTTTTTACCAGTAGTATAACCACCCATTGCTCCACCAAGTGCTTTACCAAGCGTTCCTGTTATGATATCAATTCTTCCTAAAACATTTTTTAGTTCAATAGTTCCTCTACCAGTTTTACCAATGAAACCAGCAGCATGACATTCGTCAACCATAACTAAGGCATCATACTTATCAGCTAAATCGCATATTTTATCTAATTGAGCAACAATTCCGTCCATCGAAAAAACGCCATCAGTAACAATAATTTTAAAACGATGGTTTTGTTTATTGGCTTCGATAAGTTGATTTTCTAAAGCTTTCATGTCATTATTTGCATAACGATAACGAGCAGCTTTACATAAACGAACGCCATCAATAATAGAAGCGTGATTTAAACTGTCTGATATTATAGCGTCATCTTTAGTTAAAAGCGGTTCAAAAACACCACCATTTGCATCAAAAGCAGCGGCATATAAAATAGTGTCTTCGGTATGAAAGAAGTCTGCAATTGTTGTTTCTAATTTTTTATGTATATCTTGTGTTCCACAAATAAAACGTACAGACGACATGCCGTAACCATGTGTATCCATAGTGTCTTTTGCTGCTTGAATAACCTCTTTGTTATTTGATAAACCCAAATAATTATTGGCACAAAAATTAATTACTTCTTCGCCTGTTGATACTTTTATAACAGCATCTTGAGATGAGGTAATGATACGTTCAGATTTGTACAAACCTGCATCTTTAATGTTTTGAATTTCTTGCTTTAAATGGTGTTCTATGTTTCCGTACATTTGTTTTCGTGGTTTTTGTTGCAATGCAAAAGTACATATTAAAAAATAATTTTCATTAAAAATCACTTCATTAAAAATATTATTGTGTTTATGTAGATATTTTAAAACGGCGCAAAAAAAAAGTCTTACAATTTTAATTGTAAGACTTTGTATGATATAGATTATTTGAGCGCTTTACCTGTTTTATCATAAAAGCGATAATGTAGGTATTGGTATGCATCTCTTGGGTAAATTTTAACCCATTTTTTATAATTTAAAAACCATTTTTGTTGTATTGATGGTAGTCCTTTTTGCAAATATGCTGCAATGAATGGATGTATGTTTAATACCAACCCATTAAATTTTGGATGATTCATTAACCGCACCATATCGTTTTCTATTTTATTAATTAATAAAATGGGTGCTTCAACTTTTCCGTTTTTATTTGGATTAGGTTCTTTTGTACTAATTACTACTTCTTGACGAACGCGTTGTCTGGTAATTTGTATTAATCCAAATTTTGTTGGCGGTAAAATTTTGTGTTTAGTTCTATTTGAACTCATTTCAGTTTTCATAAATTCAAAAAGCTTATTTCTGTGTTCTGCTTTTTTCATATCTATAAAATCAATCACTATAATTCCTCCCATGTCGCGTAATTGCAATTGCCTTGCTATTTCTGACGCAGCAATTAAA
>JALSLZ010000094.1 GCA_026988075.1 Flavobacteriaceae bacterium
GTATCGATCATGGCAATAATGCTTTGCAAGATGCGGAATTAGTTACTGAAATTATTAAACGAGATTTGGCATTAACGGTTTGTCCACTTTCAAATACTGCATTACAAGTTGTAAGCGATTTAAAAGACCATCCATTAAAAGAAATGATAAACTTAGGTTTAAAAGTTACCATAAATTCGGATGATCCTGCATTTTTTGGAGGTCAGGTTAATGAAAACTATATCCAAATTCAAAAAGCGCTTAATTTAACTAAAAAAGATCTTTACTTATTAGCAAAAAACTCTTTTACTTATTCCTTTTTAGATTCGGATACTAAAAGTAAATATATAACGGAATTAGAAACTTATTACCACAACAACAAATGATTTTAATAGCAGATAGTGGATCTACAAAAACAAATTGGTTTGCCATAGATACTAATGGTAACAAATTATTTAAAGTAACTACCAAAGGATTAAATCCTGCCGTTTTTTCGGAACAAATTTTAACAGATAGAATTGCTGATAATTCTAATTTAATGGATGCTAAAAATACAGTGACCACAATTCACTTTTATGGTGCTGGCTGTGGTACAAGTACTCCAAAAGAGATATTACAACAAGTTTTACAAAGTATCTTTACAAATGCTGACATTACAATTAAAGAAGATACCGTTGCTGCAGTTAACTCCGTTACTACAGAACCTGCAATAGTTTGTATTTTGGGCACAGGCTCTAATTGTTCTTATTTTGATGGTAATATTACACACCAAAAAATAATATCTCTAGGGTATTCTGTTATGGATGATGCTAGTGGAAATTATTATGGTAGAATTCTTTTGCGTGATTATTATTTTAATAAAATGCCAGTAGATTTTGCAACTGATTTTGCTGCAAATCACAATTTAGATGCAGATGAAATAAAGAAAAACTTGTATAAAAAAGAAAATCCGAATACTTATTTGGCAAATTTTAGCCACTATTTAGTAAAACATAAAGAAAGTGAGTACGCACAAAATGTAATTTTAACAGGTATCCGTTTGTTTATTGAAAATCAAATTTTACAATTTAATGAAAGTAAAACATTACCTATTCATTTTATTGGTTCACTAGCCTTCTTTTTACAAGACGAAATAAGAAGTCTTTTTGAAATATATGGTTTGCAATTAGGAAAAATTGAACGACATCCTATTAATGGACTGGTAAATTACCATATTAACTTGAGTTCGACTAAGACTTCTATTTACAGAAAATGAAGAAATGGTGTGGTTTGAAGCATAATTTTTAAGGAATAACCTGTTATTTCTTAAAAATTATTCAAAAAAGATTGCCTTTTATTTGTTTTCCCTTTGGGTTTGATTATTTTTCTCATCATCTCGCTAAATTTCTTTGAATTATCTAGATAATCCTTCTAATATTCATCTTCGATTATGAAAAAAATAATCTAAACTGTAAACGAATTATTAGTCGAACTCAGGTTTTTAGACTACTATTTGCCCAAGTATTACAATTATATAATAAGCTATAACTGCCTTTTGCTTCATAAAAAGCATCTGTTTTCCCGTAATTTGCGTTGGTTTTAATATGCATAAAATGATCATTTACATCTGTTTTAAAACTATTTGTAATATAATTTACCAAACGGATATATTGCTCCTTGCTAATATCTATTTTTTTACAAGTTTCACTTTCTTCCATTTCGGAATAATAGGTTGCATGGATAGCTGTCCCCCCTAGTGCAAATGCTGCTTTAAATGCTACTAAAACTTTTAAATCTTCCCAATTTGGAGTTTCTAAATAAAACCCTTTATCGCCCCAACCCATTGCTATAAATTGGTGTGTTGTATCTTTTAAAATAGTATTTGCATATTTTATTTCCTTACTCCAATCTTTTTCTACTGTATATGTTGGCAAAACAATATCAGTATGTACCCCATTTGTTAATATGTAAATTGAAATATCTTTATTTACATTTGCTTCTTTATCAATTGCTATTTTTGATAACAAATATGCGGATAGCAAATACAACAATAAAAAAACTATTAATCCTAGTAACCTGAGTTCGACTAAGACTTCTATTTACAGAAAATGAAGAAATGGTGAGATTTGAAGCATAATTTTTAAGGTATAACCTGTTATTTCTTAAAAATTATTCAAAAAAGATTGCCTTTTATTTGTTTTCCCTTCGGGTTTGATTATTTTTCTCATAATCTCGCTAAATTTCTTTGAATTATCTAGATAATCCTTCTAATATTCATTTTCGATTATGAAAAAAATAATCTAAACTGTAAACGAATTATTAGTCGAACTCAGGTTAGTAGTATTTTTCCTGTTTTTTTAATTATTTTCTTCAACATTTCTTTTATATTTATAGAGCTCAGCATAGTTTCATATACAAATTGTCCATTATTACTGAAATCTCTTAGCTGTTCTTTGCTTGTTTTTTCTTTGCGAACCCTGCCTTACCAGCAGGCAGGGTTACATGGAACTTCTTTTATTTCTCGCAAAAAACACAAAACCAAGTAATAACTCCATTTACTGACCTCTATATATTTAATAACCTGAGTTCGACCTAATATTTGTTTTCAGTTTGAATGAATTTTTATTCAATTTGAAATCAAATTTTTGAAGGACTAACTGGTTAGTTTAAGAAAATTTGGCAAGAATTGGAAAAAATTCATCAAATCCGAAAGAAATCCAAAGAAAAAGTAACCTTTTTCATGAAGAATTTTTGAAATATCTAG
>JALSLZ010000095.1 GCA_026988075.1 Flavobacteriaceae bacterium
AACAATGCACTTGTTGATATTTACCCAGAAATTGGTCCTTTAGGAGCAATCTATACTGCATTTAAAGCAAATAAAACTACTGCTTGGTTGGTTATTGCTATTGATATTCCGTTTTTAAATTTAGCAACATTAAAAAAATTGATTAAAAATAGAGATAAATCAAAAATAGCTACAACTTTTCAAGGTACAAATAAAAAATATCCTGAACCATTAATTACTATTTGGGAACCAAAATCAATTCCTTTATTAAAAAACAGCATAGCATCTAAAAATTATTCTCTAATTCATATTCTTAAAAAAAACGATATTAAAACCTTAACAATTAACAACACTATAATTAATAACATAAACACCAAAGAAGCATACAACAAGATAATTAATCAACTTAAAAATTAACACACTTGTAAGTACTTTTAAAATAAAGCGTCAAAAGAGTAAACACTTAAATAAATTATCATGAATATTTTAAAAAATCTTCCTTTTCTTTTGTTGGCTCGTATTATTTTAGCAACTATATTAATTATTTTTGGATCAAATAAATTTTTACATTTTATGCCTATGTTTCAGGCAAATATTAGAGCCGAACACTTTTTTAACGGCATGATAAATTCCGGGTATTTATTCCCTACATTAGGTGTTTTAGAAATGCTTGTTGGTATTTTACTTATTGCTCGAAAAGCAGTTCCTTTTGCTTTAATAGTACTTGCTCCAATATCTATAAACATTATACTGTTCCATATTTTTTTATTTCCACAAGGTATTGGACCAGGTTTAATCGTTTTTATATTAAATGTTTATTTAGTTAAAAAATATTGGCATCGTTATGAAAATTTATTTAATTAACCTTATTATAGGTTTAAAAATCAATGCGAATCAATCCGATCTAAAAGATCTTTTCGGTACGATTTTCCAATAGGTAATTTACTATTATTTTGTAAGCTAATTCTATTGCCGTCAATCAATTTTAATTTTTCAAAATTGATAATAAACGACTTGTGAACACGCAAAAATTGATTAGGTAATTTTTCTAAAAAATGAGATAATGTTTCGGAAACTAAAATCATTTTATCGGTGTAAATTTTAATGTAATTTCCATAAGCTTCAATATAATTAACGGCATCAAAATTTAATTTAAGTAGCTTTTTATCACTTTTTACAAAAATAAATTTTTGTTTTTCTTCCGTTTTACTTAAAGTTACCTCTTGTACTAAACTTTTTGTGTTTTTAACTTTAGAAATCGCTTGCAAAAACCGTTCTAACGAAAATGGCTTTAATAAATAATCGGTAACATTAAGTTCAAAACCTTCAATAGCATATTCAGAATATGCTGTGGTAATAATAACAGCTGGTCTTTGCTGTAATGTTTTTAATAAACTTAAACCCGATAATTTCGGCATATTAATGTCTAAAAACAACAAATCAATTGCTTCGTTTTGTAAAACTTCTAAGACTTCAAACGCATTTTTGCATTGCGCAACAATTTCTAAATGCGGAATTGCATCGCAATAATTTGCTACAATTTGTCTTGCAATGGGTTCGTCATCTGCTATAATGCATTTTAATGTTTTCATAAATCTAATATTAAGTTTACTTCATAGTTTTGCGTGCTGCTATTTATTTTTAGCTTGTGATTATTAGGGTAAATCAAAGTCAATCTTTTTTTGGCATTTTGCAAACCAATACCCGATTTTCCTTTTTCTAAATTGGCAGTTACGTTTTTATCAAAGGTGTTTTTACAATTAAATATAAGTTGGTTTTCCATTACATTTATTTCAATAATTACGTTACTGTTTTTGCTGCTTAAATCTAAATGTTTAAAAGCGTTTTCTACATAAACAATGAGTAACATTGGCGCTATTTTTTTATCTGTAAAATTACCTGATTTTTTAAAAATAATTTCCGTTTTATCTTCTAAGCGTATTTTTTCTAACGAAATATAGTTTTCTAAATAGTTGATTTCGTTTTCTAAAGGCACTAACATTTCTTTGGTTTCGTACAAACTGTAACGCAATAAATCGGATAATTTCAACATTAAACTCGGTAATTTATCCGATTTTAAAACCGACAAACCATAAAGATTATTTAAAGTATTAAATAAAAAATGCGGATTTAATTGTCCTTTTAATAATTGCAATTCTGCTTCTTTTTCTTGCTGCCTACGAAAAAAACTATCCCGTGCAATTTTAGTTGCTGCTCCAAATACGACGGCTAAAAGTAAAATTCCTGTAAAATTGATAAACATTTTTATACTGAATTCATCTTTTTCAAAAAAACTAATTATGACAATTGAAATGGCTGAAAACGTTATGATATTCGCAAAAAACAATATAAAAAAATAGAAATTATTTTTACCAAAGTACTTTAGTACAAACAAATTGTTAATATAAATTGCTGGTGCTAAAAATGCAATAATATAGAGAGGAAATACAAATCGATTTCCAGACTGAACAGAAGTGGTAAAAATAAGATACAAACAGAACCACAAAAACAAGTTTTGAGTGATTTTGTTATCTATAATGTTGTCTATTTTTTTCATCTTTTTCATTTTATATTTCACCTCAAAAGTACATAATAAAACAAATTAACCCGTTTTTAAATGACCAACGTTTCTTTTTAACGTGTAAAAGGCTTCATTTTAATGATATTGGTAAAAATTAAGGTTAATTATCGTTTGTCATTTTTCTGTGGC
>JALSLZ010000096.1 GCA_026988075.1 Flavobacteriaceae bacterium
ACACTTCATTAAATCCTAAAGCTGCCATAGCATACATTGCTCTTGTTGCTCTGTTTCCAGAACGACAATAAATAGCAACAGGTTTATCATTAGTGATATTTTTTAAAGCATTCGCAGCAAAATGTCTGTTTTTCCAATCTACATTTATTGCTCCTTTAATAAATCCAGAAGCATATTCATCTGCTTTTCTAACATCTACTAAAGTTATTTTACCAGACTTTACTAATTTATCAAACTCTTCAACACCTATTTGATGCGATTTTCCAACAATAGTTTTACCTTTTAAATCTCCTTTTTTAAGTGTTTCTTGCAATTTTTTATTCGCATTATTATCTTCCTTTACAAAAGCTTTATTTGCAGATTTCCAAGCTTTCACACCACCATCTAAATCATAAATGTTTTTAAATCCTAAAGATTGCATAATAATAGCAGCTTTACCAGAACGATTATCCGATCTGCAATAAACAGCTACAGGTTTAGTTTTATCAATAGCATTGATGTAATCAGGAAAAGTCCTTTTTTTGAAGTTGATATTTACAGCACCTTTAATATAACCATCTGTAAATTCTTCTGGAGTTCTTACATCTACCAAGGTAAATCCGCCTTCGTTGTTCATTTTTTCAAACTCATCAACAGAGATTTTTTTTATTTCCCCAATATTATTTGGAATAATAGCTTGTACAATTGGAGCAACTACTTTTGGTTTGTTTAATTCTGCTCTTTTTCTAATTTCATCTGCATTTTTACAGGAAGTAAAAAGTACTCCTACGATAAAAATAGCAGTTAATGCTTTTAAGTATTTCATTTTAAATATTTTTTAGTGTTAATCTATAATTTGTAATTTTCACTTTGCAAATATAAAAGACTTTTATATCTCGTATTGCAACCTAAGTTACAATAGAATTAAAAAAATGTTCAGACCTTTGCAGTATTATAAAAATAATTTTCAAACAATTTAAATATATCAGAAATGAAAAAAATAGTATTAATAGTATTTGCTTTAATATTTGGATTAAGTATTAATGCACAAGATAAAAAAGAACAGATCAAATTTAAACCAACAGTAAAAATTAATGGTCGTATTCAATATGATTTTGAATTTTTAAAACGCGCCAATATAGATGATAGTTTTAATGATAACGAATTTAGAAGAGTTCATTTTTCTGTGACAGGTAAAGTAGCCAAAAATGTAAAATATAAAGTGGAAACAGATTTTGCACATGGAAGTTTGGGTTTTAGAGATGTGTATGTAAAATACACCGCTGGTAAATATGGTAATTTCTCTTTTGGTAGTGTTGCAGAACCTACCAGTTTAGAAATGATGACAAGTAGTAAATATATTTCTTTTAATGAAAGAGCTATGCTTACTGCGATGCAAAATTTTCGTTGGGGTTCAGGATTTCACTATGAAAATTTTGGTTTATTAAACGGCAAGGCTACTTTCCAATTAGCATATACAAATAACGGCTTAAACGGAGAAGGTTTTAAAGACAACTCTTTAGAAAACGGCATGAACTTCGTAGCAAGAGCTACTGGAACAGTGTTAAACAATAAAGAAAAGCATCAAGTAGTTCATTTAGGTGTTAATTATGCTAACAGACCGTATAAAGATTTAAAATTCAAACCTGAAAATCACATGGGAAGCAAGTATCATTTTGTTTTTGATGGATCAGACAATCGCACAGATTTAGGTTTTGAATTAGCAACTACTTTTGGACCAATTTCTGTGCAAGGAGAATATAAATCACAAGCTTTCAATGCAACGGATAAAGATTACAAAATGACTTCTTATTATGCTTTTGCTTCTTATTTTATCACTGGTGAACATAGACCATATAAGCATGCTGCTTTTGGTAGAGTTAAACCAAAAAAAGACATTGATAATGGCGGTTTTGGAGCATTAGAAGTTTTAGCACGTTATTCTTCAATGACAGCTTCTGACGATGTTATTACAATGGAAACTCTTAATCCAGATACTTTATTATTAGAAAGAGTTAATCCACAAGAGCCTATTAACAACATCTCGTTAGGAGTAAATTGGTATTTAAATTCACGTATTCGTGTAATGTATAATTATGTAATTACAGACGATGGAAATGAAGTATTAGGTAATTTAGGTCAGCATTTATTTAGAGTGCAATTGGATTTTTAATGCATTCATACAAAACAAAAAAGGCAAGTAATCCTTAATTTATTTGCCTTTTTAATAAAATAACTTAACAAACTTAAAAAATGAGCAATTTTTCAATAAAAAAATTATTTAAAAACCAGTGGTCTTATGTGTATGCTGGAGTTTTGTTTGCCGTTGCGCAAATAATTTACATGATAGGTATTTATATCTATAAATCAGGCGCAGGAGTTCCTGCAGAAAAAAACACCTTAATGCACATTAGTGTAACAACGGATTTAGGAAGAATGTTTAGAGGTTTAGAAGTATTTTTAAATAATATTTTTGGTACTTATTCTGAACTTTATGGTAATTATGGTGTTGATGCTGCTGGTAATATTATACCAGAAGGTGGTGTTTTTACACCAGGTATGGGTTGGCCAATATTAGGTATGATTTTAGGAGGTTGGATTGTTACTATGATGGAAGGCGAAACAAGAGCTTGGGCACATTATTCTAAAAAAGCGTTAATCGTTTCTTTTATTGGTGGAGCGTTCTTTAGCTACGGAACTCGTATTGCAGGTGGTTGTACATTAACCCATTTAATGGGCGGAATTCCATTTATGGGTATTCGCTCTTTTGGTTCGGTTATATTCATGGCAATGGGTGGCGCTTTAGGTTTTTTAGTGATGGAAAAATTAGGTTTAGCAAATTACTTTAAACATCAAGAAACAAAAGCGTATGTTATTGCAAATAAAGATAAAGGAGAACAAGCAACCTATAAAGAAGGTTATAATTGGAAGAAAAACCCTGTATTTTGGATTGCCTTATCATTTACTGTTATCTTTTTAACGGCAGCTTTATACGGCGCTTTATCAGGAACAGATAGTATGAAACATTTATCTGGAGGAAAATTATTAGCTTTTGGTAAATCGGTTGCCGATAAAAATGGCTTATTTGTATTTATGACTTTATTATCAGGTATTGTTGCAGGTATAGCTTTATCTAAATCGGGTTATGGTACAGAATGTTCTTTGGTTTCTTTAGAAACTGCTGGAGACATGACAAAAGCAGATGAAAAATATGCTAAAATGGGTGTTCCAAAAATCACACGTACTTTAATGCGTTCGTATTCGCCAATTATTGGTGTGGTAACTACTTGGGTTTTAATGTTAGCTTTTATGTTAGTTGCATGGACATTTTTTGATATTTCGCCAAGATTAGGTACTGGTTTAAAAGCAGGCTTAACTTTTGGTAACTTTTTAGGAGGTTTGTCTTTAGGTTTTGGAGCAGTAACTTTAATTGGTTGTGAAATTAGATCGTATATGCGTATTGGTATGGGATATATCAATACTTTAGTAGGATTTATGGGCTTTGCAGTTGGTTACCTACCATACACTTTGTTCTCTCATGCACATCATGATTTTCTAAACGCAACGGTTATTTTTGGAACGCACGATGATGGTACTCCAGGTTGGATTTCAGATAAAAGAGAAATATATTCTTTAATTTCGGATGATGTTACTGTTCAAAAAATAATCATGTTTGTTTGGATGTTATTATTAATATTCTTTTTAAGACATTTACTTAAAAAAGGATCTAAAAATATTGGCTTAAAACCAGTACAATTAATCCATTTAAATACAGAAAGTATTCAAGGTATTATTGAAAAAGAACAAAAAAATGGTAAAATTGGCAGTGTAGATGCACCAATGCCAGTACCTGAAGGATCATATCCAGAAAATTATAATAATTAAAATTATTAAAAATTGATTTTTAGTTAGTAGTTGTGAGCCTAATTTATGTAGTAGTTTATTAGGCTCACTTTTTTGTTATACTAAAAAAATCGAACTTCTCCATTTGAAACATCATACATTGCTCCTACAATTTCTATTTCATCATCATTTTCCATTTTTGATAAAATTGGACTTTTCTTTCTAATTTCATCAATAGAAAATTTCACATTCAGTTCAGAAACTTCTTCAATAGCTTTATCATTCATTTCATCATTCTTTGCTTCAATCATAGCTACTGCGGGTTTTATTTTACTTAATAGTGCTGTAATATTACCTAATTCTACGTGTTTACAAGCAGAAGTAACTGCACCACATTTTGTGTGTCCCATTACAACCACTATTTTAGAGCCTGCAACTTTACAAGCATATTCCATAGAACCTAATATATCTTCGTTAATAATATTACCAGCAATTCTTACGCTAAAAACATCGCCAATTCCTTGATCAAAAACCAATTCAGCAGGCACTCTTGAATCAATACAACTTAGTATCACTGCAAAAGGAAATTGTCCTGTACTGGTTTCTAACACTTGGTCTTGTAAATTACGCTGTGCTTTTAAATTTTGTACGAATCTTTTATTACCTTCTACCAAAATAACATGAGCATCTTTTGGAGTAAGTTTATCTTGTGTTTTTTTTGTTTGTGTTTTCATAATTAGGTTGTTTTAATTACATTAAAATGTATTTAATATTTTTTTAATTGTTATTTTTAATCCAAGCCAAACAATCATCGAAGTTATCGAATAGATGTTCTTTAGGCACTAAGTCTGGTATTATATCAATACGTTCCATCATGTATTTTGGTTGTTCAATTAAATTTACAAAAAGTACTTTTTTGCCATTTTTAACTAAATCGACTAAAACATCTTCCATCGCATATAAGCCAGATTGATCTATGTATTGCATTCTACCCATTCTAACTATTACGGTTGAAGCATGCTCTGGTATTTGTTTAGAAAGTGCCTGAAAATCACTTGTTGAGCCAAAAAACAAAGGGCCTTTTATATGTTTAATAAAAATTGTCTCAGCCAATTCTTTAGAAAAACCTTTTTCGTCTTCCCAAGCTTTCTCTTTTAGTAAAGATTTCACATTAGATCTCTCTGCAGTTAAATCGCCTATTTTTTTCATAAACATTAATGAAGCAATTACAAGTCCAATACCTACTGCATATACTAAATTCCATACCGATGATAATACCAATACAACGATCATAATAATAACCTCGGGTTTTGGCATGTATGGTATTGCTTTTAAACCTTTATAATCCATTACACCAATACCAACAGTAATTAAGATACCTGCAAGAACGGCAGCAGGTATTTGAGATGCTATTGGTCCTAAAGCTAATAATATTAATAATAACAAAATACCAGCAACCATACCAGAAAGTTTTGTTTTTCCGCCAGCATTTATATTTACTACTGTTCTAATGGTTGCTCCAGCACCTGGAATTCCACCAAAAATAGCAGCAATTGTATTTCCAATTCCTTGTCCAATTAACTCTTTGTTTGGTTTGTGCTTCGTTTTAGTCATATTATCTGCCACAACCGAAGTCAATAACGAATCTATTGCACCTAAAAGCGCTAAAGTTAAAGCGGTAAATATAAAAGGTGAAATACTACTAAAACTAAAATCAGTAAAAATACCTAAATTAGGTATTGGTAAACCACTTGGAATTTCTTCAATAGGTCTATAATTTAACTTAAAACCAATGGCAATACCAGACATTACTAATAAGGCAACCAATGTACTTGGTACTTTTGTGGTTATTTTTTTAAAGCCAAAAATTATTATTATAGTTCCTAAAGCCAATAATAATTCAAGCCAGTTGATATTTTGCAATGCTCTTGGCAATATTTTTAAAGAGCCAATAACACCAGACGCATTTTTTTTAGCTAAAGTTTTAGATTCTTTTAAAATTTGATCTTGTGTGATATTTTCAGCTCTATTAATAGTTTGTTTAAAATCTTCTAACACTAAAATTCCTTCACCTGCTTCATCTTTTAAAATATTATCTAAAATTATTTCTTCGGCGTACGGTTTGAATTGATTAACGTACTCAGTATCTTCTTTAGGGTAATAACCTATCGATGGCAATATTTGAGTAACTAAAATTATGACACCAATAGCGGTCATAAATCCAGATACAACAGGATACGGAATGTATTTTATGTATTTACCTAAGCCTATAAAACCCAAACCTATCTGGATTAAACCAGCAAGTAAAAATACGGTTAAAATAGCAGGTAATGCTTTTGTTACATCGCCTTCAAAGGTAGCAATAATACCTGCAATCACTACCATACTTACAGCTGTCATTGGCGCTGTTGGTCCTGATATTTGCGTATTTGTTCCTCCAAAAAGCGCAGCGAAAAAACTGACAAAAATGGCACCGTATAAACCTGCGCTTGGTCCTAAGCCAGAACTTACACCAAATGCAAGTGCTAATGGTAAGGCTACAATACCTGCGGTTATACCACCAAATAAATCACCTTTAAAATGTTTAAAATTAAACCCAAACTTGTTGTTATTATCTTTATTATTCATTGAATATTATTATTTAGAATGTGTAAAGAACACATCATTACTATTTTTTGTTTTGAATTGCTACTTCGTTTAACAACAAACAATAAATTGTGTTGCGCTGCTAATAACAGTATATCTAAAAATTTATGAAATTTCTTAAATATAAAATTCACTTATTTAAGAAAAACAATAATATTCTGGAGGAGGCAAATTAATTTCTATATAATTTGAAGATGTAAAATTATTTACTTTATTAAAATTATTTTTAATTTCAATAAAATCTACTTTAGCAAAGAAAAACTGAAAACTATATGTAATCTTATCCTTTTTCTTTTCTTTTTTATCATCTTCTGTTTCGTTATCCGAAATAGATAATTCTATATTATCAGAATCAGTATCAAGCAATACAAAAAATGTAGAAGAAATAGCAACCCATAATTGACCTATGAGCAATATACATATAAAAGATTTTAAGAAAAAATTATTTTGCATTTTAACATATAAAATTTACACAAAAATAATATTTTTTATATTACTACCTAATAAAAGTACAATTATTTAAAAAACACATCAATAAAAGACATTGCCATCTTTATATAAATTATTTTTTTAATAGATTTCAAAAGCATCAACAGCTACATTCGTTTTATTTGTAACAATTGTAACATTAACGACTTTGTTTTTATTGTATTTTTACATTAAATTTTAAAATCAAAGTCATGAATTACATTTTACCTCTTATTATCGGTTTTATAGCTGCCTTTGTTGGCTTATTAGCACCATCTATGCTTAATATGACTGCTGCTAAAACAAGCATAGAAAAAGGAAAAAAAGCGGGAATTTTATTTTCTGCTGGCGCTGCTTCCGTAGTTAGCATTCAAGCATTTATTGCGGTTTATTTTGCCGATAAAATTACGCCTGAAATCATTAGTTTTTTAGGTAAAATTGCCTTTTTTGTATTAATGGGATTAGCATTTTTCTTTTACTCACAAGCACGTAAAAAGTTTAAAGCAGAAGGAAAGAATAAAAAAGGAAGTACTTTTTTAGTCGGAATGGGAATGTCATCTTTAAACATGTTAGCAGTGCCTTTTTATTTAGCTATGGCTAAGTTAGGTCAAGAAAACTGGTACATGTCACTGGAGTCGCCTTTTCGTTATATTTATGTTATAGGTGCCGTATTAGGAGCGTTTACATTATTTTCAATTTATGCTACATTTGCTAATGCAATTGCTAAAAAAGCACAATTTATCGCAAAAAATATAAATTACATTTTAGCTGGTTTATTTGTTGCATTAGCTTTAGTTTCTGGGTTTAAAGCAATTTCATAACAAAAATTATAAGCATCAATATAAATTACACATCTACTGGACAACAACTCTTTTTTTAACTGAACAATCAACAAATATCAGCACTTTAATGTAATATATTTGTATATTTGCGACTTAGTAGCATAATACAATTACACTTACCATGATTAATGCCATAATACATAACCTTAACAGAGGAGTTAGTTTACTAAAATCAATTAATGATGAGCAATATAGTAACAAATCTATAGCTCCCTATTTTTCGAGTATTGGTGGTCACATGCGACATATTTTAGACGTTTTTGATTGTATCTTTGATGGTTTAGAAAATGGCGAAGTCAATTTAGCTGCAAGAAAACGAAATGTATTGGTAGAAGAAAAAATTGATTACGGAATTGAATATTACAATGAAATAATTAAAAAGTTAAATGATTTGAAAACGGTGAATTTAGATCAAATAATACCTGTACATGATGATTTAGGTCTTGGCATCATTACGCAAAATTACACATTAGGTAGTACTTTAATACAAGCTCATAGTCATGCAATACATCATTTTGCAAGTTTAGGGTATTTAATTCATCAATTAGAAATTAAACTTCCAGATAATGATTTTGGATACAACCCAACTACTCCAAGAATAGAGAAAATAGACATCTAAGAAGTAATTATACTATTTTTTTAGGTTAATAAAAAGTTAATTAACAATTTATTAACTATATTAGTGCGCTTTTAAATAAATATTTGCAATCAATTTATAGTTTATTATTATGATTAAATTAATTACAAAAATAGCATTGTTACTAATTGGATTAAGTTCTCAATTACTATCCTCACAAACATTAACAGGAACAATTGTAGACAACGAAAGTATGCCAATTCCGTATGCAAGTATATCAATAGCAAAAAAAGGCATGCTAAGTAATGATGAAGGTGTGTTTTCTTTTGATAAAAAAAAATTCAAGCCCACTGACTCAATTAAAATATCATACTTGGGTTATGAGCAAATTAAATTAATTGTTAAAGAGTTTAAATCACAAACATACACGCTACAAGAAAAAGTAAATGAGTTATCAAAAGTATTTATTTCAAATAAAAAATTAAGTATTGATGATATTCTACTAAAAATTACCGAAAATTTATCAGATAATTATTCCAACTCTTTTACAAAACAGCAAATTTTTAATAGAAACTCATACTCAAATACATTTAAACGTTTTGACTTTAAGTTTACAAAATCAACATTACTTAACAAAAAACAACTTAAAAAAGC
Source organism: Flavobacteriaceae bacterium (assembly GCA_026988075.1). Taxonomy (GTDB): domain Bacteria; phylum Bacteroidota; class Bacteroidia; order Flavobacteriales; family Flavobacteriaceae; genus S010-17. Next base: position 9,010 of record JALSLZ010000096.1, read on the forward strand.
AAATAAATCAATAGATAGCATTATTAAAAAAAACCTGTCTAAAACATCTACAAATTTTAGTGAGAAATTATGTGAATTATATATCGCTAAGGATTCTACTAAAATAAAAGTTATCAAGTCGATTAATTTAATCAACAAAGATGAAGACTTATCGCAAGAAGCATTACAAAAAATATTTTTAACAAGTGTTGTTGGTCAATTAGATAAAAATGCAACTTATAAAGTCAAATCTGGCATATTTCCTGTAGAAGATTCATTAAAAATAGATGTAGATTTTAAAAATGAAATGTATAAAGACTCTGTTAAATCGTACTATACAAAAAGGAGTTTAAATGGATTAATTAACATGTACGGATTTAATAAAAAATCAGAATTGGACTTTGTTACTGAGCAAAAAAAATACAACTATGAGCTAAAAGGTATTACAGAGTACGATGACGAAATGGTTTATATTATTGATTTTAAACCTAAAAAATCATCTGCTAAATTTAAAGGAACTATGTATGTTAATGGCTATGATTTTGCTATTGTTAAAGTTGATTTTAAATATGGCGAAAATCGTCATGGACAAAGTGGTAATTTTAAATTTTTGTTTGGCGTAAAATTTAGAGAACATACTTGGAATGCTTCGGTTTTGTATAAAAAAAACTCATTAGACAAATATCAATTAAAATTTATTAGTCAAAAAAGAGGATCGTATGCATATATTGAAAGACCATTTAAATTTAAAAAAAATAGAGCAAGTAAAGCTGAAGCAAAAAAATTAATTAAACTTGAAATATTAATGGAAATTAACGGCTACAGTAAAACTGAATTATTCTTTATTGCAGATGAAGAAATAACTAAAAAAAGATTTGATAGTTATAGTGATGATAAAAAACATAAAATAAATTATATAAGTAAATACAATACTGGAATTTGGAAAAACTACAACGTATTGAGCCCTGTAAATGAAATTAAGAATTACAATACTGGAAAACACAATTAAAATGATACAAGAAATTTTAACCTACTTAACTTTAATTATAGCTGTTTTTTATTTAATGAAAAAGCTCTTATTTAAACCAAAATCTAAAAATAATTGCAAGACTGATTGCGGTTGTTAAATTCTATTTTTAGAATCAATACTTATTGTTACAGGCCCATTATTTATTAATGCTACTTGCATGTTTTCTCCAAAAATACCAGTACCTATTTCTTTGCCCAAAACATCTGTTAAATGCGATATGAAGTTATTGTATAGCGGAATTGATTTATCTGAATTTGCTGCTTGAATATAACTTGGTCTATTTCCTTTTTTAGTACTCGCCATCAATGTAAATTGGCTTACCACTATAATTTCACCGTCAATATCTTTAACCGATAAATTCATTTTGCCGTTTTCATCATTAAAAACTCGAAGGTTACATAGTTTATTTACCAACCATTTTATGTCATCTTCGGTATCTTTGTTTCCAACACCTAACAAAACTAAAAAGCCTGCGTTAATTTTACTAATTAATTTACCATCAACCTTAACGGATGCTTGCTTAACACGTTGAATAATGATTTTCATAAGTAATTAAATAAACATTATATAGAATAAATTTTGATTTAACATTTCGATAACAACACCAAAAATATTATCATTTTTTTCAGTGTAAAAATAACATTAATTTCTAACTTTTATATGTACTGACTATCATACTATTAAAAAAATACAACCTCATTTTTTAGCCTTTGTTTTGTTGGCAATAATCTAAAACATGTTTTGGCATTTCCATTTTTTGAGGCAAACCTTTATCTGAAATTGGATCTAACGCTACTTGTTTTAACGGAATCAAACCTGCCCAAACATCTAAATTGTAATCCTCTGGTTCATCAACAACACCAACATCTCTAATTTTTGCCGAAGCAGTTTCAATAGTCATTTCTACAACTAAAGTCCTATCTAATTCTCTTTGTTGCATTGGTCTAATTTCGTTCCAACGACCTTTCATCATATGTTCCATAAAACATTTTAACGCTTCTTTTTTTTGAATGTTATTTTCCAATTTTTTAACCGTACCAAATAAAGTTGCAGAACGATAATTTACAGAATGATGCAAACCAGAACGTGCTAAAACCAAAGCATCTAAATGCATAACTGTCATACTTATTTTTTTTACGTCTAACAAAGCCAATAACATTCTGTTGGTTTGAGAACTATGCAAATAAATCTTATTGCCTTTTCTTCCATACGCCATTGGTAATGTAATGGTTCTTTGCTCATAAATATAACTCACATAACCTATAAAACCAGCATCTAATATGGTGTTTATTTTTTCAACATCATAAGTAGCTCTAATTTTACCACGTTTAACTTTGTTTAATTTTGATTTTGAATATTCTTGCATATTTATAAATTTTTTGAAAAAATTATATTTTCATACTTTTTCCCGTTAACGATAAAATTTAGTTTTCCTACGTTTTTAAATTCGTTTTTTTGATAAAAACGGATAGCTCTATTATTTTTTATATAAACAGAAAGCCATATAGTGTCGAGTTGCAACTCGTTGGTTTTTTTCTCAATAAAACTCAATAATTGCTGTCCGATTTTTAAAGGTATAAAATCATTTAAAATATAAATTCGCTCTAAGCGACAATTGTTTGGCGAAATAATACTTTTATGCACTGCATTTAATACCAATTTTGCATAACCTACAGGCAAATCATCTACATAAATAATATAGAAAATATTTTTAGATTGACATACTTCTTGCTTTATTTTAAAAATGGAAAACGCTTCATTACAATATGCTAATAAATCTTTTTTATCATCGATAAAATGACCATGCGATTCAACATATGTTACTCTTCCTAAAAGAGCTAAAACTGCTGCATTATCTTTATTTGCTATTTCTATTTTAATCATCATTTTTCATCGTTTTAATTCGCAATTTTCTTATACGATATCCATGTAAAAACACAGCAATGGTACAACCTACAATAATTGGAACTGCATTGATTAGCACGCCATAAAAAATGTAAACCATATTTGCTATTAACGAAATAAATCTTAATTTATACTCGCCTTTTGCAGACATGGAATACAAATTAATTATCAAAGCCATGTAACCAATACTATCTATTAATACATCATTCATATTTATCTTTTTTTTGGTGATATCTTTTTGTATTTAACTTACTCATATTGTAAGAAGACCAAAATATTTTACCAAATTTCATATTATCTTTTAGCAAGCCTTCAATTTTAAAACCACATTTTTTATAACATTTTATAGCTTGTATATTAAAATCGTACACACCTAAATCTAACCGATGCAACTTTAATTCAGAGAAACCTACACGTACAAGTTCATTAATAATCAAACCGCCTAAACCTTTATTTCGATACTTTTTATCACCAATTAAAACCCTACAAATTCTTGCATTACTACTTCTTAAATTAATATTATTTAATTCTGCATGACCAATAACTTTATTAGAATCAGTTTTTATTACTTTATATACAATTCTATGCGGCTTATTAAGATAAACATCTAATTGATTTTTTGTAATTGGAAAATCAAATATTTGACCACTAAAAACAACCATTATCTCCTCAGAATCTATCCAATTAATTAACCTATTGTAATCTTTTTTTGTGAATTTTTCTAATTTAATCATTAAGTGCAATCTATATTTCATTTCAAAAATACTACATTTGTGGCTTACTGTAATCGTCCAGTATAAACATAATTAATAGTCCAGATGTTTCCATACAAAACCAGTATTAAATTTGATAGAAAATGCAACCAAGCATTGTATTTACAATTAGCCAATCAAATTATTCAATTAATTAAAAATCGAATTTTAACACCTAACACCAAACTTCCTGGCAGTAGAACCTTAGCTCAACAATTAAATGTTCATAGAAAAACGGTTGTTGCCTGTTATGAAGAATTATCACTGCAAGGTTGGGTAGAAAGTATTTCTAAAAAAGGAACATTTGTACATCAAAATTTACCAATACTACATCAGCAAAAAATAAAGGGTTATCAAGTTAATAATTTGAACATAAATACAGGGTTTTCTTTTTATAAAAATAACATTTCATCAAAAAGTACATTAAATAAGAAAGAAAATTTTATTTATTTAAATGATGGTATTTCAGATGTAAGATTAACACCAATTGATGAAATAGCAAGAACATACAGGCGAATCTGTGCTAAAAAAAATATTTTTGAACATTTATCGTACGGTTCTACTTATGGAAATGACACTTTACGTAAAGTTATAGTTAACTATTTAAATACAACTCGAGGTTTACATATTACGAAGAAAAATGTATTAATTACACGTGGCAGCCAAATGGGTATTTGGTTATCTTCTCAGTTATTACTCAAAAAAGAAGATGTCATTGTGGTTGGAAACACCAATTACAAGTCCGCCGATACCACCTTTTTAAATCAACAAGCAAACTTAAAACGAGTTTTAGTTGACAAAGATGGCATTGTAACCTCTGAGATTGAAAATCTGTGTAAACAACAACAAATCAAAGCCGTATATATAACATCGCATCATCATCATCCAACAACAGTAACTCTTTCTGCCAAAAGAAGAATTCATCTTTTAAATCTTTCAAAAAAATACCATTTCGCCATAATTGAAGATGATTACGATTACGATTTTAATTACAACCACGCACCTATTTTACCATTAGCAAGTCACGACACAAACGGAAACGTAATTTATATTGGTTCGGTTTGTAAAACAGTTGCACCTGTTTTTAGAGTTGGTTATTTAATTGCCTCGGAATACTTTGTAGACCAAGCAGCCAAATTAAGAGGTTTTGTAGATAGGCAAGGCGATGCTTTGTTAGAATTAACATTTGCTGATTTTATTAAATCTGGTGATTTAGATCGACATATTCGTAAAGTCATGAAAATATACAGACAACGACGTGATTTATTTTGCAAACTTTTAAAAAAAGAATTAAACGATGTATTTCAGTTTGAAATACCAAAAGGCGGAATGGCTGTTTGGATAAAATTAAATTCAAATTATTCTTGGGAGATCATTACTGAAGTAGCAAAAAAAAACAAATTAGAAATTGGAAACTGGCAACGTTATGACAATGCCAACTTAAAGCATAATTACATCAGAATTGGTTTTGCTACTTATAATGAAAACGAAATTCACGAATTGATAAATCGCTTTAAAAAAACATTTTACGAAATTAAAGTATGACAAACATACAGTTGTTTTTTCTTTAATTTTTACACATATAAACTGAAAAACAAATTGGTTACTTAAAACCCTTTTCAATCTTAATATCTCAATAAATATTAAGATTGAAAGGATTAAACTATCTTTATTGTTCTTTTAATCTAAATCAACATCAAATTGAGTTAAACTTTTAAACAACTCTAACCTATCTTTAATTTCTTGCTGCGTAAGATCTATCATTCTTTCTGTACCAAAACGCTCTACACAAAACGATGCTAAATTTGAACCGTAAATTACTGCATTTTTCATATTGTCAAAAGAGAGATTTTCTGTTTTTGCTAAGTAACCTGTAAATCCACCTGCAAAAGTATCTCCAGCTCCTGTTGGATCAAAAACCGATGCTAATGGTAATGCTGGCGCATAAAACATATGCCCTTCACTAAACAACAAAGCACCATGTTCACCTTTTTTAATTACAACGAATTTAGGTCCCATTTCATGAATTACCTCAGCTGCTTTTACTAAAGAATATTCACCACTTAATTGTCTTGCTTCTTCATCATTAATAGTAATTACATCTATTTCTTTCATTACAGCTTTTAAATCATCTAAAGCAATGTTCATCCAAAAATCCATCGTGTCCAAAACGATTAATGCTGGCTTTTTAGTCATTTGCTTAATGACACTCATTTGAATTGCAGGATGCAAATTACCTAACATTACAATTTTACTGTCTTTGAATTCTTCTGGAACTACTGGCTGAAAATTTTCTAACACATTTAATTCCGTTACTAAAGTATCACGAGAATTCATGTCGTTATGGTATTTACCTGACCAAAAAAATGTTTTTCCGTCTTTTACTATTTCTATACCTGACGTGTCAATATTTCTATCATTTAACATATCTAAGTATTCTTGAGGAAAATCACCACCTACAACAGATACTATTCCAGATTTTACTCCAAAATTAGATGCTGATAAACCTATATAAGTTCCTGCACCGCCTAATATTTTATCGGTTTTTCCGAATGGAGTTTCTATTGCATCAAAAGCGACTGTTCCTACAATTAAAAGTTTACTCATAATATTATGTATTCGTTTGTTTAATTTTATTTAGTTGAATGTTAGATAAATCATTAGATTTTTGAAACTTCTTCATACCTTTGCAAAAATAAGTTTTCTAAATGACTATAAAAGAAATACAAGAAGAAATTATTGATGAGTTTTCAATGTTTGAAGATTGGATGGAACGCTACGAATACATCATAGATTTAGGCAAATCATTACCAATGATTGATAAAGAATATAAAACAGACGATAATTTAATTAAAGGCTGTCAATCAAAAGTTTGGCTTCATGCCGAAAAAAATGACGATAAAATTATTTTTTCAAGCGAAAGCGATGCCATTTTAACTAAAGGCATGATTGCTTTATTACTACGTGTATATTCTAACCAAACAAGCGAAGCCATTCTAAATACAGAAACCACGTTTATTGATGAGATTGGCTTAAAAGAACATCTTTCACCAACTCGCGCCAATGGTTTAGTATCAATGGTTAAAAAAATTAAACTTTACGCTTTAGGATTGAGTTAAATTACTTAATCATCTTTAAAACATACTTTCCTTGACCTTTATAGCCTGAACTGGCTGTTGGCATATTTTGACTTATAATTTTTTTCAGTTCTTGATGAACCCAATCAAAACGAGTTATTTTTTGTTTTCCTAATAAATATAAAAAATGCATTGAATAAGCTTGCGTTGCTACTTTATTATCGCCAATAAGCCAATCGAAACCAGCTTCAATCATATTTTCTATATGTGTTTGTGTTAATTGCTGTTTAAATACTGTATTCTTATCAAATGCAATTGCAATCCATTTACAAATTTTTGATGCTGGTCTAATTACCGATTGGTTGTTAAGTTTTTGTAAATTTGATGTAAAAAAATCTAAATGTGGTATTATCCATTCTAAATTATCATTAAGTACAAACTCTAAAATCCATGCTGCTTTATGGTGCAATTTATACTCTGTCTCAAAAGCAACATCAATTAATTTTGGAAACAATTCTTGCTTAGCAATAATATAATCTGCAACTTTAGCACGATTAATTATTGATGCCGAGCCCATTGTATCTAACAGATCTTTGATTTTATTTGTGTCTTTCATTACTATTTTTCAATAGCTAAAGTACGTTTTATAAAATGAATAATTTATTTTTTTATAAATACTTTTTTTAAAGCGCTATTATTTGTTTCCAAAAAAAACAAATACAAACCAGAAGTTAATTGAGAAACATTTATTTCTGGCATGATAGTATTTGATTTAAAAACTAACTTCCCATCCATTGTATAAATCTGTATATTTTTAACATCTAAACCATTAACTGATATTTGCAATATCTCAGCAACTGGATTAGGAAAAATTGTAATTTCATTTAAACTATTTGTTACATTATTAATTATTCCGACAGCATCTAAATCAAATCCGCCAGAAGAAAATTCGGTTGGATATGGATCGTTTACTATATGGTTTAAACTATCAAATGTTGCAAATTCTGTATTTACTGTTCCTACAACATCGATTATTTTAATGTAATTAATGTTATTTAAATTAACTGTTGTGTTATGCACTAAAGGAATTAATTCCGATAAATCGAAAGGTGTTCCATAAAGGTTAATGTATTTACCTGCAAAATTGTGTATATAACGAGCGTCTATAAAACCAAAACTATTTATTTGTGTATCTGACGGCAAATTTGAAACCGCCGGAAACCGAACATATTGCTCGCCATCTGTACTTACCTCAACAAAACCTAATTCTAAAAATGCCAAATCTGAATTTTCCTCTTTTAAAAATCCGTTTTCAAATACAGCAAAATCAGTTCCTATACCATTAACAATTGGATGATTGAATGTTAATACCACTTCTCCTCCATCTCCTAAGCTAATAATATTTGGATTTCCATCGGCTATTTGCAAGGCGTTTTCAACAATGCCAAAATCAACAAAACCATTTACTGGAATTGCACTATTTTTATAACCACGAATTATTTCAGCATCATTAGCCCAATCTACAAAAGAAATATCGTTTTTATGTATTGCTGTACTACCCTCAAAACCAACTTGTGGGGCAAATTGTGCCTGAGTTAACAATGAGGTAAATGTAATTATTAATATGACGTGTATATTGTGCAACGCTAACTTTTATAATTTACATGCAAAGCTAATTAATTAAATTAGCTTTGCATATAAAGTTTT
>JALSLZ010000097.1 GCA_026988075.1 Flavobacteriaceae bacterium
TAATGGAGTTGTTATTAATGATAGATGCTGCAAAACGAGCTTCTGCCAGACACATAACCGCAGTAATACCTTATTTTGGATGGGCTCGACAAGACAGAAAAGATAAACCAAGAGTGCCAATTGCTGCTAAATTAGTAGCCAATTTACTTCAAGCAGCTGGAGCAACAAGAATTATGACAATGGATTTACATGCCGATCAAATTCAAGGTTTCTTTGAAAAACCAGTAGATCATTTGTTTGCATCAACTATATTTTTACCATATATAAAAAATCTAAATTTAGATAACATTACCATTGCATCACCAGATATGGGTGGTTCTAAAAGAGCTTATGCTTATTCAAAATACTTAAATAGTGATGTAGTTATCTGTTACAAACAACGCAAAAAAGCCAATGTAATTTCGCACATGGAGTTAATTGGTAATGTAACAGGTAAAAATGTAATTATTGTTGATGATATGGTTGATACCGCAGGAACACTAACAAAAGCAGCCGATTTAATGATGGAAAAAGGTGCTTTAAGCGTTAGAGCAGTTACTACACACGCCATATTATCTGGCAATGCTATTGAAAGAATAAACAACTCTAATTTAAAAGAGTTAATCGTTTCAGACACTATTCTAAAAAAACACAGTAATTCTAAAATAAAAGTGGTATCTTGCGCCACTTTATTTGCTGATGTGATGAAGAAAGTTCAAAACAACACATCTATCAGTAATCAATTTTTAATGTAAAATAATTAAGTAATGAAATCTATTACAATTAAAGGAACAAAAAGAGAAAGCGTAGGTAAAAAAGCTACAAAAGCACTACGTAATGCTGACAAAGTACCTTGCGTTATTTACGGTAAAGATACCGTACATTTTTCAGCAGAGGAAAAAGCATTTAAAAAGTTGGTTTATACACCAAAAGTTTACCAAGTAAATCTTGAATTAGAAGACGGTTCTAAATTTAAAGCAATTAAGCAAGATATTCAATTTCATCCTGTATCGGATAGAATTTTACATATTGACTTTTTTGAGTTATCTGATAGTCGTCCAATTACAATGGCTATACCTGTAGTTTTAGAAGGAACTCCAAAAGGTGTTAAAGATGGTGGTAGATTAATGTTTACCAACAGAAAATTAGATGTTAAAGCATTACCTGCTAATTTACCTGATGAAATAACTGTTGATGTTTCTGATTTAGGTATTGGTGGTAAAGCTTATATTAAAGATGCTAAAACTACTGATTTTGAGTTTTTACATCCTGATAATATGGTTATCGCACAAGTTAAAACAATGCGTAACGTAGTAGTAGAAGAAGATGAAGCTACTGAAGAGGCTACTGAAGAGGCTACTGAAGAAAAAGCAGCTGAATAAATTTTTATTTACTAAAACAAAAAGCGCTTCAATATTTGAAGCGCTTTTTTTATATTTGTAAAATGGGTTTTTTATCGTTTATAAATAAATTATTTTTTAAAAAATTGGATATAGCAGTTACTATGAAAAAATATTTAATCGTTGGTTTAGGTAATATTGGGGATAAATATAAAAATACAAGGCATAATATTGGTTTTAAAGCTTTAGATTATTTTGCTAATAAAGAGTCTGTCTTATTTGAAACAAAAAAATTAGGGAGTTTAACTACTTATAAATTTAAAGGAAGAACTTTTATTTTACTAAAACCTAATACTTATATGAATTTAAGCGGTAAAGCGGTAAAGTATTGGATGACCAAAGAAAAAATACCATTAGAAAACATATTAATAATAAGCGATGATTTAAATATACCTTATGGTTCTTTGCGATTAAAACCAAAAGGTAGTGCTGGCGGACATAACGGCTTAAAAGATATAAACGAACAATTAAACACACAGCAATATGCAAGGTTGCGCTTTGGTGTTGGTAATCGTTTTTCCAAAGGACGACAAGTAGATTATGTTTTAGGAAAATGGAATAGTGATGAATTACTTACTATGCCTGAAAAATTAGAAAAAATAGCCGTAACTATTAAATCATTCGGTTTAATTGGTGTTTCTAAAACAATGAATGATTTTAAAAAAGTTTAATTTATTTTAAACACAACGCCTAATTGTGCAATAGTTACCCAATCTCTATTTTTATTTTCTCCAGATTGTGGGTCTAAACCATCTACATCATCACTTAAAAATTTTTGTCCTTTAAAATCAAAAACTAAAGTTGCGTTTCGTAAATTATAGCGACTACCAACCCCTACAGAAAAAGATTGAGTAACTGACGGGTTTAGTTTTAAACTACCATTACCTGTTAAATATTGATTTGGTATTAAACTTGAATCGTTTTTCCAATCTCCCAATTCAGATTTTACATCTGCATCATAAGCTGTATAATAAATGCCGACTGCTAAGTAGGGTTCAAATTTTCTATCATAATAAGCATCAAGTAAAAGATATTCTAATGTGCCGCCAATATTATAAATTTTTGTATTACCTATCATAGCACGCATTTTTTTAGCATCTATAGGGTTTGTGTTTTCATAAATTGATTTTCCTCTATGCGATAATTCAACTTGCATATAATTAGCCTCAATTTTTACTCTAAAATGGTTTTTTAAAAATTGTGTTTTTTCACGCCAACCTCTTAAAGTTTCATCAAAGCTTATATAATAAGATAAGCCTGCTGTATAACCTACATTTCTATATTGACCTACAAAATCACTGGTGCGCTCTTTATAGTCTGATTGCATTGAAAAAGCACCAGCAGACACGCCAATTTCATGATTAAAATTTTGACTAAATAAATTGGAATAAAATATCAATAATGATATATAAATAAAATGTTTCATTGTAATAGTTGTTAGTTTTTCAAATATATAAAATATAAGCATACCAACTTTTTTTTTGCAAAAAATAACATAAATTTGTACTTATGAAAATCGTTTTAAAAGTAATATTAATAGTCTGTGTTTTGTTAATTGTAATAGGGTATTCTTTTGAAAACATATTTAACCTTAACGGTAAAATTTATATTGGTTTTGGTGTCGTTATATTTGCTTTTATTTTAATGCCTTTATTTATTTATAAACGATATAAAGGTAGAATAAGCGATTTTATTGATAGTAGAATGGAGCAAGAACCTCATCAAGATAAAAATTAACTTTTCGTTTGGTTAATTTAAATTCCGTTTTTCAATAAAAAAAGTTGTTACTATTTTACTGCATTTTTCTTCTAAAACACCTCTAATAATTTTTGTTTTAGGATGAATTTCTGTTTTTAATTTTTCAAAACCTCGCTGTTTATCACTAGCTCCAAAAACAATTTTATCTATTTGAGTCCAATAACTTGCGCCTGCACACATTTGACATGGTTCAAGAGTAACATATAATGTGCACTTTTTTAAATATTTTCCGCCTAAATAATCTGCTGCAGATGTAAATGCTTGCATTTCTGCATGTGCCGTTACATCGTTTAATGTTTCGGTTAAATTGTGTGCTCTTGCAATAATTTTACCTTTGTGAACAATAACAGCGCCAATTGGCACTTCGTTTTTTAAATAAGCAGTTTCTGCTTCTTCGTATGCTTTTTGCATAAAATAAGCATCGTCTTTTGGTTGTAACATAATAAGTTGAATTACTTGTTTTTAATGTATGCAATAACAATAAACACAACAAAAATTTTAAAAATTAAATTTTTTGTTGTGTTTTACTTATCTAATAACACCAATTACATTTTGAAATGAGCTGAAATAAATTGAATTATTTTAGGCTTGTTTTAATATGAATTAGTATAAATTAGGTTGTGTTTATTTTAAATTTTTAAAAAATTGATATAATAACCTAACTCCTGCACCTGTTGCACCTTTACCTTTATAGTTTTCGGTTGCATGAAGATAAGCGTTACTTAAATCAATATGTATGTATGGGTTTTTAGCAAAATGTTCTAAAAATTTTCCTGCTGTAATCATTCCTGCGCTTGGTCCGCCAAGGTTTTTCATGTCTGCAATATCTGACTTTAATTCTTCTTTCCATTCATCCCAAAAAGGAAAACGTACTACTCTGTCGTGCATTTCTTGACCTGCTTTTTCTAACTGATTCATGTATGATTCTTTAGCATTCCCCATAAAAATGGCAGTTTTAACACCAATAGCTCTAACTGCAGCTCCTGTTAAAGTTGCTGCATCAATAATTAACTCCGGATTGTACTTTTCTGCATAAGCGATAGCGTCTGCAAGTACCATTCGTCCTTCCGCATCTGTGTTTAAAACCTCTATGGTTGTACCATCGTACATGGTAACAACATCGCCTGGAGCATAAGCATTTTTACCTGGTCTATTATCGGTTGCTGGTATTAAACCAATAATGTGAACTGGTAAATTATTTAATGCCGAAGCATGAATTGCACCAACCATACAAGCTGCTCCGCCCATATCTGCCTTCATAAAATCCATTGAATTTGGTGTTGGTTTTAAACTTAAACCTCCAGTATCGTAAACAATACCTTTACCTACTAAAACATAGGGTTTTTTATTTATTGCATTTTTTGGCTTGTACTCAATTACTGTAAATGTTGCTGGTGTTTCAGAACCTTGATTTACAGCTAAAAGTCCGCCCATTTTTAAAGTTTCAATTTTTGTTTGTTCAAAAATTTCTACTTTGTAGTTTCCTGCTTCATCGCCTTTATCTTGAATCTCTTCTGCTATTTTAATAGCATCTAAATAAGAAACTGGTTCGTTAACTAAATCTCTTGCCCAAAAAACAGCGGTAATTAAGTTTTCTAATTCTTTTAAATCGTCTTTAGAAACCGCTCCTACAACTGTTACTTTTTTTAATTTGTTTTTCTTTTCTTTTTTATCAGAAAAGTATTTTAAAAATTGGTAATTAGATAATAAAAAACCTTCTAAAAAAGACAAAACATCTTGTTTTTTGTCGCCATAAATAGTTACTGATTCTTCATTTTTTATTTTACCATGAACATCAAAACCATGAATTCTTAAATCTTGAGTTGTTTCTTTTTTTGTGTTTACAACAAAGGTGAAAAATTCATTTTTTGTATACTGAACCTTTTGTTTTGTAAACTCTTTTTTAAAATACTTTGTTTGATCGTTCGTTAACTGGGCAACATCAGTAATTTTATTGGTTAAAAATATACTGTTTTCGTTGCTTTTAGCTTTTTGAGATTTTATTAATTTTATCATAATTATTTGTTGTTTTTGTAAAGATAACTGTTTGTTTTTGATTTTAGTCTGTTTAATTAATTTCTATAAGCAATCTGTTTTATCTAAAACTCCATGCTTTATAATCATTTACAGCTTCTAATTCATTTTCTATACTGTCTGGCAAAGTATGAAAAAAGTCGATACCTGTTAATTTTTCAATAGCATCGATTGAAGTAACAAATTTATACAAGGGCTTTTCTGAATTTTTATTTGGCATTAAAAAAGCGATTGCTTTTGGTTGGTTTACTGAATAATCTAATATTATTTTATAAAATTGATTGGGTACAGCTACTTTTTCTTTACCAATTGTTTTTAAACCGTTTTTTAAAATACCGCCAGTAATAATGTATAAATCACCATATTTGGTAGTCCAGTACCGTACTTTTTGTTCTAATCTATTCCATAAACCTGCGTTAAATTGGTGGTTTTGTGGCGAAATGTTTGATGTAAAAAAAGTGTCATTAAATGCTGTTTCTGAAAACTTCATGTCGCCTGCTGGTACTAAATGTCCTTTATCATAACCTGAATTTTTATAATTGCGGTAAAAAGCCGATTTTGTTTTAACTGCTTTATCATAAATAAAATACGGTCGCTTTCTTTTTATTCGTTTAATGTAATTTGGCGATAATTTGTAAGCTGTCCATTCTGCTTGTTCGTATTTTTCGTTATACGATAATGTGTAATATTGGTGTTTTACTATCTGGTTTGTAGTTGAAGTTGGTAAGTAATTAAATGTTGTAACTACATCATTAACACCATCTTTATCTACTTTTAAATTTTTATCAGCCTTACTACTATAAACAAAGTAAGCAATAATCATTGTTAAAACAGCGTATATTAATTTTCTGTTTTTCATTGTTTTAAATTTAGCTTATTTAGTTTTTAATATAATTTCTTCAAAATCAATGGTTTTGTTAATGTTACTTAATGTTTGTAAAAATGCTTTTGGCGGACTTGTTAGTTTCCGTTTAACCATATCAATCCATGCTAAATAAACCGAAATTGTAGCAGATAAGGTGCCGTCTTCTTTATAAATGTGATGCATTATTTTAAATCGTTCGCCGTTTTTTGAAGCGGCTTCTAATAATAATTCAACATAAATATCTTCACCTAATTTTATTTCTCTTTTAAAAATAGTGTTTTCAGAAAACAAAATAGGACCAAGTTGGTGTTTTTCCATAGCGTCAACACCAAAACCGTTTTCTTTTAAAAAACGTAATCTGGCTTCTGCTGCAAAATCATTATACGCAGTATGACGCATGTGTTTGTTTGCATCAAAATCTGACCATTTAGTATGAAATTTTATTTTATAATTCATGTTTTTTTGTTTAATATTCTAAAATGGCGGTTTATTTAAGTAACTCTGCAATTCTTTTAATAGCCTCGGTTAATAATTTTTGCGAAGTAGCGTACGAAAGTCTAATACAGTTTGGTGCACCAAAAGCTTCGCCTGTTACTGTGGCAACATTTGCTTTTTCGAGAATTAACATTGAAAAATCTGATGCGTTATTAATTTTAATACCTTGAATTGTTTTTCCAAAATAATAAGAAATATTAGGAAAAACATAAAAAGCACCTTCTGGTTTATTTAATTCAAAACCTTTAATTTGTGATAATAAATCTAAAATTAGTGTTCTTCTAACTTTAAATTCATCTACCATAAATTTAATTTTAGAAACTGACGCTTCTAAAGCAGCAATTGTTGCCATTTGAGCAATACAATTTGTACCCGAAGTAATTTGACCTTGCATTTTTGTACATGCTTTTGCTATCCATTCTGGTGCGCCAATGTAACCAACACGCCAACCAGTCATTGCAAAAGATTTTGAAACTCCATTTACAGTTATTGTTCTATCATACATGTTTTTAATGCGAGCAAAACTAAAATTAGTACCTTCAAATAAAATATGTTCGTAAATTTCATCAGAAATAACATAAATATTTGGATGTTTTTCTAAAATTTTTGCTAAAGCTCTGTATTCTTCTTCAGAATAAACAGAACCGCTTGGGTTATTAGGCGAATTAAAAAACAACAGTTTTGTTTTTGGTGTTATGGCTTTTTCTAATTGCTCTGGTGTTATTTTAAAATTACTTTTAATACTTGTTGTAATTGGTACTGGTACGCCATCGGCTAAATTAACCATCGCTTCATAACTTACCCAATAAGGAGCTGGCAACAATACCTCATCACCTGGGTTTACTAATACCATAACCACATTTGCTAACGATTGTTTTGCACCTGTAGAAACCACAATTTGGTTGGTAGTATAATCTAATAAATTGTCTCTTTTAAATTTATTTGCGATAGCTTCTCGTAAAGATAAATAACCATTTACTGGTGTGTACGAGTTGTAATTATCATCTATCGCTTTTTTTGCAGCTTCTTTTATAAAATCGGGTGTATTAAAATCGGGTTCGCCTAAACTTAAACTAATTATATCTTTGCCTTCTGCTTTTAATACTCTTGCTTTTGCTGCCATTGCTAAAGTTTGAGAAACTGGTAGTTTGTTTATTCTGTTGGATAATTTAGTGTGCATCATTAAATTGTTTAAAAGGCTAAAGTAATAAAAAACAAAAGATACCATTAAACAAATAGTGTTTATTTCTTTTTTGTTTAAAATAAGTTAATATTCTTTTTTAGAATAGAGAATTGGAAAAGAGAGCAAAGAACAGAGAACAGAGAGAAAAGAATACAAGGTGTTTCCACTTTTAATTTCTCACTTTTCACTTTTCATTTATAATTTTACATTTCTCATTTCTCACTTTTCACTTTTCACTTTTCACTTTTCACTTTTCACTTTTCATTTATAATTTTACGTTTTTTTCATCTCATTACCCTTTAAATTAACACATAAAACCATTGCTTTATATTGTTTTTTTATTAAATTGCGAAATTAATAACAATTACATATTTTTTTATTATGAAAAAATTATTTATTTTTTTAGCCTTCTCATTAGTAGTTTCTACTTATTCACAAGATATTTCAAACCCGAAACCCATTGTAAATATTGCAGATAGTGCTGGTAATTTCGTTAACCCAATTCCTCCAAATGGTACTAATTTACTGTTAGGTTGTGGTATAAACTCTTTTGAAGTTAAAGCAAGTTGGACTCAAAACGTAGGTAGCCCAGATGAGTACCGAGTAGAACAAATAGATTATAACCCAAAAAGTTATTTGCCTACCGCTGGTAGTACAGTAATTACACCTGCGATGCTTGGTGTACCTGGTGCAATTATTGCAGATTCTACAACGCCAGATGACCAATGGGGTCCTGTACAACAACTGGCTTCTAATGGGTCTACTTTAGAATTTTGTTATTTTGGCGAGCCACGAAATGAATTTATTGTGTCGTCTAATGCTATTGTTAGTTTTGATACAACTTCGTATAGTTTGGGTAACTACTCTGATTGGAATTTAAACAATATGGGTAGAATTCAACCTAATGCTAATTGTGGTGATAATAAAGACGCTATTTTACAAATACACGATACTTACCCAACACATAGTAGTGCTTTGTTTGATAGTTATGCTTATTGGGCAATAAGCGGTACAACAATAGGAGAGCGTTTTTTTAGTTTAGGTATTCATCACATGCCAATGTATGGTTGTGGTAATAGTGTAGGTTATGCTACACACCAAATGATTTTTTACGAAACTACAAATATTATAGAATTTCATATTCAAGACAAACCTTTATGTATGACATGGCCACCTGCTACTGGTGGTGTACAGGCTTTTGGTTTACAAAATAAAACCCAAACAGTTGGTCAAGCTGTACCTGGTTTAGATAATGAATCAGCACCAATACAAATTTTAGATTTAACCGACGGTTTTTATGATGGTAATTTTGATGCTGCTTATCCTGTTATAAGCCCAAAATCTTACCGTTTTATACCAGATGGCAATTTAGGTGTAGACCCTGTTTTTGCCTGGTATTTAGATTGGACTGGTGACCCCGCTACAAGTACTTTTGTTAGTAACGACCCAATATTAACTGTGCTTCAAGCCGATGTACCAGCTACCAATTTAACATATACCGCTGTGGTAACTTATGTAGAGTATTGTAGTGGTAATACTTTTCATTCTGCACAAAATGTTACGTTTGAGTTAGAAAACCCTTTGCAAATGTTTATCAAAGAAAATAACTCAGCCGATGACACTATTGAATTTATAGATCAAGAAGAAATTAATTTATGTGAAGGCGAAACCTATGATTTAGAAGCAATTATATTAGACGATGTTGCTCCAACATATAGTAGTATAGAATGGGTAATGGAGTCGTTTGGTAATGCGCCTGTTGTTGTTTCAACAGCAACAACGTATACCATACCTGCTGCTTTAGCACCAAATAATTATATATTTACATGTACTATTACAGATGGTACTTGTGTTTTTTCTGATACTGTTGCAGTCGATATTTTTGACCAAACAACAACAATGAATTATCCTGCTCCAAAGCAATTTTGTAGGAGTGATGTAGACGCAGATGCAACACCTGTTGCAGCAAGTGTTCATCCAACAGCACCTGCTGGCACTACAGATCAAGCTGTTTTAGAAGAATATTATTATACCGTAAATAATAATGGTGTCTGGTTAAACCCTTTAACCGATACAACACGGTCTTTAGATGGTATATTAGATTTAAGCGCTTCTTTAGATAACGCTACCAATGTGTTTGCTGATGGTAGTGCTAATTTTGAAATAACATACCATGCACATTGCCCTAACAATACAGTAACCGATACTATTTTAATAAAAAACGCACCCGATGTTATAAGACCTATATTTAAAGACTTAACTGCTACGCCACCAATTACCGATAATAATGCCGTTGCAAATTTAATAACACAATGTGGAAACGCTGCTTTAAGTGCAACTTTTGATATTACAGCAATAGAAAATGCAATTGCAAACAACCTTTCTGGTTTAGATTTTGTTTGGGTTAGCAATACTGGTGGTGTTATTTTACCAAACCCAATGCCAGCAAATTATAATACAACCACAATAGATGTAACGGTAACAGTTACAGACCCAGCAGATGTAGCATCTTGTGCGGTTGTAATACCTATGAAACTTGATGTTGT
This sequence comes from Flavobacteriaceae bacterium, assembly GCA_026988075.1. Classification (GTDB taxonomy): domain Bacteria; phylum Bacteroidota; class Bacteroidia; order Flavobacteriales; family Flavobacteriaceae; genus S010-17. The sequence goes on from JALSLZ010000097.1 coordinate 10,261, forward strand.
GCCGCCTGTTACAATTGCACAACCAATAGATGGTGCAAATAGTATCCATTTAAAAGTTTGCGAAAGCACAGATTCAAATGGTAATTATTTAGGTACAGCCACTTTTAACGGACAAGATATTGAAGATTATATTTTAGATGGTCAAGATCCTAATGATGGATATGAAGTTGTGTACTACGATGACCAGACACCACCAAATGAAATTAACTTTACTTTTGATACAAATGGAGAATTTGAATCTGGAAACCAAACAATAATTGCAGAAGTAAAAAAAGGAAATTGTGTTTCTGTTCAAAAAACATATGATTTAGAAGTGATTAACCGATTAGAATTTACTTCACCCGCCGATGGTACAGCTACTTTACCAGCAGCGCTTTTAGAATTGTGCGAAACCGACACTGTAAACCATACCGCAGGTTTTGATACCACAAATTGGAATGCAATAATTTTATCAAACAATACTGTGCCAGATGCAACAAATCATTTAATTTATGCTATTGAGTATCTTTATACCGATTCGTTAGGTGCTTTAATTACTACAAATACAATGCCTAACCCTTTTGTTTCTGAAACAAGAAATACGGTAAACACAGTAATAACAGTACGATTAAGTAATCAAACTTATTTAAGTAGTGGTACACAATGTTTTGATGAATTTGAAATAGAATTACAAGTAAGAAATAAACCAGTTGGAACACCCGCTGCTTTAAAATCTTGTAGCACACAAGATACTTCGGTTAGTAATGTAAATTTAGATTTAGAAACAGATTATGTAACCTTAACAAACAATACATACGAATGGTATGCCGATTTAAATGCAAACATTACAGGTCAAACAAATACAGATGCAACAACACCTGCTACATCAAATACCATAACAGAAAGCCTATATAATACTACAGAAGTTAACCAAGTTGTAACCTATCATATTACACCTATAAGTGAAAACACAGCTGCTACTGGCGATCCTTCGAATGCTTGTGCAGGTAATGCTTTTGTTATTACAGTAACCATTTACCCAGAACCAGTTGTCGAAAATTATGATCCTGCTCTTGGTATTAAAACATGTAGCGGCGAGGTTGTTCATGTTTTAGAAGATGCAAGTCAAAACCCAATACCATTAAATTTAGACGAAATAGTCACTTTAAATAACAACACCTATTCTTGGTATGCAGAAGATAATGCAAATGTTACTGGCGAAACTACAACTACTACCACAGGTAATATTATTAATGATGTTTTAATAAATACAAACACAACAGATATTGAAGAAACTGTTATTTATCATATTACACCAACATCCGAAGACACCAGTGCTGCTGGAGGACATACAGCTTGTGCAGGTAAAGAAATAATTATAGAGGTAAAAATTGGTTTTGCGCCTGATATTTCTAATCAAACAGCATTTACTTGTAGTGAAAACACAAATACTATTGTTACTTTTGATGATTATACTACTTTAACAGGTAATACATATACTTGGTACCCTAATACACCAAACCCAAATGTAATAGGTGTTTCAACTGCTACATTGGCAACTCCTGAAACAACAGCTACTATTGATGATGATTTAACACTTGTTGCAGGTATAACAACACCTCAAACCGTTGTTTATAATGTAATACCCACTTCTGGTTGTGAAGGTAATCCGTTTACAGTAACAGTAACTGTTAATCCTTTACCTAAAGAACTAACCTCTTTGCCAGCAGCCATTGAAGAATGTAGTATACAACAAACAGAAACAATATTTAATGTTAATATTAATTTAGACGATTATGTTACTTTAACGAATAATACATATGAATGGTATGTAACATATCCGTCAAGTACAACGTTAACAGGTATTATTACTAATACCGATGCAACTAATTTTTCTATATTAAATACTATTGAAGATAGAATAACAAACACATCAACTTCCAATCAAACGGTTACCTATCATATTATACCAACATCAGAAAACACAAGTGCTGCTGGTGATCCTTCAAACGCTTGTCAAAGTGCTGAAATTACCATTGATGTAATAATAAACCCTGAACCAATACGTGAAAACTATGATGATGCTGTTAAAATTGGTGTTTGTAGTGGTGAAGTAGTACACGAATTTAATAATGGTTCTGGCGCTCCGATACCTTTAAGGTTAGATGATTATACAAGTTTATCTAACGATGCTGCACATCCTAATACCTACACTTGGTATGCAGATTCAAATGCCGATGTAAGTGGTATTTCAACAGCTACACAAGCAGCTCCAGAAACAACAAATACAATAACAGATGTTTTAACTAATAACCAAGCTGCTGGAATGGATTCGATAGTAACCTATCACATTACACCAACAAGCGACAATGGTTGTAAAGGTGTAGAATACATATTAGAGATTATTGTTTCTTCAAAACCTGTTGGAACTGACACTACTGTAGATATTTGTAGTGGAGAACAAGTTTCTATGCTTGTAAATAATATAAAAGTAGATTTAGATTTAGATAGCTTTACTACTTTTGTAGATAATGGCGATGGTTTAAACCACAATACTTATAAATGGAAAGCTCAAAGCGATAATCCTAATATTGATGGCGAAACATTAACCGAAGTTGTAACCAATGATATTGATACCATTATTACAGATGTGTTAATAAACAACACAAGCTCAATAGAATCTGTAATTTACGAAGTTACTCCTTCTTCGGCCGGTAGTTGTGATGGCGATATGTTTACCATTACAGTAAATGTTGGTTTTGCACCAGTAATAACAGATCAAAATGAAGTTGCGTGTAACGATATTAGTTTAGATGTGAATTTAAATAACTATACCAATTTAATAGGTAATACATATAAATGGCAAGCTGTAAATAATGATAATGTAACAGGCGAAACAACCGTTGTAATGAACAGCGCTAATATTAACGATGTTATAATTAATACAACTGGTGAAGTACAAATTGTGCAATACAATGTGTTGCCTTTTTCTGCAGGAAAATGTGAAGGTAATCTGTTTTCTGTTTTTGTTTCCGTAAACCCAAGACCAGACTTTGAGTTGCAACCACAATACTTTATCTGTCCAGAAATTACCACTTTAGATATTGGAGAAACAACAAACCCAGATAATTATAATTACAAATGGTATATGGCAAATAATGTTAGTAGTGTTATTGGGTATGATAAGTTGTTAACAGTTACTATTTCTGACTTAGCAATAAGTGATGGTACTTATATATTAGAAGTCGAAGATCCTGCAACAGGTTGTACTTATTCTCAATTTACAACCGTAAGTGTAGCAGAACAAATGGCAGTTGCTCAAATTCATGTGTCTGACTTTAACAGACCTGAAAACTCAATTATTATAGAAATGGTTGGTGGTTCTGGTGTTTTTGAATATACATTACATTATACCGATTTTGCAGGCGTACAACAAAGTATTACTCAAAACAGCCCAATTTTTGAAAACTTAGTTGCTGGCACATATCAAATAGAAGTAGTTGATAGCACTTCGTGTAGTATTACGGTTATATCACAAGATATTTATGTGTTAGATTATCCACCATTTTTTACTCCAAACGGAGATACAGTACACGATACTTGGCAAATTAAAGGAGCAAACTTAATACCAGATTCTAAAATATATGTGTTTGATCGGTATGGTAAAGTATTGGCACAATTAGACCCAAATGATTATTTAGGTTGGGATGGTACTTATAATGGTGTGCAAGTACCAGCATCAGATTATTGGTTTACCGCACAATATTTAGACCCTAATACAGGCAATCAAAAATCTGTTAAAGGGCATTTTAGTATTGTTAGAAAATAAATAAACACACTATAAGTAAAAAAGGCTGTCTAAATTAGGTAGCCTTTTTTTTTAATCTGTTTCAAATGTGATAAATAATAATATTTTATTACATTTACATTAATTAAAATTAGTTAAATTTGAGTGAACAAACCAAACATACATTAAACCCAAATAAGTGGATTGATTTACATTCCGATTACATGTTTAATTACACAATATCGAGAGTTAGTAATCAAGATGTGGCAAAAGATTTGGTACAAGAAACTTTTTTAGCCAGTTTAAAAGCAATGGGTAATTTTAAAGGTCAAGCATCAGAACGCACTTGGTTAATTTCTATATTAAAGCGTAAAATTGTAGATCATTATAGAAAAAGTAATTCCATTAAAGGAAAATCTGAAGTAAGAATGAGTTTTTATGAAGATGGTGAAAATAATGGTAAGTGGATTGAAGAACGCGCTCCTTCACCTTGGGATGATGCAGATGCTTCCATTGAAAATGAAGAATTAAAGTCCGCTTTAGATTACTGTATTGATAATCTTCCAGAAAAATATAAATCCGTTTTTATATTAAAAACAATCAAAAATTACGAAACCGAATCTATTTGTAATGATTTAGGAATTTCTTCGTCTAATCTATGGGTAATAATACATAGAGCCAGAGTACAATTAAGAGAATGCTTAGAAGGTAATTGGTTTAATAAATAAGTTATGGGTATAAAAATAATGGTAAAATGTGACGAAGCTACTTCGATTTGTGATAAAAATCAATATAAAGAAGCCTCTTTTTTTGATAAAGTACGTTTGTCAATTCATAATTTTTTGTGCCATCGATGTAGATTGTACACCAAACAAAACGCAATCATTACAAAAATTATAACAGCACATAATCACAAAGAAAAAGATTTGAAATTAGACTTAAAAGAAAAAGAAAAATTGCAAAAAGCATTAGATAATGAGTTAAAAAAAATGAATAATTAACCAAAATGAATAGATTTATTTTAGTTAATTGTTATTTATAAACAAGTCATAAACCCATAAATTGCATTTTTTACCTGATAACATAGACAGATACGCTGTAAATCACAGTGAAAACGAACCCAAATTACTTAAAGAGTTAAGTAAAGAAACTTGGCAAAAAATATTAATACCAAGAATGCTAAGTGGTCATTATCAAGGTAGACTATTAGCTATGATTTCTAAATTAACAAACCCAAAAACAATATTAGAAATTGGTACTTATACTGGTTATTCTGCACTTTGTTTGGCTGAAGGTTTACAAAAAAACGGTAAACTACATACTATTGATAAAAATGAAGAATTGTTTGATTTTCAAAAAAAATATTTTGATAAGTCGGATTATAAAAATCAAATAAAACAATATTTAGGTAGCGCTTTAGATATTATACCAACAATTAACACAACTTTTGATTTGGTGTTTATTGATGCCGATAAACCTAATTATTCCAATTATTTTCACGCAATAATTAATAAAATGAATAAAGGTGGTGTTATTATTTCTGACAATGTTTTATGGAGCGGTAAAGTCGTTGAAAAAATAGATGAAAAAGATATTTCTACCTTAGAGATAATAAAATACAATACATTGCTTAAAAACGACCCGCGTATTGAAACTGTTCTATTACCTGTTAGAGATGGTTTAACAATAAGTAGAGTGCTTTAAAACGGCTTATTTATACATCCAATTGTATGGGTTTTGGGCTTTTGCATTTTTCCATAAAGCAAACTTAATAATTGTTTTACCTGTTGTTGTATTAGTATGCACTGTGCCTAAATATTGCTTTGTGGTTACTTTGTCGCCTTCAGAAACCAATAAGTTTTCTAAATTACTATAAACAGTCATATAATTACCGTGTTGTATAATTACCGTTTTTATTTTGGTTTTTGGATCAACCATTATTGCTTTTACAGAGCCTTTAAAAACAGCTCTTGCTTTTGCGTTTTTTGATGTTGTATAGTACCAACCACTACTTCTAACCGAAAGTTTTTTCATAACTTCGTGTTTGCGCTCGCCAAAATATCTAGACACATAGCCTTTTTCAACAGGTGCTGGTAGTTTTCCTTTATTTTTAACAAAACTACTTGCTAATTTTTTAGCTTCTTTTGTTAAAATAAAACTACTCGATTTTTTACCAATTTTTTTGTTTGATTTTTTTATTACTTTAACAATTAGCTTTTCAAGCTTGTTGTCGTATTCTCTTTCCTTTTTTTGTTTGGTTTTTATTTGTGATAAATATTTTTTTTCTTGCTTTTTTACTTGTTTTAAGAGCGTTTCAACTTTAACTTTTTCACTATCTACAACTTTTCGTTCTTTTAATTGAATCTTAATCAAGCTATCTTTAACCTCTTTTTTTAATAAAATTGAATCGTTTAAAATTAATAATCGTTCTTTTTTTAAAATGATTTTATTTGCTTGTTTTTTTCTAAAGTCTGCTATTTGATTCATGTATTGCAAACGTTTATATGCTTGTAAAAAATCTTTTGCCGACAATAAAAACAACAACCTACTGTTTGAACTCTTACTTTTATAACTATTTACTACCGTTTTTTTATAACTTTCTTTTAATTTATTAAGTTGTAATTCAACACTTTTTATTTCTTTTTTGTTTTTATTAATTTCTGTAGTATATACCTTACTTTCTTGTGTTATTGTGTTAATTATATCTTGATATACTTTAATTCTTTTATTTATGTCACTAATTTGCGATAATACATTTGTTTCGCTTTTTTTAGTTTTAGAAAGTAACCCGTTAATTTGTTTAATTTCTTTTTGAAGTTTACTTCTTTTAGATTCTAATTGTTTTTTACTTTGAGAATAAGTAATATTTAAAAACAATATAAATACAATTAATAATAAAAAGTTTTTTTTATTTGAAGTTTGTTTCATCTCTTTATTATTACTATTTATCATTATAATTTAATTTCTTTATATCCGTTAGGTATATTAAACGGAAACCGTAAAGGTAAATCAAATTCAACAGCTTTATAGTCAACATCTATTGTATTTACAGTTTCTTTGTCTTTAGCTAAAATATACAAGTGTTTTATAAAATTAACATCAGCTACTTTTTCAAATGCTGTAAATTGAATGGATAGTAATTTAGAATGTTCGTTTTGGCTAATTTCTTGTTTGCTTATTTTAAATGAATTGCTATCTAACCAAAATAAAATGGTAAACAAGTTATTATTGCTTTTTGGTGTAAAAACAAAATAGGTGTTTTCTTTTTTTATTTGATAATCTGTATTATTTAAATTGTAAATCGCTTCGCCTAATAAAATATTTTGTAATTGTTTAAAATTAACCTCAGCACCTAATAAATTACTAAGTAACGAAAAATCACCATCAAAATAAGTGTT
>JALSLZ010000098.1 GCA_026988075.1 Flavobacteriaceae bacterium
TTTGTAAAATCATTGTATCAGAAAAATCTTTTAACTTTTCTTTGTAATCAGTATCATTAGGGTTAAACCTTCTGGTAAAACTTTGAATAGTTAATCGCATTGGTGTTAGCGGATTGTTAATTTCGTGAGCTACCTGTTTTGCCATTTCTCGCCAAGCCTCTTCCCTTTCGCTCTGTGCAAGTTTTACAGCAGATTCTTCTAACTCATCTACTTTCTGATTATATGCATTTAATAAAATAGAAACTTCTTTACTTGTGTTTTCAATTTCTATTTTTTCATTCCGTTTACCTAACTGCAAATTATTAAATTTTACACTAATGGCTTTAAATGATTTTGTAATATAACTTGACAACCAATAGGCAAAAAATATTGCTATAATAAAAATAAGCATATAGGCAACAACCAAGCGCTTTAAAAACTCGTTTAGTTCTTTGTCTTGTTCTGAGTTGTCTTGCAAATAAGGCAAGCCTAAAATACCGATTGGTTTAAATTTAAAATTTTCAATATAAGTGTACGAATATTGTAGTTCTTTATTGTTTCTAAATTCGGTTGTTAAAACTCGTTTATCTTTACTATTCTCTAACAATGTTACAATATCATTACTTAAATCATAACTGTTTTCATCTTGAGGATATGTCGGTACAGAGCTTTTTAACAGTTTGCCATCTAAATTATAAATATAAACATCTAATTTATTATTATGAGATATATTATAGATTTGTTCTCTAAATATTTGTGGTAATTCGGCAGTTTCAACAGCATAAGTAGTTCGGTCTAATTCATTTTTTATAGTGGCACGAATGTTATTTTCTTTACGGATTAACCTTTTTGTATGGTAATCATTTCCTTGTTCGTTGTATTGATAAATGGTTAATGCTGCTGTTATTATAGATGCTATTAAAACCAATAACAACATAGATAAAAAAATACGAATACGTAAAGAGAGGTTTCTAAAATTCATTGGTGTAAAGATACAGTTTTTAATATTTAAATATAATTAAAAAAATGGTTCCTCTAAAGAGAAACCATTTTCCGATTGGCGGTTTAAACCAATCTAATCAACTAACCAAACCTTATTTTCGATTACCTTTAGTGGTAATATGCTTTTTTATTTTTCTTGTTTTTCGCTTTACTATAAATCTCTTTCTTGGTAATTTTGTTACCTTTCCTTTTTTAAAAATTATATTTTCTCTACCATTAAATTCATAATATGTTTGTGAGCTAATATGATATAGTTTAATCTTTCCATCATTCATAACGCTTAACTCAAACTCTTCAGTATCTCCACCATCATAATTTAATGTTAAAACTTTTAATGTATCTGTATTTTGTACATCAAATATTTCGTAACCACCTTGAAAATCCCACAATAAATTATTTATCGTTGTGCCAGTATCATCAAGAGATGCTTTAAAGGTATTTGTGTTTTCTGGTATAAAAGCTAAAAAATTTTCATTATCAAAATCATTCGTATTACCTTGATAAGTCGCTGTGTTTTCCCAAGCAATGTATTCTTGCAAAAAATATTCAATATTATCATAAAATACCGTGTCGTAATCAAAGTTATTTATACTATATGGTTTTAAGGTGTAAGTTACATTTCGGTCTAAATCACTAAATCGAATTGTGTTACTATTTACTTGAACAACATCAAAATCTATATAACCATCTAAATCGTGATTAACTGTTAATACATCATTATTTGTACTGTAAACGCCTATTTGATCTCCATAACCGTTACCAACACTTCCTAAACCGACCAAGTTGTTATTAGCATAAATTTTTCCGTTGTTAAACGAAAGCGTAAAAGCCAAAGACATAAAACGAGTATCACCAGAACCTGTAGTGTGATTGTAATCAACATACCATAAATCACTCGATTGTAATAAATTATTTAATGAAATAGTATTGTCATTATTGTAATTATTTTCTTCAATAACACATGAACTAAACATAATTACTGCTAAAAGCATTGTTAAAGTAAATTTTATTGTTTTCATGTTGTTTAATTTAAGTATTAAAACGACTAATTATGATGTTTTAATTGTTACATTAATCTAAGTTTCAAATTTTATGCCATACTTTAAAAATGACAAAATTAAATTTTAATAAAAAGTATTTTTTTTTAAGCTAAATAGCTACATTTGCATTTACTCTTATTATAATTACGAGATATGAAAACAATACAATTTAGAGAAGCTATTGCCGAAGCAATGAGCGAAGAAATGCGAAGAGATCAAAGCGTTTATTTGTTAGGTGAAGAAGTAGCTGAATATAATGGTGCATACAAAGCTTCTAAAGGAATGTTAGCTGAATTTGGTGCTAAAAGAGTTATTGACACACCAATTGCCGAACTTGGTTTTGCCGGTATTGCTATTGGTTCTACCATGACAGGTAACAGACCAATTGTTGAATACATGACATTCAATTTTTCGTTGGTTGGTATTGATCAAATAATAAATAATGCGGCTAAAATTAGACAAATGAGTGGCGGACAATTTAATTGTCCTATTGTTTTTAGAGGTCCAACAGGTTCTGCTGGTCAATTAGGAGCAACGCATTCACAATCTTTTGAAAACTGGTTTGCAAACACACCAGGTTTAAAAGTTATTGTACCTTCAAACCCATACGATGCAAAAGGCTTATTAAAA
>JALSLZ010000099.1 GCA_026988075.1 Flavobacteriaceae bacterium
AAATTGACAAACCAGACAAACTCCGTTTTTCATTTGTTTATACCAACTTAGGTGATTTAGAATTGGAGCGTGGCAATTACACAAAAGCTTTAGGTTATTATAACAAAAATTACGCTATTTTTAATAGCAACAAAGAAGGAAAGTCTATTAATAGAACCTTTACAAATAAAAATCTTAAAAGAACGGATATTAAAAAAAAGATAGAGTATTATAAATTTTTAACTGATATTTATAGTAATTCAAATCAAGAAAAAGAGCTATATAAAGCGATAACAATTTTAAATGAATTAAAACAAAAGCATTCTAAAAATTTTAGTGAATTAGAATTTTCATTATTGTCTGCTGCTTATTTAAATGCTGGTATTTATTTTACAGATAAAGATATAAATAAAGCAAAGATGTATTTAAACAAAGGCTTTGTATTAAATCCAGAAAAGAGCATCCATAAACACAAAGCGGTCTATTATTTAGCGTATGGTGATTTAGCAAAAAAAGAAGGGAATTATGCAAATGCAATTTCGTTTTATAAAAAAACATTAGCATCACAAAGTGTTGATTACAGTGTTAAAATAAATGCATTAAAACAAAATGCCATTGCTTATTTAAAATTAAAAGATACCATAAGCGCATTTAATTTTATAAATAAAACAATAAATAGTATTGCTAAAAATAATAACAAGTTAAATATAAGTACATTAAAACCAAAAGAATATCAACCAAGCGGTTCGGTAACAGACGCACAACATTTTGTAGATTTAGCAAAAGCATTAAAAACGTACAATAACTCTTTTACTAAAGAAATTATTAATTTATATCAATTAGCATTAATTCATTTTGAAGAAAATTTTGAAGAAAATTTAATTAGCCCTAAGTTAAATAAGCTTTATCAAGAAATAAATCAAGGTGTTTATGGTTCACTTTACAAAACCAAGTTTAAAACAATCTTTTATGAAAATCTATCCTCTTTTGAAAATATTGAATCTAAATTATTATTAAATTCATTTCTTCAAAATAGAATAATTTCTGACAAAGAAAATATTAGTTCTATAGTTAATAAAGAACAGGAAATAAGAAGTACCATAACTTTTTTAAAAAAGAAAATAGTTCAGAAAGAAACCAAAGACACGAAACAACTTCTGTTTGAAGAAGAAGAAAAATTAAAAGCCTTATTAACTACCACATCAAGTAAAAAACAGAATATAGCAATTGATTTTAATATGAATGATTTTATTAATAACAACAATAAAAATATTCTAAAATATAAAAAAACGGAAGATGGCTTTTATGTGTTATTATTCAATAAAGGCAAATTAATTACACAAAAAATAAATAATTTTAATAGTATAAGAGAAAAAGTAATATTATTCAATTCCTTATTGGTAAATCCAAACTCTTCAATAAGTAAATTAAAAAAAATAAGCACTGAGTTATATGAAATTTTAATTCCTAAATCATTTAACATTACTGAAAAAACAATTATTATACCTGATGATATTTTATATTATTTGCCTTTTGAGTTATTAACCAAAGACAATACGTATTTAATAAAAAACACCACTATAAATTACGTTTCGTCTTTATCATTTTTAAATACAAAAATCATTAATAGTAATCACTCTAAAATTGCTTTATTTTCGCCAAAATATAACTTAGAAAATAACGAAAACCTATTAGCTGTAAGAGGTGAGGCATATAATTTAAAAGGCGCACTTGCCGAAGTTAACGCCATCTCTAAAATAATAACCAATAACGATTTGTTTTTAAATGATAATGCTAGTAAATTAAATTTTATACAATTAAAAAATCAATATAGTATATTGCATTTAGCTATGCATTCGGTATTAAACGACCAAGATCCAGAATTAAGTACTTTGCTTTTTTCTAATAATGAATCATTGCATATTTCGGAATTATACGGTTTAAATCTTAATGCTGATTTAGCTATATTAAGTGCTTGTAATACGGGTGTTGGAGAATTAAAAGATGGTAAAGGTGTTGTCTCTATAAACAATGCTTTTACCTACGCTGGTGTTTCTAATACTATTGCTAGTTTATGGTCTGCTCCAGATCAATCTACTAAAGAAATAATGATTGATTTTTATAAAAATTTAAAACAGAAACAATCCATTTCAAAATCTTTAAGAAATGCGAAACTAAGCTATTTAAAAAATACTGATGATGCACAACTTGAACACCCTTTTTATTGGGCTGGCTTTGTATTATATGGTAATGATAATCTTCTTGAATTAAATAATAATAATAATAATTCATTTATATATCTAAAATGGATTGGGTTACTCCTCTTTTTCTTAGGTGTCTATTTTTGGTTTAAACGAAAATCAAAACTCTAATTGTTTAAGTATTTTATCAACGTCTCTTGGTTTAAAGCTACCTGTTTTTTTTACCATTATAAATTGTTTTTTAGCTTTGCTTAAATCATTTAATTTTAAATAAACCAAACCTAAGTACCAATGTGCTTTAGCAGGAAACTTTATTGCTTTACTATCTAAATAATCTTCTAAAATTAATTTAGCTTCTTTTGGATTGTTATTTGCTAAATACGCATTAGCTATATAAAAATTATAATCTAAACTTTTATAATTTGAAGTTGCTATAATTTCAATAAATTTAGAATAATTGCCGTTTTCATAATAAACAAAAGATTTTTCAATTTGTGACAAATTTTCTTTACCTCTAACAACAGGATGCATTACATTTTTACACGGACTAAAATTACTTGCAAACAACTCGTCATTTGAAAGACTATTATCCGTAAACATAAAATAACTACCAACAGAAAGCAACATTGCAAAACTGGCAGCAATCATAATTTTATAAAAATACGATGTCTTATTAATTTTATCTAAGTTTTTTAGCTCTTGTTTTAATAAATTTTTTGTTTCCTTTTTAATAACCGAATGCATATCATTAAATTCTTGAAACTCTTTTTTAAAGTTTTCATCATTCAAAAGTAAATCATCAAAAACCAATTGTTCTTTTTGATTTATGGTATTATTAAAATATTTTTGCATAAGTTGTTCCGTATCCATTAGTTATTAATTAGTGATTTTAATTTTGCCATACATCTTGATTTTTGACTTTTAACCACGTCTTTTTTTGAATAATTTAATATTGTTGTAATTTCGTCTAAAGTATAGCCTTGATAATAAAACAAAGTCAACACTTTTTTACATTGTTCTCCTAATTTTTTAAAGCCTCTTTGAAGTGATATTTGATTATTAGTTAATACTGAATCATCATAATTTACTTCTTCATTGTATTTATCTTGTAACACACCTGTATTAAGTGTTATTGCTTTTTTTTGCTTTCGTAAATGCTCAAAAATCATATTTTTACCAATACTAAACAAATAGGTTTTTAACGAACATTTAATATTACTTAATTTACCATTCAATGCATTATCATACAAAGCAATAATTGCATCTTGATAAATGTCAACTAAATCTTCTTCCGATAAAGAAAAGCGATATGCATACTTTAAAAAAGCTAATTTATTGTCTAAATAAATAGTTTTTAAAATAGCTTTATCTCCTTTTTTTAAAAGTAAAATTGCCTTGTTCTTATTCATTTATGTAATGGCTTTATTAAAGTAAACATTTTTACAAAAATACTTTTTTTTTCTTATTTAAGGTTTACTTTTCTGGAATGTAATCATTAATGGTTATAAAACCAAATGTAATGCTATTCATACCAATTATAAAGTAAATACTACCAATTATACATTTATTATACTAATAACGAAACAAATATCTTTAATTTGTATATCCGTTTTTCATAAAAGAATAACACAAACTAATATAATCAATTAAAATACTAATAAAATGAAAAAAATAATTTTTGCACTATTAATTGCATTAGCAATATTAACAAGTAAAGCCAACAACATTACTGTTAGCAACATTTCTTTAGAAAATTTAAACCAAGGAAGTAGTTGGGTTCATGTAGAATTTGACTTGGGTTGGCAAAACTCTTGGCGTATTAGTTCTGGTCCTTCAAACTACGATGCTGCTTGGGTTTTTATTAAATTTAGAAAAAATAATGGCTCTTGGAAACATGCTTCAATTTCACAAGCAAATTCTACAGTTCCTGCTGGTAACACCTTAGATGTTACCTCAGATGGTATGGGTGCTTTTATTTATAGAGATGCTGACGGATCTGGAAATATGAATCTTCAGAATATTCAATTACGTTGGAATTTTGGCTCAACATCTACAGACGACATTATTGATGTACAAGTATTCGCTATAGAGATGGTTTATATACCACAAGGTGCATTTTATGTTGGCGGAACCAATGGTACTGAAGCAAACAAATTCTATGCAGGTGGTTTTGGTACTTCTAGTTCATTTCAAATAACTTCAGAAAACGCATTAACTATTGCAAATAGTAGTGGTAATTTATATTATACAAGTGACAATGGCAATGGTGGTGATCATTTAGGAACATTAGCAGCTTCATACCCAAAAGGTTTTAACGATTTTTATTGTATGAAATATGAGGTTACAGAATCACAATGGTTGGGTTTTTTTAACAGTTTAACCGAAATTCAAAAAAATAATAGAGATTTAACCGATGCTAATCATAAAAATTTTAATGGTGCTCTTAGTCGTAACACTATTGTTTGGTCTGGCGGTACTGCTGATGCAACTACTACTGCTCCAGATCGTGCTTTAAGTTATACAAGCACAGCAGATAGATATGAATGCTTATTTAGATTGGTCTGGTTTACGACCAATGACCGAATTAGAATATGAAAAAGCTTGTCGTGGCCCAATTCTACCAAAACCTGGTGAATTTGCTTGGGGAAATGCAAGCATTACAGCGTTAGACAATTACGCTTTAATTAATACTGGCCAACCTAATGAAAGCATCAATAATTTACCACAAAATATAGGTAATGCAATATATAGTAACTCAAATGGTGCTATAAATGGTCCTGTAAGAAATGGTATTTTTGCAAGTAGTGCAACCAATAAAACCAGACAAGAAACTGGTGGAAGTTATTATGGTGTTATGGAATTAACTGGTAATTTATACGAACGTTGTATTACTGTAGGTACTGTACAAGGTAGAAACTTTACAGGATTTCATGGTAATGGCATCATAAGCCCGACAACGGCTAACGGAACTACTCTAAACTACCCAAATAATGTTACTGGTAATGGTTATGGTTTTAAAGGAGGAAGTTTTATAAATGGTTTTGAATACATTAGAGTCTCTGATAGGTTTGATGGCGCATCAGCAATACCCGATGGAAATAATCGTATCGGTATTAGAGCAGTAAGAACAGCACCATAGTATTTATAAAAACAAGTAGGTCTAATTTTAATACTTAATAAAATAATAGATGACGGGTTTTAAGTGTTGTTTCTAATAAATAAAAATATACAGATGAAAAAAAAAATATTTTTCACATACCTTTTAAATATTTTATGGCTTTTTAATTACGCTCAATTTAATGGCGGAAATGGCGATGGCTATTCTAAATTAATAAAAGCAGAAACAACGCTTAACAATACAGATGTGAGCTTGTTGTATTTTGGCAATAATGGCGATGGTTATTCAGATGATTTATTAGCAAATATAACGCTTAACAATACCAATATTTCACAATTATATGTTGGTGGAAATGGCGATGGTTATGCTCAAGATTTATTTGCACAAACTACCTTACTTAATTTAGATTTAAGCTCTTTATATACTGGTAGCAATGGCGATGGTTATGCTCAAAATTTATTTGCTCAAACTACCTTACTTAATTTAGATTTAACCTCTTTGTATACAGGTAATAATGGCGATGGTTATGCTCAAAATTTATTTGCTCAAACTACCTTACTTAATTTAGATTTAACCTCTTTATATACAGGTAATAATGGCGATGGTTATGCTCAAAATTTATTTGCTCAAACCACCTTACTTAATTTAGATTTAACCTCTTTGTATACAGGTAATAATGGCGATGGTTATGCTCAAAATTTATTTGCTCAAACTACCTTACTTAATTTAGATTTAGCCTCTTTGTATACAGGTAATAATGGCGATGGTTATGCTCAAAATTTATTTGCTCAAACTACCTTACTTAATTTAGATTTAGCCATATTATTTAATGGAGGAAATGGCGATGGTTATTCTCGTGGAGAATATTTTCAAAATCCGTTATGTAATAGAATGATTACTGCTTGGAATGGTGCAGTTTGGTCTAATGGTGTACCTAATAATACTACACAAGTAGCTATTAATAATTTTTACGACACTTCCATAAATGGTAATCTAACAGCCTGTTCTTGTGTTGTTAGAACAAATGGTTTCTTAACCGTAAACACAAATCAATATGCACATGTAGTAAATGACTTTATTAATAATGGTGATGTTAACATTTTACACCAAGGTTCGTTTGTTCAAGATAATAATGATGCTACTGTAACAGGTAGTGGTGTTTTTACGACCTTATTAGAAACAACCCTTTTATTAGATGAAGACCGTTTTACATTTTTTTCTT
This sequence comes from Flavobacteriaceae bacterium, assembly GCA_026988075.1. Taxonomy (GTDB): domain Bacteria; phylum Bacteroidota; class Bacteroidia; order Flavobacteriales; family Flavobacteriaceae; genus S010-17. The sequence continues at coordinate 6,521 of JALSLZ010000099.1, forward strand.
CGCCTGTTCAAAATCAAGATTTAAATGTATTTAATATTTTTGCAGACAATAGACGTTGGCGTTTTAATGAAGCTACACAAGATTGGTATTTAATTAATGTAAACGATACAATGATACCTGCTGTTGGTTACCCTATAAAAGCTGCGCCAGATACAGGACAATATCCTCAAATTGGTTTTGCCGATTTTGATGGTGCGTTTAATAACGGAATTTATTCTTACCCTTTAACTTATAATGCTGGAGGAATTGATGATGATAATAGTTTAGTTGGTAATCCATATCCGTCAGCCATTAATGCAACATTACTATTAAACAACAATGCAAATGCAAATGCTTTTTATTTTTGGACACACAATTCTACATTATTAGCAGATGGAAGTGATTATTCTGGAGATGATTATGCTGTTTGGAATAGCTCAGGCGGAATTGCTTCTGGCTCAGGATCGGCAGCTCCATCTGGTTTTATAGCATCTGGTCAAGGCTTTTTTGTAGATGCAGTTGGTCCTGGAAACTTAGTGTTTAACAACTCACTTAGAGTTACAAATCAAAATACCGATTTTAGAAGACCCGAAAAAGATTTAAGAAATCGAATTTGGCTTAACTTAACTAATGAAAACGGTTTGTTTAGTCAAATATTAATTAATTCTTCTAACGAAGGTACTACCGCTTTTGACCCAAAATACGACGCTGTAAGATTTAATGCAGGCAACCCAATTTCATTTTACTCTCAAGGAGAAAACGATGCTTTATATGCTATACAAGCATTGCCAATTTTATCTGAAAATGATGTTGTTCCGTTAGCTTTTGATGTTATTAACGAAAACGTACAAAACTTAAAAATAAGTATTGATAATATTGAAAATTTTAATAACGTAAGTATTTATTTAAAAGATAATTTACTAAATATAATTCATGATTTGGAATTAGCAGATTATGATTTTTCAGTTTCTGAAACAGGAAGTTTTACCAATCGTTTTGAATTAGTTTTTAACAGAAATGCTTTAAATACTGATGAAAACAGTCTTCAAAAAGAAAAATTAATTGTAACCAACCAAACTGAAAGAGAAATATTGGTAAAAACCCAAAATTCAAGTATCATAACACGATTAAAAGCTTACGATGTATTAGGAAAAATTATTATTGATATTAAACCAAACCAATCTAAAATTATTATTCCAACCAATATAAATCAAGGTACAGTTTTGTTTATAAAAGCACAACTTGAAAATGGAAATATATTAAATACAAAATTTATAAAAATATAAGTAAGTTGTTTTTATTTGGGCGAGTAACTAAAATAATACTCGCCTATTTTATAATCGTGTTTACTTTTTAAATTTAGAAATTATCAAATACAGACAAATTAAATGTTATTGCTAACAAATTAAAAAACTCAAATCAAGTTGACATTATTTACTCTGGCATTTCACAAATAGAAGCATATACAATGTCAATAACTATTGATTTTGATATCACAGTAACTACTCAAGTACTATAAATTCCATTAAAACAAAGAGTTTTACAATGTAAAACTCTTTGTTTTTAATTTTTTAAAATGATGTTTACTTTTTAAAATTAAAATCACTAATAAATAAATCGCTAAAAAACCAAATTTATGAAATCAAAATTTAAAATAGTTACAATGCTTTTTTTGCTTTTACTAATAAGTACTAATACTGAAGCTCAATTTTTAAGAAATATACAAAGAACAAATCAAAAAATAGCTAAAGAAGCACATCGAAGAGCTCAACGCAGAGCACATCAAAAGGCACAACAAAAAGCAGAACAAAAAATAAACAATGAAATTGATAAAGCATTTGACAAAGTAGAAAATGAAATAGACAGAGAAAAATCGGACAATACTAATGAAGCAGAACAAGATTCACAGCAAGTGATTAATGGTATGTTAAGTGATATAATGAGTGGCAAAGAAATAACAACAAAAAACACATATACATTTAATATAAAAGCAACAATACAAATTATAGATTATACAAAAAGAAATAAAGAACCTATACAAATACTCCAATCGTACGGAAAAAATGTCATAATGATAGAAATAGAGAATCCTAAAAACACTATTATTAGTGATTTTGATAATGAAGCAGCCATTATGTTTGATTCAAAATCTAAAACTGCAAAAGTGATGTCTTTATCGTTTATGAAAAGAATGTCAAATAAAAACAACACCTCGCAAAAAGACACAGCGAAAATGGTAAAAACAGGTAAATCAAAAAAAATAAATGGTTATAGTTGTTACCAATACATTATTACCGATCAAGATTCAAAAATAGACGCGTGGCTTGCTCCAAATGTAAAATTTGACTATCAAGATTACTTAAGCGGAATAAATAAAATGTTTGGCAACAAAAAGTCAAATACTGCATCATTACTTAATAATGGAAAAGGTTATGTAATGAAAATGACTATGTTTGATAACGGTAAAAAGCAATCTGAAATGAAAGTAGTCAGGCTTTCTGAAACACCAATTACTATTAAAATGAGTAATTACATTATTGAGAAAATGTTTTAATAACCCAAAATAAAACCAAAAATGAGAAAATTAATTACAATAATTACAACACTATTAATAGGTTTAAATACCCAAGCACAAACTCGTTTGTGGACACTAAATTTAATAGACGACAACCATAAAGAAAACCTGACTTTAACCAAAAATGGAAATAAAATAACAGGTAACCTAAACGATGGTGGAAATCTAAACATTACCATAAAAGGAAATAAAGTTACTGGATATTTTCGATATAACAGAAAAATATACAAACTAGAAGCACAGCGATATTATGATGTTATAAGTGGCGAAAATTTTGCTGGAAAATACTGTTCTTGCAGTGGAAAGCCAGATAAATCCTTTTATCTAGCAAAAAAGAATACAATAGCAACTACCAATATGCAAGGAACTTGGAGTTCAAGTTTTGGCGAATTGCGTTTAAAACAAAACGGCTCTCGTGTCTATGGCGATTATAAAAATGTAGGAACTATAAAAGCTACAATGAAAGGCAATTTGGTTTCAGGAGAATTTACTAACGGAAGCAAAAAAGGTAAATTACAATGGATACTTACTGACGGAAAATTTACAGGAAAATGGGCTTGGGGAAACAACACACTTGGCGGAAGTTGGACAGGAACACTTAAAAGCACCAAAGCACCTGTTTTAAAAAATAGCAAAACTACAACTGCCTCTAATTTCAATGGCATTATAAAAACCAATAAAGAAGCAGAAGCATTTATACGTGCACAAAAAAAATTAGGAAAATCTGCCAAGAAAACCATTGAAAGTTTAAAAACAAAAGGATTTCAAAATACAGATATTATTGTTGCTTTTGTAAAAAAACACTATCAACTTAGTTCGCAAGAAATGCTAAACGCATTTAAGTATAGCAATTATAAAGTGAGTTCTGTTTTAACAGCAATTAAAAATAGATATAATACCAATGCAAATACCTTATTAAAGATAGCAAAAACAGCAAATTATAATGTTAATGATATTGCAAGAAGTTTAGAAAACGATTATAGTTTAAGACAAGACGCTATTATTAAACTACTAAAAAGTAACAATTATAGTATTTCGCAAATAGGAAATGTCTTAAGAAAAGTATTTTCTATTGATGGTTATACTGCTGCTAAAGTAATGCAAAAAGCCAATTTACAAGCCGATTTTATTTTTAAAGTATTGAAAAACAATTACAATAGTTCATATAAAACGGTTGCTAAAATAGGCAATGACATACTACATTTTAATGCATATAAAACGGCTTATAACTTATATAAAGTTTACAATTTAAAAGCAAACCAGTTAGCAAGTGCCATATATAATGATGCAAAATATGGACTAAACGAATGTATTTCTGCTGTAATGAAAATCTATAATATGGGAAAATCTGCAGTAACATCTTTATTCTAAACCTGAAAATAATATGAAAAAATTTATCACAGTAGCAATCGTATTACTACTTGCATTAAGTACAAATGCACAAAACAAAACCTACACTTGCCCTAAAGGGTTTGATGTAGAAAAACTATTAAAATTTCCAGATGAGCTGGATAGATTAAGACCACAATTAAAAATTATTCGTGCTTGGGCAAGAAAAAACAACAAAAAACAAGCAGAATTAGTAACCAACCGATTAGAATATTGGGCAAAAGATATGGCACGTTATATCCGAAAATATGCTAAAAGCCATACCAATAAAGTATGTGAACGTGTAACGGTAACGGATTTTAAATATTTAAACGACTTTATAACCTTGACTTTTCCGTTACTCGATACACAATATCCAACGTTTCAAAATAGAATAAACGCAATAGATTTAACTAAATATAAATAAGTATGAAAACAATTACAATCCTAATAACCTTAATTTGTAGCATTAGCTTTGCACAAATAAACATAGAAACAAATTTTGAAAATTCGGTTTATGAGGTACAAGAAAAAGGCAACAAAGCACTTTTTAAACGCTTAAGCAAAGGTAAAATAGCTAACATTAAAATTATTCATAAAGGCGATTTTCCTGAAATTATTAATAAAGAAGGCATTGAATTACAGGTAAGTTATTCCTTAATTTTAAATAATAAGAAAACTGTTTTTACTACTGACAAATTAGAAAAAACTTTATTTCCTGGCGATTTGTTTTTCCCTAGCAATCTTTTCTTTCCAGGTGATTTATTTAATGAATTACCAAAAGGAAATTACAAAATTATTTTTAATGTAAAAGCCATAAATCCTGAATTTAATGAAATGTTACGTAGAAGACCTTCAAGAATTCCTTTGATATTTACAATAGAATAATAAAACTCTTATAATGACTTTGATTCATCGTATAAATATAAACCAAAAATGAATTGAATTAACTTCAATTCGTTTTTTCTTTTAAAAGATGTTTACTTCTCTAATATTTAAACACTAATTAATAAATAGAACAAAAAACTCATAAAAATGAAAACAAAATTACTTTTAATAATAGCATTTATTACACTTAACTTAGCAGCACAAACCGCAACTCCTTTTGTAACAGGACTTGTATATCAAGTTGGATTACAAATAAAAGACAACACGTTATACTTTATGCAACAAGGAACAACAGATGCAGAAAATATTATTTATACTGTTGACATAACAGCAACTACACCAACAGCAACTGTATTTATGGATAATGTTTCACCTTCTAATCCATACGGAATGTTATTAGAAGGCAATATGCTTTATTATAGCGATTTAGGAGGAAATGTTTTTGTAACCGACATTACAGATACCAATCATACAATTACACAAGTAATCTCAGGCATACAGCGTTGTAACGGTTTAGCTATTCGCAATAATTATTTATATATATCTACTTTTGATACAGGTAAAATTATAAAATTAAATTTAAACGATACTTTTCCTACTACAGCAACCGATGTGTTTACGGGTTTATCAGGACCTGCAAGTATTGCTTTTAATGGTGATGAATTATATATTAGTGGTGCTTATAATGGAGATGATGGTATTCATAAAATAAATGTAACCGATACTACACCAGCAATAACTACGGTAGTTATTGGAGATTCTGTATTAGGTAAAATTCGTTTTATAGGTAATGAGATGTATTATATGCAAGTTCTTGGAGCGCCAAAATTGATTAAAATTGATATTACGGATGCATTTCCTCCAACAAAAACCGATGTAGTAATTGATTTAGGTGTTCCATTAGGTTTTGTTTTTGATGGTAACGATATTTATATAACCGAATACTATTCTGGTATTTCAAAATTTACGCAAAACACAGTGTCTGTTCAAGATACAAATTTAAATACTATTGCCATTTATCCAAACTCAACAACAGATTTTATCACGGTAAATGGTTTAGAAAATGAGCAAAACTACACCGTTTATTCCGTTTTAGGTAAACATCTTTTACAAGGAAAAATAAGCAATCAAACACCAATCAATGTAAGTATGCTTCCTAAAGGAATTTATTTCTTAAATATCAAAGGAGAAAATAAAAATTTTACTAAGAAATTTATTAAACTTTAAAATTTTTAGAAAAAAGAACTAATTTTGATCAATATTAGGTGTATAAAAAAACCGATTCAAAATAATTTGAATCGGTTTTTTTACTTCTTTAATAGCAACCTGAGTTCAACAATATATTATACTATTTATCTTCTTTTTTATCGCCATCTTTTTTGGCTTTATTCCAAATTTTAATTTCATCTTCTTTAGTTACACCATCCAAAATTTCAACATTTACACCATCTGAAATTCCTAATTTTACATCTCTACGCTCAAATTCTTGATCTCCAGTTTTCACATCTACATACGGATCATCAGTTTTTTTGTCAAAACGTAAAAGCGCCTCTCTAATTGATAAAATACTATCCTTTTTTTCTAACACAATATTTGCGTTGGCGCTATAACCAGCTCTAATAAAAAATTTATCATCTAAGGTTACATCAGCTTTAATTTTAAACTGAACTGCTCCATTAACTTCATTACCTTTAGGAGCAATAAATGTTAGTACAGCTGGAAATTTTTTATCTTGTATTGCGCCAAGAGAAATATCTATTGCTGTTCCTTTTACCAATTTACCAACTTCAGCTTCATCAACTTTACCTTCAAAAATCATCACATTCATATCTGCAATAGTTGCAATTGTTGTACCTGCATTAAATGTATTCGATTCGATTACTTGTTTTCCTTTTCTTACCGGAATTTCTAAAATTGTGCCATTAATAGTTGATCTAATATTGGTATTTGCCGTTGTACCTGAACCCATAGTTGATCCTTTTTTTATAATTTGTTGATTATTTAAGGCATCATTATAATCTTGACTTGCAGTATTATAAGTTAACTCGCTTGATTCATATTCTGTTCTTGGAATAACACCTTTGTTATATAATTTTTTTGTTCTTTCAAAAGAAACTTTTGCATTATTACGTCTTAATTTAGCCGTTTTAACTCTACCAGATGCGCTATTTAAAGCTTGCACATTTGGCACAACTCTAACTTTAGCAATTAAATCGCCAACCTTTACTTTTTGACCTTCTTTTACAAATATTTTATCGATAATACCTGAAACTTGTGGTTTAATTTCAACTTCTTCTAAAGGCACAACAGTACCAGTAGCAACCGATTCTCTTACAATATTAGCTTTAAATGCCGTTTCTGTTTCAAAAAATTCAGCCGCTTTATTATTTTTCTTTCCAAACCAAACCAAAATCCCAATTAAGGAAATGGCAATTACTGCAAACAATACTTTTTTCATGATTCTGTTTTATTTTTTAATTTATTTATTCTTTTATTTTAGTTAATTGTGCTATCTGTATTTTTTAATACGAATAGACTTTTATTGAATTTACTATCTTTATTTTACATTTGACTTGTAAAAAATTTCACTTTTAATTTATTATTTTTATTCTAAAACTACTCATCGCTTAAAGCTTCAATTGGCTTTATACTCGTTGCAATACTTGCAGGAATTAAACCTATTAATGTGCCTAAAATCACCAATAAAGCATAAGCTAATAAGACAACTGGTATATTAACTGTTGGGTTTAGTAAAGCTGAATCTGGACCTTTTCCTGCAGTACTATCAAGAAGCATTAATAACAAACCTCCAAAAATAATACCCAATGAACCTGCCACTGTTGTTAAAAAAACGGACTCTAAAACTATCTGACGCTTAATTTCTATAGGTCTTGCTCCAATTGCTCTACGTATACCTATTTCTTTGGTACGTTCTTTTACTGTAATTAATAATATATTACCAATAGCAAAAACACCAGCAATTAATGTTGCCACACCAACAAACCATGTTAAAAATTGCATACCTGTTAAAAAACCTGTCATTTTTTTAAATTCAGCAGCAAGATTAAAGCTTCCAAATGCACGTGAATCATCAGGATGTACTTTATGTAAAGTTTTTAAAAGTAATTTAACATCTTCTTGCATTTGTGCTATATCAGTATCATTCTGACCAATAATCATCATCCAACCAATATTATCGCCTGTATTATATGTTTGCTGAAATGTAGTAAAAGGAATATGCACATCTCCTTGTGGTCCGCCACCGCCAAATTTTTGAGAGTACATACCAATAACTTGATAACTTATATCGTTTATTTTTATATATTTTCCTATCGGGTTTTCTTTTTTCTCAAATAGCTGTTTGTATAAATCTTCTTTAATTACACAAACCTTTTTTCTATCTTTAATATCATTTTCATTAATAAATCTTCCGTAAACCAAACTCTTTTTTTGCACTTCGTTTAAAGATGGATAATCGCCATAAACACCTGTAGATATAACTTTTAAACCTCGAATTACTTGACTTTGCCTACGGTTTCTTGGTACAACTTTTTTAACACCTTTAACATTTTTAATAAGTGTATTAACATCTGAGTATTTTAACTGTACTCTTCGCCCTTTTTGAAAACCTTTAAAAGCAGTTCCTGTTTGTTGCGTCCAAACAAACATACTATTGGTCGCTAAATTACCAAACATACTATTGAATTTATTTTCAATTCCTCTTGCTGCTCCTAACAAAGAAACTAATAAAAACAAGCCCCACATTACACCAACAATCGTAATACCTGTACGTAGTTTGTTTTTCCGAATACTTCCAAAAATTTCTTGCCAAGTATCAATATCAAATATGAATTTTAACATAATTTAGTCTGCGTTTAATGCTTCAATTGGTTTAACTCTTGCGGCTCTTTTTGCGGGAACATAACCTGCAATTGTACCTGCTATTACTAATACTACAGTTGCACCGATAACAATACCTTTACTTACCGAAGGGTTTACAATAAAATAAACCTCTAACTCTGGTCCAAACCATTTTAAAATACCCATACCAAGTAGCAAACCAGCATAACCAGACAAAGCAGTTATTAAAATTGATTCTTGCATAATCATACCTATAATTTGTTTTGGCTTTGCTCCTAAAGCTTTTCGAATACCTAATTCTTTGGTTCTTTCTTTAACTACATAAATCATAATATTACTAATACCTATAATACCAGCTAATAAAGTTCCAAAACCAATAAATAAAACAATTCCGTTTAAATAAATCATAAAATTATTTACATCATTTTTAGATTCTGCAACATTATGAACACGTATAGCTCCTTGATCTTTTGGTGATACTTGATGTTTACGCTTTAAAAATTTAAGCATATTATTTGAAAAATTTAAAGCTTCGTCTATGCTTAGTTTTGAATTATAGTTCATTACAATTTGGTCTAAGTGATCGTTATTACCATAAAGTGCTTGTGCTGTTGTAATTGGCATATTAATAACACGTTCTTCCCAATCGCCACCTTCATCTTTAAAAACACCAATTACTTTAAAGTTAATTCCGTTTAAAGCAATATTTTTATTCAACGCTGAGTGTTTACCAAACAAATCTTTTTCAACTAATCTACCAATAACGATAACTTTTGATTTTTTATTTAAATCAAACTGTGATAAAAAACGACCTTTATATACAATTGTTTTTTCTATATAGGTATGATTTGGATTAACAGCTCTTACTGTATAATTATTTGATTCGCCATTATAAATTGCTTTTACATTTGAATATACACGTTTAGATATATATTCAATATTGTCTTCGTATTTATCAACAATAGCTACATAATCATCATTTTTAAATTGTATTTTTTTACCTACCTGATTTCCTTTAAAAGCTTTTGTTGTTTGTCCTGGCATAATAAATATTGCATTTTCGGCACCATCTGCAAATTGTTTTTTAAATGTATTTTGTAAACCTTTACCAATGCCAAATAGTAAGGTAAAAAGTAAAATAGCAAACGAGACCGTAAAACCAGTAAGTACGGTTCGCAACTTGTTCTTACTCATTGCTTGAAATATTTCTCTCCAACGGTCTAAATCAAACATAATTTTATATTTTGCATGTTATTATTTAAATGATTAATTACCTGTTAGTTCGTCACTAATAATTTGTCCATCTTTTAAACGAATAATTCGTTTTGTTTGCTCGGCAACTTCTTCTTCATGGGTAATTACAAAAACGGTCATACCTTCTTTATTAATATCCTTAAGCAAATCCATAACCGAATCGGTTGTAGTAGAATCTAATGCACCTGTTGGTTCATCTGCTAAAATAACTTTGGGTTTAGCTACTAAAGCTCTTGCTATTGCAACGCGTTGTTTTTGACCGCCAGAAAGTTCGTTTGGATGATGATTTGCCCAATCTTTTAAACCTACTTTTTCTAAATATTCTAATGCTGTTTTTTGACGTTCTTTTCTGGAAATACCTTGATAATATAATGGCAAAGCAACGTTTTCTAATGCTGTTTTATACGAAATTAAATTAAATGATTGAAATACAAATCCTAAAAATTTATTACGTAAAACTGCGGCATCGTTTTCATTTAACGCTTTTATTTTTTGTCCATTTAAAACGTAATTACCTTCGTCATGATGATCTAATAAGCCAACAATGTTCATTAAAGTTGATTTTCCTGAACCTGAAGACCCCATTATTGAAACAAATTCACCTTCTTTAATATGCAAATCAATTCCTTTTAATACATGTAAAAAATCTTTTTTTCCTATTGGATATGACTTGTGTAATTTTTCAATTTTTATCATCTTATTGTTT
>JALSLZ010000100.1 GCA_026988075.1 Flavobacteriaceae bacterium
TTAGTGCAAAATTCTTTATAGCAAGACTTAAAAGCATTGTATTAACCTTTATTATTAATTATTTAATAGCGTTCCAACTTTCATTGTTAGCAGGAATAAATCTCATTAACATTTCTTTTAAATCAACTGTATCGATTTTTGGTCCATCTTTAAAAACTGATTTAATTTCTTCTGTTTTTGTGTCTGAAAATAATCGTAATAACAAAGATGATGGTCTACTTGAATAAATACTACGCAAACTAATAATTGATTTAGCCATGTTTTTTTTTGCTAATTCTTTATCTTTAAACATCAAATCTAAACCTTTAATATGATAATTATATAACATATTTCTATAAACACTAAAGGCATTATCTAACATTTGATCAATAAGTCCAAATCTTGATTTCTTTCCACTTAATGAACTCCAACCTTTTTTGCCGCCTTGTTGAGCAATAGCAACAATAGATTCGGCTTTTTTAAAATATTTATCGCCGCCTTTTTCTGCAAAACTATCTGAATCAAAACCTAAAATTACATAAGCGTAAAATGACAATAACGATGTTAAATTAGACTCGTAATTTGTTTCATTATAAAGTAAGGGTTGAAATTCTTCGTAAGTAAAGCTTACATCATCATCTTTATAATTAAGTATTGGTGTTTGATACGTAGAGTCGAAAACCGGTCTAACAACCTGTAATTGAATACTACCACTAAAATCATTAGATCCTGACTGCTCTGTAATATTTATTATCAAAGCACATTGTACTTTTTCTTGTTTTTTATAAGCAATTTTTGTCCATTTATTATTATTCATAAAATCGCTCACTGCTTTTTCTAAAGTGCTAAAAACTTGCTTATTCGAGCCTGAAATTTGACTTGAAACAACAGTAACATTGCAATTTAGTTCTTGTGAATTAACATAATTCCATCCTAAAAAAAACAGGCATATAAATATAAGTTTTTGCATATTGTATTTTGTTAACTTTTTCAAATGTAGTATTTATTATAACGAATCGAACTATTTTATATTACATTTATTTAATATACTATCAAAAATATCTTTGGCAACTGCTTCTTTAGATTTTAATTCAAATTCTTTTATTGAATTATTTTTATCAATTATCGTAATTTTATTCGTTAGAGTTGCAAAGCCTGCGCCTTTATCTTGTAAGGAATTAAGTACAATCATATCTAAATTCTTTCGCTTTAATTTACTTTGTGCATTTACCAACTCATCGTTAGTTTCTAAAGCAAAACCTACTAAAAATTGATTTTTTTTAGTCTTACCCATTGACGCTAATATATCTTTAGTAGGTATTAAATCTATTTGTAATTTTGCATCTTTCTTTTTTATTTTTCTGTCAACAACACTTTCGGGTTTATAATCAGACACTGCTGCGGTAGCAATAGCAATATTAACATCATCGTAATATTGATGAACTGCATTATACATTTCATCGGCGCTTTCTACTTTAATAATATCAATAGATGAATTGTTAACTTTTTCAAAAGAAGGTCCAGATATTAAAATAACCTTAGCGCCTAAACTTGCTGCTGTATTTGCCAATGCATAGCCCATTTTACCTGTTGATCGATTACCGATAAAACGTACAGGGTCGATTGATTCGTATGTTGGACCTGCAGTTAATAAAACAGTTTTATTTTTTAATGGTAATTTAGACAGTATGTCATTTTCAATAAAGGCTACTATATTCTCTGGCTCAGCCATTCTGCCTTCGCCAACTAAACCACTTGCTAACTCACCACTTTCAGCAGGAATCATATTGTTACTAAAACTTTGCAGTTTAGCAATGCTTTTTTTTGTAGATGTATGTTTATACATATCCAAATCCATTGCTGGTGCAAAATAAATTGGGCATTTTGCAGACAAATAGCAAGCCAATAAAAAATTATCGCTTATACCATTAGCCATTTTTGACAAGGTGTTTGCTGTTGCAGGCGCTACAAGCATTAAATCTGCCCACAAACCTAAATCTACGTGATTATTCCAAACTTTATTTTGATTGTCATTATCAAAAAAAGAAGAGTAAACAGGGTTTTTAGAAAGTGTTGATAATGTTAAAGGAGTTATGAAATCTTTAGATGCAGGAGTCATTACTACTCTGACTTCTGCGCCTGCTTTTACAAAACACCTTACTAAAGTTGCCGTTTTGTAAGCAGCAATTCCACCACTTATACCAAGTAGTACTTTTTTACCACTTAATATTGACATTATTCTTCGCTTTGAGTATCTTCTGGGTTTCTAAAATAAACTTTACCGTTTAACCATTCTTCAACTGCTAATGCAGTTGGTTTAGGTAAACGTTCGTAAAATTTAGAAACTTCAATTTGTTCTTTGTTTTCAAAAACTTCTTCTAAACTATCGTTATAAGTAGCAAATTCTTCTAATTTTTCAACTAATTCTGCACGTAAATCACCATTTATTTGAGTAGCTCTTTTAGCAATAATTGCTATAGCTTCATAAATATTTTCAGTTGGTGCTGAAATGTTATTTTTATTATACGTTATTGTTGAATCTGCTGCTTCTGAATTTTTGTAATCCATAATTATATTTTTATTTTTCAGTGGTAGTCTGAGCGTTTATAATTTCTATTTCTTTATTGATGTTTTCTAACAAATCATTAGATTCTTTTGTGTATTTAGAATCTGGGTAATATTTTAAATAACGTTTTTGAGCTTTTTTAGCATCTTGCAAACGTTTTAATTTTTTATATTCAATACTTTTCATCCCAAGAAAATAGGCTGATTTGAATTTATGAAACAAAGCGTCTTCTTTATATTTTGACCCTAAATAGTCTGAAATATAATTATCAAATGCTACAATAGCTGCTTTATACCTACCTGTTTTGTAATATAAATAAGCAATATCGTAGGCTTTTTTATTCAACTTACTAACCAATTCTTTGTATTGATTATTTACACTTTTGGTATATTTAGAATCTGGATATCTGTCTAAAAAAGTTTGTAAAGCATCTAATGCTTTCATTGTGTATTGCTCTTGATCTAAACTTGATCTTGGAGATTGTTTAAACAAACTTTGCGCATTTAAATAATAGACTTCTTCTATTTTTGTACTTTGTGGATAGTTTGTGATAAAGCGATTAAAATGATATGAAGCAACTTCATAATCTTTCATTTTATAATTTGCAATCGCATTCATATATCTTAAGCGCTGTAATTGTGGCTTATTTATAAAAGATGGCGCTACTTTTTCGAATAACGTTATTGCCTTAGAGTACTTCTCTTGCTCAAACAATTCTTGAGCTAATTTATATTGCGTTTTTACATCGCCTTTATTTAACACCTTATTGTATCCTGTACAAGATGATAACACGATGACTACTATTAATAAGAAAATATTTTTTTTCATGTACTCGCTTCTATTTTTAAATTAGGAATTTATCATATTGATTATAATTACCTAACAAACATCAAACTATTCGTTACGAACGTTTCATTCTGCAAAAGTAATATTAATAAATGAATTATTAAAACTAAAAACAAAAGTATATTACTAACTTGATTTGATTTTAGCCTTTTGTATTAAATCTTTGTTAAAAAAGAGCAACTTACTAATAAATCAAGTATTTATAAGGCTTATAAAAAAATTACAAGTCGTAACAATTCACATACTACATGTTTTATCAAAAAAACAACATCTAATTTATTCTATTTTTTATATATTTAACCCAAACTATTGGCAGTTTGATTTTTTTATACGCTAATTCAATTAAAATTTACTTATATGAATAAACCAATTCACGGCGAAGAAATTAATAAAATTTTATTAAAACCTCGTTTTAAAATGGAATTTAATGAGTCGCAAGAAGATATTCTTCAAAAGTTTAAAGACAATATAAATGATGTGGAATGTAAATATTGCTCTAAACAATCGGGTAATTTAATTTTTTTAGATGTGCCAAAAGTTGAAAGTCATTTTTGGTCACCACAATTACAGATTGAAGTTATTAAAAATATTGAGAATAAAACAATTGTGAAAGGAATTTTAGGTCCAAAACCTCAAGTTTGGACATTTTTTATGTTTATTCATTTTGCTCTTGCCTTAATTTTCATTATTGATTTTGTTCTTTTTTATGTAAAATGGAGTATGGATAAAGACTATCAAATTTATAAAGGAATACTTATTGTAATACCAATAATTTGGATTACCATGTATTTTATTGGTCAATACGGCAAAAAAATGGCATACAAACAAATGCTCGACTTAGATAATTTTTTAATGAGAACATTACATAAATAAAAATAATTACTCTTGCATCATTATGGTTTAATATCAAATTAGAAATATTTTACAAAGCTAAAGTACTTCCTGGTTTTTAAATAACTCAAATCATGTTCATTACAATACGCTTCTTTTTCAAAAGAAATGTTTTTATACGCACTGTGCCAATTTTTATATTTAAAGTAATTGATGACAAACTCGACTGCATACCATATAAAAAAAGGCAACCAAAGTAATTCTCGCTGTTGCTGAAGATGTATTTTTTCGTGATTTAAAAGACTTTTATTACCTTTATATTTATTATTTATAATGATAACAAAAAACAAAGCGATAGCAATATATTTTTTACATTGTCTTTTTGTGTAGATAATCACTGTTACTTAAAAATGATTTTAATTTTATTTTACTGCTTAAACAATCTCTGCTGTTAAACCAAGCTCTAACAACTGAGAGCATTTCGTTTCCAACTCTTTGTATTCACCTGTTTTTACACCACATTTACCTTTGTAATGTACTAACATTGTGCATTGTTCCGCTTGTATTAAAGTATGCTCACAAACATCAATTAAAGAGTCTATTACGTAATCAAATGTATGAAAATCATCATCAAATAAAATAATTTCATATTGAGGAACTTCTTGCTCTAAAATAGATACATCAACTTGTTCTTGAATTTTTTCTTTTGTACTCATTTTTATTAATTGTTCTGCTAAAGTATATAATATTTTTAATATCGCAAAATTTGTACCATTTTTACGTTTATCAAATTTATAGCTTGGTTAATAAATAAAGTCATTTTATTGATATTTTAGCGCTACCCAGTTTTTCATTTCTTCGATGGTTTGCAATTTTAAGTCGTATTTTGAAATTTCGGCATCTATAAGTGGAATGTCTTCTTGGTAAAAGCCACTAAGTAAAATCACACCATGTTCGTTTAATGAATTGGTATAAGTTTTCATATCATTAATTAAAATATTTCTATTGATATTAGCAATAATTATGTCGTATTTTTTATTTAATAACAGCGATGCATCGCCTTCAAAAACAGAAATTTTGGTGCAATTATTTCGATCTATGTTTTCAATAGAATTTAAATAACACCAATTATCAATGTCAATGGCATCTAATTTTTTTGCGCCTTTCATTTCAGCTAAAATAGCTAAGACTCCAGTACCACAACCCATATCAAGAACTGTTTTGTCTTTTAAATCTAAATTTAGCAAGTGTTTAACCATCATGTGTGTTGTTTGATGATGGCCAGTACCAAAACTCATTTTAGGTTCTATTACAATATCGTATTTAATACTTGGTAGTTTATCGTGAAATGGTGCTCTAATATAAACGGTGTTTTCAATCAATATTGGATTGAAATTTTTTTCCCATTCGGCATTCCAATTTACTTGTTCTATTTCTTCTTTTATAAACTCAATTTTAAATTCGTCGTTTGTTAATATAAAGATATCGTTTAAAATAGCATCTTTATAATCTTCTTTTTGAATGTACGCAATAACGCCTTCTTCGTTTTCGACAAAAGATTCAAAACCAGCATAACCTAACTCTGCAATTAGTATTTCGGTTGCTGGATCTCTTGGTGTTATTGTAAATGTGTAGGAAATATAAATATTTTGCATATAGTGATTATTAAAATGCAAAGTTACGAGTAATAACGCTTACAACAACTCTTTTTCCATAGCAATTTTAATAATACCAACACTGTTTTTTGCACCTAGTTTACTCATTAAATTCATACGATGTGTTTCCACTGTTTTAGGACTAATGAATAATTTTTCTGAAATTTCTTGTGTGGTTAGTTCTTCGGATATGGCTTGGAGGACATCTTGCTCTCTACGTGTTAAATTTGGTTTTAAACCATTGTTGTTTGTTTTTTTACTGGTTTGATTTAGTAATTTTCTGCGAATGTCTTTTTGAATATATAATTCACCAGAAAGTACCGTTTTTAAGGCTTCTAAGATTTCGATCTTATCAGTATTTTTTAATAAATAACCGTGAGCACCATTTTTTAACATCCTTTTGGTAAAGGATATATCGTCAAAATTAGTTAAGGCTATAATTTTTAAATTCGAATATTTTTTTACTAATAATTTGCAGACATCAATACCATTCATATCAGGTAAATTAATATCCAACAACAAAACATCTGGTAGGTCTTTTTCGATATTTTTAAGGGTTTCGGTTGCGTTTTCATAAGTAGCAACAATATTTATTTCACAAATACCGTTAAGCATTGTTTTAATACCTTGTAAAACCATTTTATGATCATCTGTTATGGCGAGTCTGGTTGTTTCCATACTTTAATTTTTATCTATTTCAATAATATACGAAGTTCCTTGTTTGTTCGAAATAAAATCAACAGTAGCCTGTAAGTAGCCTATACGAGATTGTATGTTACTTAAGCCAATGCCTTTGTTGGCACTATGTTTTTTATCAAAGCCAATACCATTATCTTCTACGGTTATTTGCAGTATTTTGTTTTGGCAACTTATTTGCACATCTATTTGACTTGCTTTGGCGTGTTTTAAACTGTTAGACACCAATTCTTGTATGATTCTGTATAGGTTAATTTCTTCTTTTTTCGTTATTTTTACTATTTCATTACCAAGGTGTTGAAAGGTGATTTTTTCTGTATGCGAATCGTCTGTTTTATGACAATATTCGGCAACAGCTTCTATCAGATTAAAGTTTTCTAAAGATGGTGGCACTAAATTATGCGAAATTGCCCGTACTTGATTACACGAATTATCAATCATTGTAATGGCTTCTTTAATTACAGAGTTATTCATTTCTAATAAAGTGGATAATTTAAATTTAATAGCCGATAAATCGCCATTTACACCATCGTGTAATTCTTTTGCCATACGTAAGCGTTCTTTCTCTTCGCCTTCTATTAAGGTTTCTAGGGTTTTTATTTGATGTTCTCTTTTTAAGGTTGTTATTTCTTGATTTTTTCGTTTTTGACGTTGCTGAAACAAAAACCAAGTTAATATAGAGCCTATGAATAAGAAAAGTGCAATGCCTTTCATATAGTTGTTTTGTGTTTGTTGTTGTTGTAGTTGTAAATTTTGTTTTGCAATTTCTTTGTCTTTTTTTTCGGTTTGGTATTTGGCATCTAATTCTGTAACTATTTTATTATTAGATTTACTTCTAGTTTTTTCGTTTAGATTATAATATTTTTTCGAATAATTATATGCTTTTTTATAATCCTTTTTATATGCAAAAATTTCGGCTAATGGATTTAAACTATTTAACTGCAAGGTTTCACTTTTTAATTTTTCTGAGACATTTAAAGAACTTAACAGGTGTTTTTCAGCTTTATCATATTGTTTTAATTCTTGATATATTGTTCCTAAAAAGGCATCGAAATATGCTTTTTCGACCTTGCTTTTAGAATATCTTAAATATTTTTTCGCAATAAGCGCATTTTCTAAACAAGCGGTCATATTATTTTTTTCAGAATAATAACGTGCCAAATTTTTATAAAGGTGATGATTAATTCTATCGTTTTTTAAAGATTTAGAGAATGATTTTACAATCATATATTGTTCATAAGCTTTGTCTAAACGTTTTGTTTGAGCGTATATAGTTCCTAAATTTAAAGAACCTGATGCTATTAAAAAGGTGTCTTTAATTATTTTAGCTAAGGCAATTGTTTTAATTTTATATTCTTCTGCTTTTTTATAATTATTCATATTTCCATACAAAACTCCAAAATTATCATATACTTTTATAAGATTTGCTGTATCTTTTGTTTCTTGAAAAAGGTCAATCGTTTTTAGATAAGCTTTGGTGGCATTTTTATGTTCTCCTAAAAAAAGATTGGATGTTCCTAATTTAAAATATGTTTGCCCAACGTGATTTCTATCTTTAACATAACTTTCATTTTCTATTGCTTTTTCAAAATAATGCACCGCTTTTTTATAATCACTACTTCTATAATTAATAAAGGCAAGTTCTCGCAAAGCATAATACTTCCCTTTTAAATATTTGTTTTTTGTTGCTATTTTCACAACTTCTTGATATAAAGAGTCTCCTTTAGAACTATTGCTTTTGGTGATTTTGTTTGCTTTTTGTAATAATTCATTAATATAAACAGTATCCTTTTGCCCAAACAAATAAAAACTTAAAAAAAGAAAGAGGATAAAAGTTATTGTTTTTTTCAAAATATATTGATTTTTAGTTGGTTAAAGGTAGTTAAAAATAATGATTTCTTTTTTAATAAACGTTTAATTTTTGATTTACGTTTTGTTAATTGCACCAAGCTCCATCTTCGCCATAAGTTCTATAATATCTATAATTATCTAAATACGTTTTTCTATTTTCTAATGTGATATAATATTCATAGACTTCACCATTATAAAATTGTAATCTTAATATTGGTAATTGATTATTTTTTTCGATAATAGACCATTGTCCTGAACCTTTAGAGTTTTCGCCATAGCCTGCCGAAACATTATTAGTATCTACTGCCATACTGCTATAGTTAGAATGATTAAAAAAACCTTGTTCACATAAACTGATAGTTATTTTTGTTCCATAGCCATCGCCAGTATCATAGTATGTTAATCTTGCACCTGAAAATAGCTCTTCTGTTTGGTTTTTTGTAGTTCTATTTACTATTTGTTGTGTTTTATTTGTTGTAATTTGTTGCTGAACAGAGTTAGCAATATTTATACACAATAGTCTATATGCACTTGAGTAATATTCTGATGTTGTAACTGCCATAATTGAAACTCCAAGTCCTCTATTATTTAAAACCCCTACCATATATCCTTTGGCAGGAACACCTTCCATTACACCATGGTATTCTGCTCCTACACCTGTATTATTAAAATTTTCTACATTACCAACTAATTGCAAATAATTTGAATTGTCGTTTACAAATCCCTGTTGTGCTTCATAAAACATTGTATTAATATCATTAGTGTTATTTTTATTAATTAATATAAAACCTGCCATTGTATTTGACTTTAGTATATAGCCTGTTTGTGTTTCTTGACCAACCCATCCTTTTGGGATTGCAAATGATATGCCGATGGAATTATAATTTACTCTATTATTTGTTTGTTGTGAGCAAGAGCTATTGCCATAAAAACTTATCATAATAATCAGGAATTTTAATATCGAATTTTTCATTGTTTTTATTCTTTAATGATTTTTCCGTTATAAATTACTTTTTTATCTTTACTAATGCTATAAAAATAAATGCCACTTTGCAACTCGACAATGTTTATTTTCTCGTTTAAATGACTGCTTGTTTTTACTTTTTTTCCTAAAGCATTATAGATGCTTATTGAAGCATTGTCTAACGCTTTATTAGATCTAATTTTAAAATTATCTTGAACTGGGTTTGGGTAAATAGATATGGTGTTCTCTGTAGTTAATAATTCATTTTCGGTAGTTAAAGTCGAGGTTGGTGAAACAATTACCGTTATGGTTTGCATATCTGTTTCTCCATTGGCAGATGCCGTTATTTCAACCACATATTCATTGGCTGTTGTGGTGTTATTAGCACTTCTTGCAAAAGTTGGAATCGTTAAAAATTCTAATACGCCAGTTGTTGTATTTATAGTAAATAGTGCTGCATCAGTTCCGCCTGTAATGGCATAGGTAATGGCATCGCCTTCAGGATCTACTGCTGGGAATGTTGGTACTAATACGGTGTTTGCTGGTATGGTAATTAATTCGGTATTTCTACCAAATTCTAATGTGGCACTAAGACCTCCATCGGTAATTACCCAATAAAAGGTGTCTTGAATTCCTTGCTTATTAGATTCTCCATATGCCGAGTATTTTGAATTTCCACCTGAAGTGTACAAATACTGAACCAAGGTCTGATTAGCCCAACTAGATAATAAAGCATCATAATTAACAATAGATAGTGTTGCTCCTTCTAAAAAGCTACCAAATCCACCACAATTTTCAACATTCCAAGCATCCAAATTTTGATTAAAAGAGTTAGCATTCTTAAACATATTTGCAATATCTGTTGCTGCACTAGTATCCCAAGCATTAAGGTTTTGGTTGAAATTACTTGCGTCTTCAAACATTTGAGCAAAACCAGTAACTGATGAAGTATCCCAAGAACCAATATCTTGGTTAAAATTGGTAGCGCCATGAAACATTTTGGCAAATTCAGTAACTGATGAAGTATCCCAAGAACTAATATCTTGATTAAAATTAGTAGCATCACTAAACATACCATACATTCTATTAACCGATTGGGTATTCCAAGAACCAATATCTTGATTAAAATTAGTTGCTCCATAAAACATTAAATCCATTCGAGTAACCAAAGAAGTATCCCACGAACTAATATCTTGATTAAAAGAGCTTGCTCCTTGAAAAACGCCTGCCATAAAAGTAACCGATGAGGTATCCCAAGAACTAATATTTTGATTAAAAGCCGATGCTTCTCTAAACATACTACCTAAATACCAAACGGAAGAAATATCCCAAGAACTAATATCTTGATTAAAAGCAGGATTACTATCAAACATAAATCCAATATTTGTAACCGATGAAACATCCCAATTACCAATGTCTTGATTAAATGTCATTGAACCAAAATATGTTCCAAACATACTTTCCATATTTGTTACATTAGATGTGTTCCAAGAACCAACGTCTTTATTAAAATTAGTTGCGCCAAAAAACATACTTTCCATTCGTATAATTGTAGCTGTATTCCAATTCCAGTTTCCTGTGCCAGTACCTATATTACTTGGGTGATTATCTATAATAGCATCTTGTGAAATTTGAAACATATATGCCAAATTAGTAGCATTGGTTAGGTTTGGCGTGTCCAAAGCATTAATAGCTAAGTTGTAACATCCGTAAAAGGCATACTCCATAGAAGTCCAAGGGTTTGTTCCCCATTGTTCTACCGATAGTATGCTGCCAATACCATAATAACTATTAAAAAAAATTCTTGGAAATATTCCTGTAATTGATACTATATAGGTGCCTGCATTGGTGTAAGTGTGTGTGGCATCTCCTATAACATTGGTATCTGTATTACCATCACCCCAATCTACGGTATAATCATAAGTTTCGCCAGAGAATGTAGGTATGGTTATTAATTCATTTGGGTTGGTGGTTTGCCAAGTGGTGATAAATTGTGCGTTTACCTGTATTGAAAACACCATTAGAAATATTAAAAAGTATAATTTTTTCATAATATAAAATTTTGGTTATTAATATTGTCAAAGGTATAATGACTTATTTATAAAAAATTCAGGGTATTCCCTGAATTTTACTTTTCAAGGAATACCCTGAGTTTAAAAAATGCCATTTCCGAAAAAAATCAGACATGGCATCGTAATTAAACTTACTTAACTATTAATCAATTTTTTATCGCTAAAATTTTATCATTTTTTTATGCAGTATACTTCCGTTTTCTAATTGTGCTTTTACAAGTAATATAGTTCCTGTATTTAAATTCACATTAATTTCAAACGATGTTTTTAAAGGTTGCTTATCTACAATTAATTTTCCAAGCATATCGTATATTTTCAACTCTTTAATAAGTGCATTATTGTTGGTGTTAATTCCAATAGTTGATGCGTCAATATTAAACACATTCAATTCGGTATGTAATAGCTCATTTTCTAAATTCCCGAGTGCAGATCGACTAAATACGAGTTCAAAACGAGTATTTATTTCGCCATCACTTGAAATCGTAAAATTATAATCCGACACATTTAAATTGTGTATGTTATTTAATAAATTGTCTTTTAAATAAACGGTAACATCTGCTAAATTTTCAAAACGATCGATACTAAAACTAAAATTTGCAGATGAATTTGTTGATAAATCAATACCCAAAGGAATGGTTGTATCATCGGTTAATAAAGGTCTTGCTTCAATGCCATAATGATTATTATTTTGTGCAATGGTATAAAAAGAGATTACAGAGCCTGATGCTATTCTACTTGCATCATAAGTTGCATCAAAACCAATAGACCCATTGTTAATAAACCCTATTAATATTTGACTAAAATAATTTTCATCGTTGGTTAAATTGATCCAAATTTTATCGTCATTGTTATTGGCTGTTCTTTGAAAATTAGTATTATTATCGGTAACACGTAAAGCATTGTTAAAGGTAAAATTACCCGATGCTGTTGCTGTTACAAAAAATCCTTGACCCGATGCTATATAGCCTGATGGCGCTGGTGAGCCAGATGCAGATGCTATTCCTCCTAAATTATTCCACATAGCATAATCATCGCCTAAATAACCAGTTGCACCCAAAACGGATTTGTGTGTCCAAAAATAAAAAGCATTGGTTCCTGGATTGTTATTTAAAAGCATGGCAGCATCAATTGCCGAAGGATACGGATTACCTACTAAATTATTATCATCATCATTTCCTCCTACATTATAAATGATTTGCTTTGTGACTACGCCATTATTGAATGCGCCGTTAAATTCTACATTACCGTTAAACGGAAATGTATTTGTTGTAGCAGGTCTAACAGCGTAACCAACTGCTTTTTGCGTCGTTTCTGTACCATTTAATAAATGCCATTGTTGGGTTGTGGTATTAAAATCCCAGATGTTACCCATATTTGCCCAAGAACTAAATACTTGTAAAGTTGCATTATCTGATGGTGATGAAAAATAGGTGAAACGATCTGCATCATCTAATTGCGTAGTTTCAATAAATGTTTTATAAACACCTGTTCCTGTATTTGTTGCTAAATCATCTACCTGGACTACAGCCCCTTGATGTTGTACTTCAATAATACCATCATTAACTATATTGCCATAAATTTTCAGAAATCCGTTAGGATTAACAACAAGGGTTCTTCCTGCGGAAACTTCACAGGTACAGGCGGTTATGTTTCCAAAAGTACTGGTATTATAATCTAAATTAAACATTATTTTTGAACCTAAATTTGGAGTAATATCCCAGCCACTAGAAAAAGTAGAAACTACGGCTTCAATTGTTACCGTTGCTGGCGCAATATTAATGTTACCATTTAAGTCTTCTACGGATAACATTACCGTATTATCGCCAATATTCGCACAGTTAAATGTGGTTTTATCTAAACTCATACTAGCAATAGAACAGTTGTCGGTTGAACCGTTATTAATATCTGCTGGTGTTATTGTAGCTATACCTAAAGCATTTAATTGTACCGTAATGTTTTGTGTAATTGCTACTGGATCTATAGTGTCAATAGAACATAACATTAATTCTTCTGCTACAATTACCGTAATGGCTTGTGTTGCTGTATCTCCATTGGCGGTTGCAGTTATTGTTACTAAATATTCATTATTGGCATCGGTATCTGTTGGTGTATCAAAAGCTGGAGCGGTATTAAAATTTAAAACTCCTGTAGCATTTACAATATTAAATTTTGCTTGATCGTCTCCACCAGTAATGGTATAAGTTATTACATCTCCTTCTGGATCTACTGCTGCAAAAGTTGGCACTAATGTGGTGTTTTCTACTACCGTGATTGTTGTTGTAAATCTACCAAAACTTAAACCAGCACACAAACCTGCATCTGTAATGGTCCAATTATCTCCACCAGCACCTGTTGCGGCCATCATATTTGCTCTAGCCGTTTGTGCATTGGCACTACAATACTTCGAGTTTCCGCCTGAAAAATAAATCCCAGGATTTAAGTTTTGAGCGTCCCAACCTACTAATAAAGCATCGTAATTTATGGTAGATAATTTTGCGCCAAGAAACATTTTATAGAAATCGGGCCAACTTGTTGGTGTTTCTACACTCCAATTACTTAAATCTTGATCAAAAGAGATTGCTCCTTCAAACATCCCTTGAAAACTTTGAACGTTTGACACATCCCAACTACTTATATTTTGATTAAATGCTCTAGCATCCCTAAACATTTCGGTTAAAGTAGTTAAGCCAGTCCCAAAATTCCAAGCACTTAGATCTTGATTAAATTTACGTGCATGTAGAAACATACCTTGCATAGTAGTAACAGCAGACACATTCCAATTATTAATATTTTGATTAAATGCTCTGGCGTTAAAAAACGTACTTTGCATTTGTGTAACCGAAGAGGTATCCCAAGCACCAATGTTTTGATTAAAAACTAGATTATCCCTAAAAACGCCATCTATAGTTGTTACCGATGAAGTATCCCAAGAACTAATATTACCATTAAAAACACTACTTCTAAACATACTGTTTATATGTGTAAATGCGGAAGTATCCCAATTATTTAAATCTTGATTAAAGGCTTGTGTATTTTGAAACATACCTTGTATGTATTTTACAGAAGAAACGTCCCAAGCGTCTAAAGGTTGGTTAAAGCTATTAGCAGATTGAAACATACTTGTCATTGTTACTATATTACTGGTGATCCAATTATGAAGAGGTTGGTTAAAATCGTTTGCGTTTTGAAACATAGAACGTGTTGAGGTTAATGCAGTAATATCCCAAGCATTAATGTTTTGGTTAAAACTATTTGCGCCATTAAACATATACTCCATATTAGTAACTGCGGAAGTATTCCAAGCACCAATTGCGCCGTTAAAATTATCTGCTGACCCAAACATAGATTTCATAGTTGTTACATTACTAACATTCCAAGAATTTAGATCTTGGTTAAAAGCATTTGCATTAAAAAACATGCTTTCCATAGTTGTTACGTTTGACGTATCCCAAGAATTAATATTTTTGTTAAAACGTATGGCGTAATAAAACATAGAAGACATATCGGTTATATTACTAGTATCCCAATTACTAAAATCTCCATTTACAAAAGATCCATCAGCAAACATTCTATGTAAACTTGTTGCTACAGATAAGTTTGGTGCATCGTACGCATTTACTCTTAAATTATAACAACCTCCAAATGCGACTTCCATAGAGGTCCAAATACCAGTTCCCCATTGATCTATAGATCTAATTTTAACATTACCTGTTCCATAATTAAAATACATTCTTGGAAAAGCACCTTTTATTTTTACCGTATAATCTCCTGGTACACTAAACGTATGTGATGTATTACCTGTGTTTGCAGCATCTTCAAAAACGCCATCATTATCCCAATCTACATCGTAGTTATACGTTTCGCCAATAAAAGTAGGTATGGTAATGGTTTCGTTTGGGTTTGTTGTTCTCCATTTGGCAATAAAGTAACTGGCATCTGTAATTTTAACCGTAATTGTTTGGCTATCGGTTGTATTAGGAGCGGTATTATCATTTGCCGTTACCTCAACTATATATTGGTTGTCTAAATTACTATCTGCAGGATTATCAAAATCTGTCGTTATTACAAAAGTCAGCTCGCCAGTATTGGTATCTATTAAGAATTTATTTGCATCAGCACCACCTGTAATTTCAAAAATTACGGTATCGTTTTCTAAATCGGTTGCTGTTACTGTGGTTACTGCTATTTTTCCGCCAACAATGTTAATAGTTGCTGTATCTCCGCCACCATTTGAGGTTATTTCTGGTGCTTGATTACATAAACCGCCATCAATAAAAGTCCAGCCATAAGTATCTTTCATATGTTGTCTTGCAATTTGTGCAGTTTCTGAACAATAAATAGATAAACCGGCATTAAGACTTTTGTTTGGTTGTACATTTTGTGCGTCCCAGCCAATAAGTAGTGCGTCATAATTAGCATTAGATAATTGTACTTGGTCGAACATTAATAAAAAATCAGTAACATTTTCTATATTCCAAGATCCAATATTTTGGTCAAATGCTAAGGCTCTGTCAAACATTGCGTACATATTAGTTGCTGCAGAAGTATCCCAAGAGCTTATATCTTGATTAAAAGCATCGGCTTCTGAAAACATACTTTGAAAACTGGTTACCGAAGATGGTATCCAAGAGCCAATGTCTTGATTAAAAAAATGATTTCTAGCAAACATACTTTCCATTGTGGTAACAGAGGAAACATTCCAAGTACCAATATCTTGATTAAAAGCACTTGTCCAAAACATATAACGCATATTTGTTACTGCTGCAGTATTCCAAACGCCTATATTTTGATTGAATGGCGAGTGTTGAAACATTGCTTCCATAGTCGTTACGTTAGCCGTGTTCCAAGAACTTATATCTTGGTTAAATGCAGATATGGAAAACATACCATACATATCCGTCACTAAAGTAGTGTTCCAAGAACTTATATCTTTATTAAAACTTGTTGCACCTGCAAACATATTTCTCATATTTGTTATGGTACTTGTATCCCAGTTCCAGTTTCCAGTTCCTAAACCTATATTTGAATGTAAAAATCCGTTAACTACTTTACCAGGAAACATTGCAGACAAATCAGTAACACCAGCTAAATTAGGAATGTCTGTAGCGTTAATTTTTAAATTATAACATCCAAAAAATGCGTTTTCCATAGAAGTCCAAGAGTTATTTCCCCATTGTTCTACGGTTAGTAATTTTCCTTCATGACCATTACCGTTATTAAAGTATATTCTTGGAAAAACACCTGTTATAGTTACTGTGTGCAAAACTGTTGTCGAATAAAGGTGTGTTGCATCTCCAGTAATACCAGCATCTATTGTACCATCACCCCAATCTACGGTATAATTATAAGTTTCGCTGGGAAATGTTGGTATGGTAACTTGTTCGTTTGGAAGATTAGTAGTTTGCCAAGTGGTAATAAATTGTGCGTTTACCTGTATTGAAAACACCAATAGAATTAATAAAAAGTGTGATTTTTTCATAATATAAACTTGTTAATTATTAATAATGTCAAAGATATAATCACTTATTTATAAAAAACTCAGGGTATTCCCTGAATTTTACTTTTCAGGGAATACCCTGAGTTT
>JALSLZ010000101.1 GCA_026988075.1 Flavobacteriaceae bacterium
AGTTTTACTATTACATTATAATAAGAATGAAAAATACAGAAATAAAATCACCAATTAATAATCAAACTGTTTTAAAACGTGTTTTAAAATGTAAAGATTACACTGTTTCAAATGAGGTTTTTTCTTTGCTGAAAGATGTAAAATCTGAATTATTAATTACAAGTCCTCAACCTAAACTAGAAGACTTACCTAAATATTACGAAAGTGAAAATTATATTTCACATACAGATTCAAGTAAATCTTTATTTGATAAAATTTATCAAATAGCTAAAAATTATGCAATAAAAAACAAAGTAAAACTTATTAATCAGTTTAAAAATAAAAAACAAAAATTAGAAATTTTAGATATTGGTTGTGGAACAGGAGATTTTTTAAAAGCTTGTAAAAATAAAAATTATAATATAGTAGGAGTAGAACCTAATAAAAAAGCACGTGTTTTAGCAAAACATAAATTAGGTTTTTTAACTTCTAAAACAACGAATTTTAAATATGATAATTCTGACGTTTTTGAAAAAATTGAACAAATTGAACAAACTTTTGATGTAATAACTATGTGGCATGTTTTAGAACACGTACCAAATTTAGAAAACTACATCAGTAAATTAAAAAGTTTATTAAAGCCAAGCGGAAGATTAATTGTTGGAGTTCCTAATTATAAAAGTTATGACGCAAATTATTACAAAGAATTTTGGGCTGCTTATGATGTACCAAGACACCTTTGGCATTTTTCTCAAAAATCAATAAAACATCTTTTTAAAAAAGAAAATTTAATCGTAGAAAAAGCAATACCTATGAAATTAGATTCTTTTTATGTAAGCTTACTTTCTGAAAAACACAAAACAGGTAAATCAAATCCATTAAAAGCTTTTTATATTGGTTTATTATCAAATATTAAAGCAAAACGGTCAAAAGAGTATTCTTCTTTAATTTATATCATAAAAAACAAGTAAAATCTATTTTAAACACCTTTAAAATTGTTTTAATAATTAAACAGTGTATTTTACTCACTATTTATTTAAAGACTCTTAAATTAATCATTTTGTAATTGTTTTTTATAATTAACGTTTATAATTTAAATTGTATTAATAGGTATTATTTATAGTGCTTATTTTAAAATTTGATTTGTAAATTTGTAAAAATATTTTTAAAAATAAATTCCATCACAAATGCAAAAAACAAGAATAAATAAATTTTTAAGTGAAGCAGGATTTTGCTCAAGAAGAGCAGCTGATAAATTAATTGATGCAGGTCGTGTTACTATAAATGGAAAAATTCCAGAAATGGGAACAAAAATTACCGAAGATGATAAAGTAATGGTTGATGGTACATTAATAAAAAAAGAAAAAAAGAAAAATGTTTATCTTGCTTTTAATAAACCTGTAGGTATTGTTTGTACAACCGATACAAGAGTTGAAAAAGACAATATTATTGATTATATAAATTATCCTTCGAGAATATTTCCAATTGGTAGATTAGATAAACCAAGCGAAGGTTTAATATTTTTAACAGATGATGGTGATATTGTAAATAAAATTTTACGAGCTAATAACAATCACGAAAAGGAATATATTGTTACCGTTAATAAATTTATAACACAAGATTTTCTAAAAAAAATGGCAAATGGTGTACCAATATTAGATACTGTTACTAACACATGTTACGTAGAGCAATTAAACACAAACACTTTTAAAATTATACTTACACAAGGCTTAAATCGTCAAATTAGGCGTATGTGTGAATATTTTGATTATAGAGTAATTAAACTTAGACGTGTTCGTATTATGAATGTTAAATTAGATATACCTGTTGGAAAATGGCGTAACCTTACACAAAAAGAACTTGATTTTATAAATAATTCTGTAATAGATTCTAAAAAAACTTTTGAGTAATACTTTTTTATTAGTTAAAATAAATTTATGATAAAAAGCATTTTTTTAAATTAGTAATACATTTAACTTTGTACAAAATTTAATTTTATGTACAAATCAGTAACAGCTCAAGAAGCTGTAAAAGTTATAAAAAACAACGATAGAATTTATATTCAAGCAGCAGCAGCAGCTCCACAAATTTTAATAAATGCAATGTCGCAAAGACATGAAGAATTAAGAAATGTAGAAGTTTCTCATTTACATATTGAAGGAGAAGCGCCGTATGCAAATCCTATTTACAAAGATAGTTTTCATGTAAATTCTTATTTTATCGGTAAAAATGTTAGGCATACTTTAAAAGCAGGAAATGGTTCATATACACCTGTATTTTTAAGCGAATTACCTTTATTATTTAAAAAAAATATTGTGCCTTTAGATGTTGTTTTTATTCAAGTTTCGCCACCTGATAAACATGGGTATTGTTCTTTAGGTGTTTCGGTAGAAGCAACTTTAGCAGCAATTGATAATGCCAAACATGTTATACCAATTTAAAATCAAAATTGCCGATATATTTTCGTATATTTACACTATGGGAAAAAGAGTAAATATCACAATAAATGAGAGCAAAGAGTATCTAACCTCTTTATATAAAAAGACAAGAAAT
>JALSLZ010000102.1 GCA_026988075.1 Flavobacteriaceae bacterium
TTGTT
The DNA here is from genome assembly GCA_026988075.1 of Flavobacteriaceae bacterium. Classification (GTDB taxonomy): domain Bacteria; phylum Bacteroidota; class Bacteroidia; order Flavobacteriales; family Flavobacteriaceae; genus S010-17. Next base: position 6 of record JALSLZ010000102.1, read on the forward strand.
CTATTCATTATAATTATTTTTTAGATTAATATTACGGCAAATGTAGCGGTAACTTGTATTGCTAATAAATAATTAGGACTGCTTGTGGCGAATTACACCTTGTTTGTGGCGAAATTTAAACTATTTTTTACGTTTTCTAAATAAGTTTTAGAAACAGGAATAGCGATATCGTGAATTAATACTAATTCTGATTTTCCATTTTTGTTTTTCCATTGTTTAAAATAAAATGTATTTACCAAATACGAACGATGTGTTTGCATTAATTTTGGAAAGTTGTTTTTAACCGATGAAATTTTAGTCCGAATTAAAGCATTTTTGACTTTGCCATTTTCTAAATAAGAAATTTCCACATAATTATCTGAGGATTGAATGTAGATTAAATCTTTAAAAAACAAACGTAAATTATCATAATTTCCAGCGCCTTTTATTTCAATTTTACTATCTTCTATTTTCTTTTCGGCAAAACGTCCAAATGCCCAACGGCTCAAGATAATTATAGGTAATAATGTTAATGCTGCAGGAATAAAAAAGAGCTGCAGGAATTCCCATAAAGTATAATTATTTACTATTAGACTAAAAATAGGTTTAAAAATTAATAGTCCTATTATTAATAAAGCAGCAAAAAACAGCAATTCATTACTTAAAAACCATTGTTGCTTGTTTTTTTTATAAAATATTCGCTGTATTGGTAACACTAATAAATAAACCATTGCTCCTGCCAAGCTGTATAAAGGTAAATAGGTTAGTTTCTCTTTAAACGAAAAAACTTGAATATCTAATGGTTCTGTAAAGAATAAAAAAATAAATATCCAAAACCCAAAACCAAGTGCAATTAGCAGATGGTTTTTTAGATTGGGATCAAAAGGGTAGTTGTTTTTCATTAAGCAAAGTTACGATTTGTTTTTTTATGTTAATTGAATTTTAGCATTTTCAGGAATATTGTTTTTACTGCTTTTTACTATAAAATAAGCCGAAACACTACTAATTATAATGATAATTATCTTACAAAACGACAGTAAGTTACCCCTTTGAAAATCATACCAGAAAGATGTTTTAGATTGGATTGATGGAAATTAAAGTCAATTAAAGTTTAGTTCAAATGCAGTTTTTTCTTTTTTTGAAGTAAAACTTATAGAACCATTATGAGCTTCAATAATACTTTTTGCCAATGCCAAACCAATACCAGAACCGTCTTTTCGGGTAGTAAAATAAGGAACAAAAATTTGGTTCTTTATTTCCTTAGGTATACCAATTCCGTTGTCGGTTATTTTTAGTGTTGTGCGATTGTCTTTTTGTATTAATGTAATTGTAATTTTTGGGTTTTTAATATTTTTAAGTGCATAAAAGCAATTGGAAAAAATATTAATCAATACTTGTTCTATTTGTTGTTTGTCGGCTTGAATTGCTATGTCTTTTACATTAGAAAACACGATTAAAATTCCTGCTTTTTTAAACTGTTGCTCAAATAAACTCAAGGTGTTTTCAATCAAATTATTTAAGGATACTTTAATTTTATTTGGCGTTGGTAATTCGGCAAGTTTTCGGTAAGAATTTACAAATTCGGTTAAATGATGTGATCGTCTTTTTATGATAGATAACCCTTTTTTTAGTTCTGATTTTGTTTCAGTATCTAAATCATCGGCTAATAAAGAGCCTAAATTGCCAGCCAAACTGCTAATTGGTGTAATGGTATTTATAATTTCGTGCGACATTACATTCATTAATTTATACCAAGCTTCTTTTTCTTTTTTGTCTATTAATTGCTGAATGGTTTCTAAACTTAAAATCAGATATTCGTAATTATAAGTTTTGGTAAGCGATGTTTTTAAGAAAAAACTTTCCTCTTGATTGTTGATTTTTAGTGTAATTACTTCTTTAAACGATTGCCAATTATTGGTATCAACTAATTTGGTAAAAGCAGGAATTTTTTGATTTAATAATGACCAATTATAATATTTAGGAATTTTTAGAAAATCTACAAATGCCTTGTTTAATTGAAAAACTTCAATATCTTTTTTTGTAGTATTATCACGTCTTAAAATTAAAATACCGATACTTAGGCTTTCTAAAATATTGGTAAAAATGACTTCTTCAGTAGATTTTTGAATGTTGACTTTTTTATATTTAGCAATAAGTCGTGCCATTTTATTATGAAGCGTTGTTTTGTTTTTATCCTCTTTTAAAGCAACCGAATAATCATCGTAAAGCAAGCAATCAATCGATTTTTCAATTTCTTGCTGTTCTTTCTTGAAAAAATCGATAAATAAAAAGAATTGAAAAACTAAAATCAAACCAAAAACAATAGTAGTAATTATTGTTTCTTTTTGGTAAAAATAAAATATAGCAATGCCATTTATTACAATGATTACTAAACGAATGAGTAGTTGTATGTGGTGGTTTTTTATCAATTTTTATAAATTAAATTTTTCCAATCGTCTATATAAAGCGGCTCGTGTTACACCTAAATCTTTGGCTGCTTTACTTATATTTCCTTGGTGTTTTTCTATGGAT
>JALSLZ010000103.1 GCA_026988075.1 Flavobacteriaceae bacterium
CAGGTAAAACATTTGCCATTTGGGGCTTGGCATTTAAGCCTGGAACCGACGATATGCGTGAAGCTCCTGCTATTTATGTAATTAATGAATTGACAAAACAAGGTGCAAAAATAAAAGCATATGATCCAAAAGCAATAAACGAAGCCAAACATCATTATCTTAGAGCCAATAAAAATGTTAACTACTTTGAAAACAAATACGATGTTTTAGAAAATTCGGATGCACTTATTTTATTAACAGAATGGAAAGAATTTAAATCGCCAAATTTCGAAATAATAGGTAACAAATTAAACAATAAAATTATATTTGATGGAAGAAACCAATATAGCACATTCAATTTAAAAGAAAAAAACTTTGAATATTATCAAATTGGAAAAAATAATGATTCGCAGTAATTAAAGCTTTTTAATAATAATAATAATACTTTATTCAATTGCTGACAGTAATAAAAACAGGTAACATAAAATAATAAACAGAGTAGATTGCTACGCTATCACTCGCAATGACAGATGAAAAATGACCAATTCAACAAATAAACAAATAAACAAATCTGCATCAAAGAACATCCTAATTACAGGTGGCGCAGGCTTTATAGGTTCACACGTTATACGTTTATTTGTTGAAAAATATTCCAATTACCATATTTATAATTTAGATAAATTGACTTACGCTGGTAATTTAGAAAATCTAAACGATGTAGCATCTAATAAAAATTACACATTTCTTAAAGGCGATATTACTGATGAAACCTATATCAATTCCATTTTTAATAAATATAAATTTGATGCCGTTATCCATTTAGCAGCCGAATCTCATGTAGATAGATCCATTACCAATCCTTTAGAATTTGTTAAAACCAATGTGATTGGTACCATGGTTTTATTAAATGCTTTTAAAAATTTATGGAAAAACAACTTTAAAAACAAGTTATTCTATCACGTAAGTACTGACGAGGTTTATGGTTCTTTAGGCGAAACTGGTTTATTTACAGAAACTACTTCCTATGATCCAAACTCACCTTATTCCGCTTCAAAAGCAAGTTCCGATCATTTTGTACGAGCTTACGGAGAAACCTATAAAATGCCTTATGTTATTTCTAACTGTTCTAATAATTATGGAGCAAATCAATTTCCCGAAAAATTAATTCCGCTATTTATTAATAATATTTTACACAACAAATCACTTCCTGTTTATGGCGATGGAAAATACACCAGAGATTGGCTTTATGTTATAGATCATGCAATAGCAATAGATTTAGTTTTCCATAAAGGAAAAAACAGCGAAACTTATAATATTGGTGGTTTTAACGAATGGCAAAACATCGTTTTAATAAAATTACTTTGTGATAAAATGGATGAAAAATTAGAAAAACCTATCGGTACATCACAAAAATTAATTACCTTTATTAAAGATAGACCTGGTCACGATTTAAGATACGCAATAGATGCATCTAAAATAAATAAAGAATTGGGTTGGACACCAAGCGTTACTTTTGAAGAAGGCCTAACTAAAACAATAGATTGGTATTTAGATAATAACAAATGGCTTAACAATATCGTTTCGGGTAATTACAAAAAATATTATGAGCGTATGTATGATGTGCAATAATGCTTATCTGTTAATTTGGTGATTTGTTCGCCTTATAAAAAAATATAATATGAGACTATATTCATTTGAAAAATTAGATGTTTGGCAAAAAGATAGAGAATTAAATAAATTTATTTGATAAGCAGCAAGTTGTCTAAAGAAGAAAAATTTGGATTAACTTCTCAAATTAGAAGAGCACTCATTTCAATATTTTCAAATATAGCAAAAGGAAGTCATAAAGAACAAGCTAGGTATACCAAAATTGCCTATGTTAGTTTACTTGAAGTATTAAGTCAGCTTATATTAGCAAAGAGACTATTACAGAAATACGTTTATTAATTGAAGAAATTGGAAATAAACTTAACAAATTAAAAGAATTTCAAATAAACAGATAACCAAATAACCAATCAAACAGACAGAATGAAAGGAATCATACTAGCAGGCGGATCAGGCACAAGATTACATCCATTAACAAAAGTAGTATCCAAACAATTACTACCAATTTACGATAAACCGATGATTTATTATCCACTATCGGTATTGATGTTGGCAGGAATAAGAGAAATACTCATTATTTCAACACCTCACGATTTACCAAATTTTAAACGCTTATTTGGCGATGGTTCTCAAATTGGAGTAAAAATAGAGTATGCCGAACAACCAAGTCCTGATGGTTTAGCACAAGCCTTTATTATTGGTGAAAAATTTATTGGTAATGATGATGTTTGTTTGGTTTTAGGAGATAATATATTTTATGGTAGCGGACTTCAAAAATTATTAACCAATGCTATTAAAACAGTAGAAGAAGAAAAAAAAGCAGTTGTTTTTGGTTCTTATGTTAGTGATCCAGAGCGTTATGGAGTAGCAGCATTTGATGAAAATAAAAATGTAATAAGTATTGAAGAAAAACCTGTAAAA
>JALSLZ010000104.1 GCA_026988075.1 Flavobacteriaceae bacterium
AATCATAATGCAAACTTATTTGATATAAAGATACAAAACAATTGCATTTTAACCTAAAAAATTAATAAAAATGTTAAGGCAATTAATTAATAATCAATTTGTTAATTTGTTTTTCAGTAAACCCTAACTAATTCAAATAACGAATATGCTTGGTCAGAGAGAAGCATTGTAATAAACCATTGCTTGAGCATTGTTTTATTATTTCGTATTTTATCCATATACGCATACCAGTTTAAATAATTTTGCAGGTATTTAGAGCTTACGCCATTAAATGGTTTGAGAAAATCTCTAACCTGTTTATGTGTATTATTTACCTTTTGTAAGTGTATTGATTTATCATTATCGCCCACATGTTTTTTCGTTAATAACCTTTTGTGTTTTATTTTAGAGTTGTCATTTGTAAAGGCTTTATACGAATGATGTTTATCTGTTATTAAGATGGTGTTTATAGTACTCCCAAATTACTAGACCACTAATTTAAGTTTTTTAGTTGATAATTGATGTTTGTTTATGTATATATTTATTAGTATTTTTCTTTCTACTGCAATAACTACTTGAACTGTTGTAACGATATCCTTTCCTTGGTTACGTTTAAAGTCTGTTCTTCTTTTTCTTGGTTTTTGACCAATATTCTTAGTTCCTTTTAAGCTTAATACTAATTCCAACTCGTCGAATTCTACTTCGCCTGATAAAGTTGTAGGTGTAAATTGGGATAAAAAACTCAATATCTTATGCCGCCAATCAAAGCTTGTTTGAATACAAATATCTAATTCTTTTGCTATCTTTTTTATTGGCATTCCTTTTTCCATACAATTTAAATAGGATTGCCATTTGTTTTTTAACTTTATATCCTAAGTACATGACAAAAATACAATTAATTAATTTTTAGTAAATTAGCTATCATATAATTAAATTAAAACATTGATATTGAGCATACTAGTAGGGTAATTTCAAACATTTTACTAATAAAAAATATCAATGTTAATTCTAAAAGTAATGAATTAATTTCAATTTTAAAGGAGAATTCCTCATTGTAAACTCTTACAATAAACCACAAGAAGCCAAACAAGATTACAAACAACGATGGCAAATTGAAATGTGTTTTAAGGCAATGAAATCAAGCGAGTTTGATGTTGAAAAAACACATCTAACAAAAATTAATAGGATAGAAAAATTAGTATTACTCATTATAATTGCTTTTGTATGGTGTTATAAAGTTGGCATCCATTTACATAAAATAAAACCGATTAAAATCAGAAAACATGGAAGAAAAGCAATTACTATTTTTAAATATGGGGTAAACTACATTACAAACTGTTTATTAAACGTTTTAAATCAAGGAAATATAAATATTATGGAATTTTTGTCATGTACTTAGCTTTATATCATACAATGGTGTTCCTGTAGTTTCGCTATACCATTTATTACAATCATTACAACGATACATCTGAACGCCTCTTTGTTTTCCTCGTTTATAAACCTTTATACTACTGCAATGTGGACAGGGTTTCTTTTTTCGATTTGCGGATACCGATTCATGAGCTTCTTCTAAAATTTTTCCTTGAAGTTCTTGTTCCAAAAGTAGCTCCCCTAACAATTCTCGCTGGAAAACCAACGGCAAATCATTAAATAACGCTTTTATTTCTATACTTGTTTTTAAAATGAAAATATAATAAAAATTGCTGACTTTAATAGAACTCAGCCACAGCGACAAAGAAAGGTTTTCAAGTAAATAAATACAGCGTCAATTAGGTTTAAAACGATATGAACCAGTTTGGGCAATGGTTCATAAATTAAGAAAAGCTATAGGACAACGAGATGATAGATATACTTTGGAAGGAATGATAGAAATGGATGAAGGATACTTTACTATTGAAGCCTCTAAATATGGGGATGAAACACAAAAATCAGGACGAGGTAGTAAAACCAAGTCTAACGTTATGATTATGGCTGAAAGCACTATTCTTGAAGATATAAAAACAGGTAAACTAGAAAGGCAATGTCGATATTTTAAAGCAAAAGTATTAGAAGATAACAAAGCAGATGGAACAGATAAGACTTTTGAGAACTCAATTAATGATGAACAAACAACTAAAGAAATCCTAAAATGGATTCATATTGCAATTAGTAATGCAAAACGAAATTTTATAGGTAATTACCATAAAATAAAGAAAAAATATTTGCAATTGTATCTAAATGAATTTGTATATAAACTTAATAGGAGATACTTCGGAGAAAGAATATTTGATAGGCTTGTAATTGCTAATATAACAGGTTATGGGTAATTACGGATATACAAAAAAAAGATTAAGAATAGATATTTACCTTTAATATATGTTCAAATTTTTCGGAGGGATTATATTCTGGATTAAAAGAGGGAGGGAACAGTTTATTTCAACAAAACAATTCAGATATATTCTTTTGG
>JALSLZ010000105.1 GCA_026988075.1 Flavobacteriaceae bacterium
ATCAAAGACAATTTTATCTATTTCCCATGGCTCTTCTAACCCTAAGGCTAAAGCAAATATTTGTTCTGAATTTCCCATATTCAAAAATAATACTTTTATATTTACCCATTATAAACGACATAGAGCCATAATAATTTATCATACTTAGATCTTAGAAATGGAAATAATTCGAATTTAATTGAGTTGTGGCAATTTCAAATAACAAATAATCCAAACCTAACTTGTGTTTTTGTTGATGATGCAGCGTGGAGTACAACTAATTGGACAAACGTTGATGTAACAACTACTTTTGTAGAAACCCAAGCAGAATGTGATGCTATAGCGGCAATAAATGATATAAGTAACGAAGAATTATTATATGTTTCTCCAAATCCAACAACAGGGATTTTAAATATTTTAAACACATCTAAATCAATTATTGAAAAAGTTGTCGTTACAAATGTTTTAGGTAAACAAGTTATTCAAACACGTGTTAATAATAATCAAATAGATATTTCAAATTTATCTAATGGTGTTTATTTTGTAAATTTGATAGCAAAAAATGGAGATAAAACAAGTTATAAAATAGTGAAAAACTAATAGTATAAATTTTATTAAGTTAAAAAAACACGGTCTAATGTAAAAAATTAAACAGTGTTTTTTTTAACTTATCAATGTAAAGTCTTAAAATAATCAAAAGGTTTAACATAAGTTCTTTACCAATATAACCTTTGTCTGCATAGAGTTTTCCAAACAATTTTTTAATAAAGCCTTGAGTTTTTAAAGGCTCTCTATCGTCAGTGCTTGCTTGGGTTAACGTAAAATTTAAAATTTCACCTTTGTCATTAATTATTAAATGTAGTTTAAAGCCATAGAACCAACCCATAGTCGATTTACCAACATTTGCAATATTTTTAAAAACCCTATTTCGTTTAATTCGTTTATTTTTACATACTCTAACTGGTGTAGAATCAATGAAAGAAATTCCTGTACAATTACCCAAACAACAAGTCTTTAAAAACATAGTTAAAGGTAATAAATTGAATAATAAGTGAATAGGTGGTTTTCCGCTCTCCGCCTTTGGCGGATTTAGTTCAATAAAAAACATAGTGCATTTGGCACATAGTGCTAAAATTCAATATGATAGTAAAAAATAAACATAGTGCAAAACCAAAATTTGGAGCATTAAAATGCCAAACGCACCATATTTAGAACGTTGATAAAGTTTATCGTCAATACAGGTGTTTTATGCAAAAAAAAAATCTTTATTAAATTGTTTTGATAATCCCCAACTTTTATAACTAACCAAAAAAAACACAATTAGTCACAAGTAGTTATTTGTTATGATAAAAGCTAACACCGCATTTTTTATTTAAAGTTTATTCGTTGTTTTGTGTGTATAAAAACAATTCCATGAAAACTGCCACATCATTAATAGTACTATTTATTATTGCAATGCTTTTTAATAATTCATTTGCTCAAAGTAAAATTAAAACAACTAATGCATTAAATATAGGTGAAAAATTAAAAATACATTCCATTATTTTAAATGAAGATAGAATATTAAATATTTATTTACCTAACGGATACGCTAAAGATTCCATAAAAAAATATCCTGTTATTTGCCTTTTAGATGGATCAATTAATGAAGATTTTATTCATATTTCTGGCTTAGTACAATTTGGTTCTTTTTCATGGATAAATATGATACCAGAAACTATTGTAGTCGGAATAGCTAATGTAGATAGAAAACGTGATTTTACTTTTCCTACAAAAGTAAAAAGAGATAAAAGAGAATTTCCAACTACTGGTAAATCTCAAAAATTTATAAATTTTATTGAAAGTGAATTACAACCATTAATAACTAAAACGTATCATACTAATGGTATTAAAACGTTAATAGGTCAATCACTTGGCGGTCTTTTAGCAACCGAAATATTATTTAAAAAACCAGCAATGTTTACTAATTACATTATTATTAGTCCAAGTATTTGGTGGAATAAAGAAAGCCTCTTAAAAATGGAACCTCAAAAATACACTTCAAAAAAATCTATATATATTGCCGTAGGGAAAGAAGGTAAAGTTATGGAACGAACAGCAAAAGAATTGTACGAAAAATTAAATTTAAATAAAGAAAAAAAACACCAACTTGTATTTTGAGTTTTTCGAAAAACAAAATCACGGAGACGTATTACACTTAGCTGTTTATAATGCTTTTAACACCATGTTTTAATAACAAAAACTATTCACTAATATTAATTAAACTTTTAATTTCATTACCAAACTCATCTACAACTGTAATGGTATGTTTTCCTATTTGTTTTGGATGAATGGCTATTTCATGAATATTAGTTGTTGTACCAATAAATGTTTTATCTAAATACCAAAAAACTTTTGTTTCGGGTATATTATGTGCCAATCTAAATACGACATCATTTACTTTTCCATTAAAATTTTTGGGTAAAAAAATGGTTGCGTAATTTTTTGGATATATAAAAGCCATTACATTTTTAGCTTCTTTTAAGCAATCTTGTTTAAAATTTGGCAGTATTTTATATGTCGCATTGCTTTGCTTGTAATAATACTCCATCAATGGCGATAAAGTAAACCAGCTTTTGTGTTTCATTTTACTTAATGGATAACAACTTGCATTGACTTGAAAACTTTCTGTTTTATCTAAATGGACTAATTTATGAAACGGACAAGGTTTTGTTTTTAAACCAATGCTTTGTACATAAATACTATCTATTTCGGTACAATAATTATTTGCTCTGTAGCCACTTTGTTTACAGGTTGGTATTTTAATAAATTCGTCAAAAGGTTTTTTAAACCAATTACTGTTTGGTAATTCGTTAAAAACATCAAATAAAATTGGTGCTGCCGATTGTACACCAACAAGACCTGGTCTTCCTTCTCCATCTGCATTTCCAACCCAAACACCAACTACAAAATCAGTCGTTGTACCAACTGCCCAAGCATCTCTAAAACCAAAACTGGTACCTGTTTTCCAAGCAATTTCTTTAGACGAATCAAAGAACTCCCAATTTTCTTGTGAGTCTGGTCTATTAACTTCTTTTAAAGCCTTGTAAGTTAAGTATAGAGAACCTGCATCGTATAAGTTTTTTTCAGCTTGTACTTTTCCGAAATCGGCTTTAAAATTTGCTAAATATGATGGTTCTATAAACTCATTTTTATAATATTTTGCTTGTAAATTATCATAATGATTTATGGTCGAACTCATATTGGCAAAGCTTTTAGAAATATCCCAAAGATTAGATTCTGCACCACCAAGAATAAGCGATAAGCCGTAATGATTGGCATTATATTTAATGTCGGTTAAATTCAATTTTTTTAAATAATGATAGAATCTATCTAAACCAAACTGTTGTAGCATTCTAACGGCAGGAACATTTAAAGAACGCGCAAGCGCTTTACTTGCTGACACTGCACCTGCATATTTTTTATTAAAATTTACAGGGTTGTAACTTGCTATTTGAGTTGGAACATCTGCAATTAAAGTATTTGGCAAAATTTCACCTTGATCGAGCATTGCTGCATATAAAAAAGGTTTTAAAATACTACCTGTACTTCTGGGTTTATTAATAACATCAACATCTTTTTGATGCGCTTTATCGGTTGGTGAATTACCAACATAAGCCAATACTTTTCTTGTTTTTACATCTAAAACTAAGACGGCAATATTGTAAATTTGATTTTGTTTCAATTCATCGTAATGCGTTTTTACAATATCATTAACTCTATTTTGTAAAATAAAATCAATTGATGTTTTTACCATTTTACCTTGATACTCATTATCTGCTTTTTGCAATAAATGCGGAGCAATTTGAGGTAGTTTATAGGGTTTTTGTGGTAATTTTTCTAAAACAGCTAAATTGTAAGTGGTTTTATTTATGATTTTTTCATTCACTAATTTTTTAAGCAATCTATTTCGCTTTTTTAATAACCGTATTTGATTTTTTCCTGGATAAATTAAACTTGGTGCATTTGGTAAAACAGCTAAAGTTGCCGTTTCTGCCCAAGATAAATCTTTCGATTTTCTACCAAAATACCGCCAAGAGGCAGCTTCAATACCAACCACATTTCCGCCAAAAGGTGCATTTGAAGTATATATTTTTAAAATGTCATTTTTAGAATATCTAAACTCTAAACGTGTAGCAAGAATCAGTTCTTTTATTTTTTCAAAATAAGTGCGTTTTTGTCCTTTTCTTGACAACCTAATTACTTGTTGTGTTAATGTACTTCCACCACGTTTTATACCATTTGAGTTTAAATTTTGAGAAAATGCTTTTACTATTGAAACAGGATTAAATCCAAAATGTTTGTAAAAATAAGCATCTTCAAATTGTACAATGCATTTTTCAAATTTGTATGGAATACTATCACTTTTAGGAAAACGCCATTGACCGTCATTTGCAATTTTTGCACCTAATAATTTGCCATTTGCACTTTCGATTATTGTTGAGGTTGGCTCATTAAATAATACTTTTGGTAACGAAAAATAATACCAAACCAATACAATTAAAATAATTAAATTTCTTTTTTTATGATTTTTGAAGTAGTTTTTTATTTTTTGCACAGTTAACTTAAATAGTATCAATGGCGCAATTTACAGAATATTCAGAATTAATAACCAGAGTTAGATGTAAACTTGTATCCAACTTAGATTAAGTAGGACTTGTAAAATAAAACACTCTTTTCTATTGATCTTTAAAAAATATAAAGTAACTTTGCAATTCAAAGTACTTTTTATTATGAGCGAAAAAGATTATTTACAAGATTTATCCGAAATTAAAAACATCATGAGCCGTTCTACTCGTTTTATGAGTTTAAGTGGTTTAACAGGTATTTTAGCTGGTATTTACGCTTTAATTGGAGCGTATTTAGGCAATCAATTATTAAAAAATTATCAAAATTTTGATTATGGAGACAATACCATAAATCCAAATGGAGTTGAAATTAAAATTCTTGCAATTGCTATTGGAGTTGCTGTTATATCGATAATTACAGCCTTTATTCTTACCAAGAAAAAAGCAGCAAACGAAGGGCAAACTATATGGAACAGCACAACAAAACGCTTGTTGTTTCATTTTTCAATTCCGTTAATAACTGGAGGATTTTTTAGTTTAATATTACTAAATCAAGGCTTTTACGGCTTTGTTGCTCCTGCTACGCTAATTTTTTATGGCTTAGCAATTGTAAGTGCCAGTCATTTTACATTTAGTAATGTTAAATATTTAGGTCTTGCCGAGATTATTTTAGGTTTAATAGCAATGAATTATATTGGTTATGGTTTGTATTTTTGGGCAATAGGTTTTGGTGTATTTCATATAATATATGGAACCATAATGTATATAAAAGAAAAAAAATAGAATTACCAAACAAGAAAACTAATTTATAACTAAAAAACTGTGTCGATAATAGAAAACATAAATAAAACTTTTGATAACCGAGTTCGCTTAGGTATTATGTCTGCACTTATGGTAAATGAAAGTGTTGATTTTAATACCTTAAAAGAATTATTAAATGTAACCGACGGAAACCTTGCCAGCCATATAAAAGCCTTAGAAAAAGTAGCATATGTACTTATTCAAAAACAATTTATAGGCAAAAAAACCAATACAAAATACAGCCTTACCAAATTAGGAAAAGCGGAGTTTATAAAACACATCAATGCACTTGAAAAATTAATTAGAAATAACAAATAACTATTTTTTTATAAACATACTTTGAAATGCAAAGCACTTTTAAAAACAAAAGAAAACAATTAATAGCATGGCTTTTTGAAAAGTCACAGAAAAGCTATGTCCGTTTTTTTAAAACAAACAAAAAAGCATGGAATATTAAACTCACCAACTTACTAAATCAACCAAAGGAAACCTTTGGTTTTCAGTACGCAAAATTTATTACGGATAATGGTTTTGATATTCTTAAAAAATTAGAACGTCACGATGCATATCACGTTATATCTGGTTATAACAGTAAAGTGCAAGACGAAATAGCTTTACAGTATTTATGTTACGGTAACGGAAAACGTAGCGTGTATTTATTTGGCGTAATTATTTTAGGCACTATTTTATTACCTGACTATTTAAAATACTACATAAAATCCTATCATATTGGTAAAAATGCCAATCCTTTTTATGATTTAGATTATGAAAAATTACTTAATACAAATCTAAAAGACATCCAAAAAATAATATTTAATAGCAACTACTTAATCCATAATTTAAACATCAAATCCTTATGAAAAACTTAAACAAAATAGGTATAAATACCGCAAAATACTCTTTTATTATTGGCACTTTATTTTTATTAACATACGCAATAACCAAATACGATATGATTGCAGTTTTTGGTTATTATTATTTAATAACTGCCATATTTTTTAATATAGCGATAGTACTCTATTTAATTATTAAAACGATAATCAATAAAAGTGAACTTATAACAAATTTAAAAACCATCGGAGTAATACTACTCAATATACCAATTGCTTATTTATATGTAATTATTGTATTTGATTATTTAAACTTTTTTTAGGATGAAATTACAAATTTATTCAATTTACCTATATACAAAACCATCATTCAATTAAACCACAAATTATGAAAAAAATAATATTAATTATCGCATCTATAGCATTTAGCATGCTTTTTTATAAAAACAATTTTGGATTAAATATTTTTATTTTTTCCTTAATTACAACAGGGATTTTAGCTTTTTTACATCCTAAAAAAATGAAACAAAAGGCAGTTTTTATTAACGCTACTATTTATATCACAACCGCTATTTTAGTCTTTTTTAATCACAATACTTTAAGTGTTTTTACAAATACAGTTAGTTTTTTCTTATTTATCGGAAGTTTTTCGCATAATAAATCATCTATTTACGTTAAATTTCTTAACGGATTTTACACTACAATAGCTGCCGCTTTTTCTAATTATTTTGATAAGGTTAATAACGAAATTGAACAAGTAAAAAAGCAAGATATAAACTATTTACATTGGCTAAAAATTATCGGAATTCCATTATTAGTTGTCTCGGTTTTTATTGGTTTATATAGAAATGCTAATCCTGTTTTTGATACAATTATCTCTAAAATTGATTTTAGTTTTATCAATTTACAATGGCTATTATTTACTGCTTTAGGTTACTATTTTATGTATAATATTAGTAATCCTTTAGAAATTGAACCATTAACCAAAACAGATTTAAAAACCGACAATCAACTAAAAAAAACAACCATATTAGATCAAGAAAAATTAAAATCTGAAAATCAATTGGGCTTAATATTAATGGTTTTATTAAATGTATTATTGTTGTTTTTACTACTTACAGATGTGTTTTATGTAATTAAAGCTAAAACCCTTTCGGCAGTTGAATTATCTATTCAAGTTCATCAAGGCATCAATGCTTTAATTGTGTCCATTATTTTAGCAATCGCTTTAATAATTTACTTTTTTAGAGGTAATCTCAATTTTTACAAGCATAATAAATTTTTAAAAACAACAACATTTATATGGATTGCCTTAAACAGTATTTTAGTATTTGTAACCATCTTTAAAAACTATCAATATGTCCATTCGTTTGGTTTAACCTATAAGCGAATTGGTGTTTTTATCTATCTTTTATTAACTTTTACAGGATTAATTTTCACTTTTATCAAAGTTAAAAACATAAAAAATATTATTTATTTATTTCGAAAAAATTTAGAAATAGCTTTTGGAGTACTGTTTATTAGTTCGTTTATAAATTGGGATGTTTTTATAACCAAATACAATGTAAATTATGTAAAAAACAATCAATTAGATATTGATTATCTATTATGGTTACCAAATAATTCTGATATATTAAATAAATACAATAATGAAAACAAAATTACTAATTATAATAGTGCAAAGAATAAATACAATAAGCACTTAAGTAAATTAGAAAGTAATTCTTGGCAAGAAATGAATTTTGAAAATTTTTAAAAAAAATAAAATGAACATAGCAAAAACAGCATTAAAATCAGGAGTTTTAGCAAGTGTCATATTCAATATTTTGATATTTTCTCAAGAAGCATATACCAATAAAACTATTTTTATTGCTTTTATAAGCACTCCAATATTAATAGTTGTTAGTTTTATTGGGATAATTGCTACAACGTTTCCAATACAATTTATTAGAAGTAAAGAGAAAAACAACAAAATAATTTTTAAAATGCATTTTCCATATTTTTCTATGGTTGCGTTTATTATGTGCGCTTATTTTATATACATAACCGAGTTTGAAGATTTTGGATATTTAGCAAGTCTAACGGCTTTTTTTACAGCAATGATGTCTTGGATTTGGCTTTTTAGTAATGAAAAATAATTTATATAAAACAGTACTAACACTAAGTGTTTTATCCATTTCACTTCTTGTTTTTAGAGTTTTTTATACACAATCGGGATTTTACTTATTTTTACTATCGAACTTGTTTTTAGCAATAATTCCGTATAAAATAACCAATCATTTACAAGAATTTAAAAATAATTTTTTGCTTTATTTATTATTCCCTATTTGGTTACTTTTTTTTGCCAAACGCATCGTATATAATAACCGATTTAGTCCATTTATATCAAGGAACAAAAATGCCAATTTGGTTTGATTTATTATTAATACTTAGTTTTTATTTACGTTGGTATTATGTTTTTTTGGCCTACAATTCTTGCATTTCATTTGATAAATCGGTAAATTTTTCAAATTCAGGAACTCTTTCTATATCTAAAAATAAGATGTTTTCTGGTTTGAGTTTTTCTATCATAACAAAAGGTTAAGTATTATAAATATAAGCTTGTTTGGCTTCGCTGATTTTGGTTTCGTCGCCAGCGGCAGCAACGATTTTAAAGGCATTCCAAATAATAAACAAAACGGCAATCATACCGATCATTCCTGTGATTTTTCCGCCAAATTTCTGCATCAACATAGCCAAATCTGTCGCATCTCCTTCAAGAGTTTTGTTTTCTTCGCAATTGGCACCAACTAAATATCGCGGCATTGTGTCGTTGCACTTAAAACCTGTTATTTCTTCCATATTTCCTTGGAGTTTTTTTGCAGTGGTCATTTCTTCAAACACCATATTTACTTTCTCTTTTGCCACTTCTTCAACTGAAACTGACGTTTCTACATCTTTATAAGTATTATCATTTTCATCGCCATAATGAAACCATAAATCATAATTTCGCGGATTTTTGGCTGTTCCAAGATTACCAGGAATTTCATACTCACATACGGTTTTGCCTTTGCATTTTTTGAACATCAGAAGCAACTTGCCAGTAGCATTATCGGTAACACCAATTTTTATATCTTTTTTAAACACCACACTTTCGCCCTCGTTTTCTAAGGTGATTTTCCCGCGAATTATAGGTACAGGTTCTGGTTCTAGCGAAATTGTCTCCAAATCAAAAGTGTCTGGTGAATAAACGGTTTTTGTTTGAGGAATTCGTACGCCCTCTTTTTCAAAAAAACCATCAGGTTCTACGCTAATCGTAATTTCCCCTAAATCTTTTTCGTTAAATGTTCCGTCATCCCAAATTAATTTACCTTTTTTATTAATGAGAAGCGTCCCCGCCAAATCCAAATACGCATCCTTACTAAACACAATTTTCGCGGGATTTTGTGGGTCGAATGTGAAATCTAATTCAAATTTCCCCAACCCATTTGTTTTAGCCGTTTCATCTGCCACCGATACGGAAACGGTTTCTAATGGTTTATTAGTAAGTGCGTCTTGCACCACACCTGTAAGCGTAGCGGCACTGGCAAATCCCGCGAAAAACAGCCAACCGAAAGCAACCAAAAGTTTTTTCATCTACGAATTATACCAGAATTAGGCTAAGGAATCAACGAAAATCCCGCGAAAAAACAACTAACTATCCCTGAGCGACAACTATAAGTTAAAAAACAAGAAGTCGAATGGGTCTTCGAATGGCTTGTTTTCAAAAAAAGAGCCAAAGGAAGATCCTTCGACTTTATTTCGGTTGATTTTTAATAATCGCTCAGGAATAGTAATTATTATTAAAATTTCGCGGGATTTTAAAAACCTTAATTATTGGCAACTTTGTTACCGTGAATATTTGAGTTTTTGGTGATTATTCTACTGAAAGTTTGTTCCCCATCTTCCTGAATTGTTATTTTTTCCAATTGTTCAGGGTTAATTTCACGGATTTGTTGAGTTTTAGTTTTCCCTTTATAAGTAGCCGTTTCGGAAATTATTAATCCATATTCTTTTGATTGTATTAATTCAGTAACTATATTTGTTTTTTTTGATTTTAAAAATTTAACATCATAAATTTCGCCATTTTTATCTGTTCCGCACACAATATAAACTTCAATTTCATTTCCATCTTTTTCCACTTTCAAAATCAATCCTAATTCATTAAATCGTTTTTGAAACTCTGGCGAAAATCCCGCGAAAACGGCTTGGTTTAGTTCTTTGTTGTTTTTTATAGTTCCCGCAAATTTCGGGTTTTCCAAAATCTCCGCGAAAACAGGATCCATATTTTTGATGCCTATTTTTTCCGCATCATCTGGAATATTGAGCAAGTCAATCATCGTAGCAATCGAAACGCGTTGGTTAATATTTTTCTCTAATGCTTTATCTAATGGTGCTAGTTCGTCATCGACATCTTTTTGATATTGTTTGGCGTGCCCTTGGTTATAACCATTTATTTCAGAGGCTTCTCTATTTCGGGCGTTTAAAGACACGGTGTAATCTTTATTCAATTTATCATACCAGTTTTGTAGGATTTTAGTGGTAATTTGGTTGTCTTTTAGGTATTTCCGCAATTCCTCTGGTGTGTCTTTTAAACTATCGTATTGCTCCAAAACAGTTTTTAATTCTGGTGGATTTTCTGATAATTTTTCGCGGGATTTTGTGAAATCTGCGGTTGTCGTTAAGACGTTTTGCAAAACGTCTGTACGGGTATCTTTCATTAGAATATTTTTCGCGAGATTTTGTAAATCTGTTGAGACGCAATGCATTGCGCCTGTACGCTCTATATTTTTTGCCTCGATATTTCCAACGGATAATATTGCTGATACAGCGGCGATTTTCGCGATATTTTTCATAATGAATTGGTTTTAAATAACAAATATATAAAATTGTCAATTGAATTATATACCAAAATGGATTTTTTTGCAAATTGGTATTATTTATCATTCCGTAGAGACGTTTTGCAAAACGTCTCTACCACAAACCACGTCATCCATCACAACCACAAATCATCACCATTATTCCTATCACGATACCATTTCGCGGGATTTTCGCGGATATAATGACGGATACGATTTAATTCGTTTTCGTTGCGGATAATGCGGTCGTGAAATCGTGGTTGCCACGCGAAATTGGGATTAATTTCGCGGGATTTTATGGTTACGGCGGATTTGAATTGCCGAACCATCATTGATAATGATTTTGATGATGGTGATATTTTTGAAAAAAATTTATTTTTTGGTTTTTCGGATTTGTCCGTAGAGACGTTTTGCAAAACGTCTCTACAATCATCATTATTAATAATAACAATGCCGTGAATATGGTTTGGCATAATTACAAATTCATCCATAAAAATATGATTTCGGATTTTTTCGGATACAAACCATTCATCCCAAACAATTTTTCCAATTTCCGATAATTGCATTGTTGTACAGACGTTTTGCAAAACGTCTCCACGATTATCTATATTCCCAAAAAAACATTCCCTATTTTTGGTTACAATCGTTATAAAATACGCACCATTCTGCGAATAATCATATCCTTTTTTTCTGGCAGATTCTATGCGATATTTGTTTTGGTATTTTTTGGTCATTTTCGCAATATTTCTATTCAAAAAATTATTTTATTGAAAAATATAATTCAACCCAATAAAGAAGCATTATAAATGTACGTAATTTATCCTTAAACAAAAAAACGAACTTATTGTTCATTGTAAATGGTAATTCTATGAGGTTTTAAAGCAGTTTTAAACACTTCTAAATCTATTTCAAAAATAATAATAAAAGCACTATTTATATATTTGTTTTGCTCAATTACCGATGCTTCTACAAAAGATAATTTATCTATTTGTGTAAATTCTTTTAAATGAATTACATGATGTTTTGCTATTTCTAATGAATCTGGACCTCTAAAATCCCACAACAATCTAAGTTTTCTCATAAATTTAATTTTTAATCATAAATCGATTTGGTGTTGGGTATTCTTTAAAGCCGAATTTATGATAAAAATTTTGTGCGTCTTTAGTAAGTAGATAATGCTTATTTACATTTTTCAAATCTACGTGATTGTAAATATGATTTAATAATTGTTCACCATACTTTTTTCCTTGGTATTTTTGATCAATAAAAACATCCATTAAATAAGAAAACACAACTGTATCGGTTAATATACGTGCAAAACCAATTTGTTTATTTTCTAAATACATTCCAAAACATAAAGAATTATCTATACTTTTTTGAATTTCTTCTTTTGTTCTGTTATTTGCCCAGTAAGATTTTTTTAAAAAAGCATAGATAAAATCAATATCTAATTCTGTTTTGTTTGTATTTATTTTAAGCATTAAATCATTTTTAAAACTTGTTCTAAATCGGCAATTAAATCTTCTACATCTTCAATACCTGTACTTAATCTAATTAAAGATTCAGTAATACCTATTTTTAAACGTTCTGGTTCTGGTATAGAAGCATGTGTCATTGTTGATGGATGATTTGCTAAACTCTCAACACCACCAAGCGATTCTGCTAAAGTAAATATTTTTAAATTTTCTAATAATTTGAATGTTGCTGCTTGAGATTCATCTTTTAATTTAAACGAAAGCATTCCTCCAAAAGAGCGCATTTGTTTTTTTGCTACTTCATAGTTTGGGTGTGATTTTAAACCAGGATAAAATACTTCTTTTACTTTTGGATGTGATTCTAAAAATTCTGCTACAGCTAAACCGTTAGAAGAATGTCTTTCCATACGAATTGCTAATGTTTTAACTCCTCTAAGCGCTAAAAACGAATCCATTGGACCAGTAATTGCTCCTGCTGCAAATTGTATAAATTTTAACTGTTTATATAATTCATCATCGTTTAACATTAAAGCTCCCATAACTAAATCAGAATGTCCGCCAAGATATTTTGTAGCTGAATGCATTACAATATCGGCTCCTAAATCTAATGGATTTTGAATGTAAGGCGTTGCAAAAGTGTTATCAACCGCAGATATTAAATTATGTTTTTTTGCTATTTTAGTTACAGCTTCAATATCGGTTACTTTTAATAACGGATTTGTAGGTGTTTCTAACCAAATCATTTTGGTGTTTTTTGTAATTGCTTTAGCAACATTTTCAGGGTCATTCATATCTACAAATGAGAATGTTAAACCGTATTTTGAAAATATTTTAGTAAACATTCTATATGTTCCTCCATAAAGATCATCGCCAGCAATAATATGATCGTTGGGTTTAAATAAGCGAATAACGCAATCAATTGCTGCTAATCCTGAACCAAAAGCCAAGCCGTATTTTGCATTTTCGATAGATGCAAAGGCGTTTTCTAAAGCATCTCTTGTTGGGTTTTCACCTCTTGAATACTCGTAACCTTTGTGTTTTCCTGGGCTGCTTTGCACATAAGTAGAGGTTTGATAAATAGGTACCATTACTGCTCCTGTTGCAGGATCGTGTTTTTGTTTTCCGTGAATTACTTTTGTGTTGAATTTCATATTTGTACTAATATATTTTATACAAATATAATAATATAGAATAATTGACGTGTTATTTTACATGGTAATTTTTTACCAAGGACCATTTCTGTTTATGTAAATAAATGATTTTCCTTCTAATCGATAAGAACCTGTAAAACCATTACACCAAATTCGGTTGTTAGAATCTTCAAAAATATTGAAGACTACACTGCTTAATCCTTCTTTTTTTGAGTATGATTTTACTATTTTTCCGTTATAACAATAAACGCCAAAACCTTTAACACTAAACCAAATATTACCTTGTTTGTCTTCCATAAGAGACCAAACTTCTTTTCCTTTAGTAATTGGTATATTTTTGAATGTTTTTCCATCGTAATAACATAAACCATTATGTGTGGTTCCAAACCAAAAATTACCTTTTTTATCTTCTAATATTACATAATCCTTCTTTTTCTGAAATATTGATTAATGTTTTTCCGTCATAAAAATATGCGCCTCCATTTGTACCAAACCACACTTTACCTTTAGTGTCTACCATAATACTATGTACAATCTTAGCACTTGTAACACCTCTTGTATGATCCGGTTCTGCATCTGGAATTTTAAAATTAGTAAACTTTTCTCCATAAAATTTACTTACTCCTTGTAAAGTACCTATCCAAATTACTCCTTTTTTATCTGTTGCTAAACTCCAAACATCATTATTAATTAAGCCATTTTTTTTGTATAATTTGTAAAATATGTTCCATCATATTTAGATATACCATTATCATGACCAATCCAGATATTACCATAAACATCTTCACATAAGGCTTTTATTGTAATTGTATTACCAAAATCATCTTTAATATCATAGTAGTCAAGAATTTCATCTTTTAAATGCAATAAACCATTTTGAGTACCAAACCAAAGCAAGCTGTTTTTATCTTGTATCATTGTTCTAACAACACCACTTATTGGGTTTCCTTGTGGTTCGTCTAAATGTATGTCTATTTTAAATTCAGGTAAAAAAACGGTGTTTATACTAATGCTATCTGCTAATACTTTTACGGTTTTATTTTTCGTTTTTTTGTTTGTATTCTCTTGACCTTTACAGGAAACAAATACGATTAACAGTAATGATAATACCCAAAATATATTATTCCCTTTTTTCATCATTCTTTTAAATCTATTATTTAACTCAATTTTTTAATCAATTTTCCAACGGTTAAACCTTGACCAATAATAGAAAAAACGACTACAGTATAGGTCATTACTAAAAACAAATCTTTGTGCATGGCATTGGTTAAACTTAAAGCTAAAGCAATGGATATTCCGCCTCGTAATCCACCCCAAGTCATTAGGGCATTTGTATTTTTAACGAAGTCTAATTTTTTTGAGTAGAATTTAATAGGTAGCAATAAGGATAAATATCTTGCAAATAAAATGGCAGGAATTGCTAATATTCCGGCAAGGAAATATTCTTTTTCAAACGTTAAAACTAAAAGTTCCATACCAATCATTACAAATAAAAGTGTGTTTAAAAGTACATCTATCAATTCCCAAAATTTATCTACATAAAGTTCGGTTACTTTACTCATTGAGCTTTCTCGCATGGTATCATGACCAACAATAAGACCAGCAACAACCATTGCTAAAGGAGCTGAAATATGTAATTTTTGAGCTAATAGTGTTCCGCCCATTACTGCTGCAACAGTAATAATTACTTCGGTATCGTAATCATCTATTGATTTTAATAAAACGTATGTACCATATCCTAAAAGACCACCAAGAACCAAACCACCACCAACTTCTTGTACAAATTCTAAGGCTGTATGTATTATAGAGAAATGCTCCATACCTGTACTTGCAATTGAAAATATTGTAATGAAAATTACTACGCCAACACCATCATTAAATAATGATTCGCCTACAATTTTTGTTTCTAATTTTTTGGGAGCACCTACTTTTTTAAGAATTCCTAAAACTGCAATTGGGTCGGTTGGTGAGATTAAAGCACCAAAAAGCAAGCAGTAAATAAAATCGGTATCTAAATTAATAACTTTTAAACCGTAAAAAACAAAAACACCTACTAAAAAAGTAGAAATTAAAGTACCTAAAGTTGCAAAGGCTAAAATGGGTTTTCGTTGTACTTTCAATTGCTGAAAATTAGTATGCAACGCTCCTGCAAACAGCATAAAACTCAACATTCCGTTAAGTAATAAAGTGCCAAAATCAATACTACCAATTAGTTCGCGTTCTTTTTCTAATAAAGTGGCGTCAAAATAACTTAATGCAAAAACCAACATAGTAAAAACAATAGTTATTAGCATTAAACCGATTGTACTTGGTAAAGCTAAAAAACGTATATTTATATAGCCAAAAAGTGCTGAAAGAACGATGAGTATTGTTGCAATTGCGTAAAAATCCATAAATATTTTATTTTATCAAACACAAAGTTATGTTTGAAAAGTTGA
>JALSLZ010000106.1 GCA_026988075.1 Flavobacteriaceae bacterium
TCTAATAAATCTAAAGTTTGCAAATATGGAATTAGCGTCATGCCTAAACCTTCTTTTGATAGCTTAATTAAGGTGTTAAAACTTCCGCTTTGTAGTCTGAAATTTGTATTTTTTTTACTGGGATTGTTTCCGCAAAGGTTTAATATATTATCTTTAAAACAATGCCCATCATCTAATAATAAAATATCATCAATTTCTAAATCATTTACGGCTATTGTTTTGTTTTTGTATAAACGATGTTTGTCTGACACATAACCAACAAACGGCTCGTAATACAAAACACGTTCTTTAATTGATTCGTTTTCAAGTGGAGTTGCTGCAATAGCAACGTCAATAAAGCCTTCATTTAGTTTTTTAACAATATCTTCGGTTGTTAGTTCTTCAATAATTAAATTTACATTACCAAACTTTTTTATGTACGTTTTTAAAAATAGAGGCAGTAATGTTGGCATTATAGTTGGTATAATTCCTATTCTAAAATCACCACCAATAAACCCTTTTTGTTGATCTACAATGTCTGATATACGTTCACTTTCGCTAATTACAATTTTTGCTTGCTCTATTAATTTTTCGCCAATACTTGTAAGTTGAATTGGTTTTTTTTTTCGGTTAAAAACAACAACACCTAATTCATCTTCTAATTTTTGTATCTGCATACTTAAAGTTGGTTGAGTTACAAAACAATTTTCTGATGCCAATGTGAAATTTTTATATTTTGCAACTGCTAATACATATTTTAACTGAGTGATTGTCATATTGATAGTTTAAATTTATATAGAATGCAAATATATAGATTAAAATTATAATTAAGAAATATTTATGTGCTATAATAGCAGTAAATTATATAAAATTAGTAGTTTTGCAATCAACTAAAAAACAAAACATGTTTAATAAAAATATAAAGTTAGGGTTAGCTGGTTTAATTGTTGTGTGGGCGATTTATTCTTTTACGCAAGGTAATATTTTAAATGGTATTTTAATTTTGCTTCTTGCAGGTTTAGTGATACTATTCTATTTTAAAAATGAAATAATTTTACTTTCATTTTTGCGTATGCGTAAGCAAGATTTTCCTGGCGCTACCAAATGGTTGAATAAAATTAAAAATCCTGAATCAGCATTAATAACAAAGCAACAAGGTTACTATAATTTTTTGAGAGGTATTATGGTTTCGCAAAACAATTTAACTCAAGCAGAGAAATTCTTTAAAAAAGCATTAAAATTAGGCTTATCAATGAATCATGATGTTGGTATGGCAAAACTACAATTAGCTGGTATTGCAATGACAAAACGAAGAAAGCGAGAGGCACAAATGCTAATTGCAGATGTGAAAAAGAACGACAAACACGGTATGTTTAAAGATCAAATTAAGCAACTTAAAGAACAAATGAAAAGAATATAATTTTCATATAAGATTTTAAAGTGTCTCAATTTATTTAACAAAGACTACTTAATAACCTAAGTTCGACCTAAATTTGCAATCAAAGTTTAGTTCGAACTCAGGTTAATACTATAAATTAACCCTTTCAATATTAACATTGAAAGGGTTTTTATTAAATTTACATTTAGTATTTAAAAATTATGGTGTTGAGTTTGATACTTGTAACACTTTGCCATTATACATTTTATTACCTGTTAAAGCAAAATTTGCAATGTAGTTAGCCATTTCGGTAGCTGTTGTTGGTGCTTTATATTCTGGAAAAGCTTCTGATAACATTTCTGTTTGTACTGCGCCAAGTGCTAAGGTATTAAAAGCAATTCCTTTTTCTTTGTACTCTTCGGCAAGTAATTCAAAAAGTGTTATAACAGCTCCTTTTGAAGAACTGTAAGCAGATAAGCCTGCAAATTTAATTGAACCTTGAATTCCGCCCATACTACTTATAGCAATAACGTGTGAATTTTTATTCATATATGGCAAACATAGTTTAGTTAGTTCTGCCACAGCAAAGACGTTCACTTTGTAAACGGCTAAAAAATCTTGATAATTTGTTTCTTCAAAAGGTTTGTTTACTAATTTTCCTGCATTATTAATTAGAATATCTACTTTTTTCCAAGAATTTAAAATGAATGCATTTACTTTTTGTAAATCATTTTTATCTGTAATATCAACTTTTAAGACTTTAACATGATTGTTAAAATGTTTTAATGTAGTTGTGTTTCTTGATAAAGCAAGAACATTGTAATTTTTAGTAGCAAAATATTCGACTAATGCAAAACCAATTCCTCGACTTGCTCCTGAAATTATTATATTTTTCATTCTTTAAATTGTTATTTTAATTGTCGATAAAATTAAATAAAAAAAAGCACTCCTAAAAACGGAATACTTTTCTTTGCAATATCAATTTTTACAATGAATTGATAACCCTTTATTTTAATGTTAAATCAACCTCAATATTTACTGTTTTTGCAATTTTTGCTTCTAACTTACTTTTAACATTAATACCGTAATCGGCAACTTCTACTGAAAAACTTGCTATCAATTTTACGGCTTCATCAACTTTACTAATTGTTGCAGTTGTTGCAACATCATTAGTTACACCATGAAAAGTTAATTTTCCATTAATTTTATATGTTGCTGCTTTATCTGATAAAGTTGACAAATCAAGACCTGTAACTTTACCTACAAATTTAGTTTTTGGAAATTTTTTAGAGTCAACCCATTTACTTGAATTAAAGTGTTTTTGCATTAAGTCTTTTTTAAACTGAAAGCCTTTAATTAATGATAAAACAACAATGCTTCCGTCTTCTTTTAAAATGGCACTTGTAGCATTGTTTGTTGCTGCTACTGGTTCAAAATTATCGGTTGAAGCTTCAAATTTAAGTGTTCCTGTTTTTGTACTTACTTGTGCAGTTGCTATTAATGTAACTAATAATGCGAATAATAATGTTAATTTAGATTTCATAATTTTAATATTTTTAAATTTTAATTGGTTTTAATTATTTCTCAATTATGTAGACGAACAAAAAACTCATCTCTTACAAAATAATTAAATTATTTAAATATATATATATATTTACAAAGCCTTAAATACAAACAAGATAACTTTATTTTTTTTTATTTTGGAAAATGTGATGCCTCTTATTGAAAGGAATCTACAAAGGAAACGTCTATTAATTTATAAACATTAAATACTTATTATGAAGAAAAAAATTATTATTGGCTTGGTATTATTATTAGTTATTGGTTATTTGGGTTTTAATTATGTAATGGCTCCACCAAAAGATATTCGAGCTTCAAAAGCTGATATTAGCTTAAAAACTGATGCTTTTTTAGCTGAATTTAATTCAAATATGAGCGATGCTGAAAAAAAATACACAGATAAAATCATTGCTATTGAAGGTAAAATTTCCGAAGTTGAAGATAACGGAATAACAATAGACAATAAAGTTTTTTGCCAATTAGAGAACACAAGCCAATTAAAAAAAGGAACTGTTATAAAAGTAAAAGGGCTTTTTATTGGTTATGATGAATTGTTTGAACTGGTAAAATTAGATCAAGGTAAAGTTATTCAATAAGCTTTTAAAAGATTCACTGTAATTTTAATCCTTTTTTAGGGTTAAAATTACTTTCGTTCCTGTTTTGTTTTCTAATAAATCACTAATTAACACAGCTATTTTATCTTTATACATCTCGTTTAATATTGTAACTCGCTGCTTAATATTTTGCATGCCTTTCGATTTGCTTTTTTGCTGATTTGTAGATTTTAATGCTTTTGATTTTTCTCTACCAATACCATTGTCAGAAATAACAACTTCTAAAGTTTCATTGTCTTTTTGACGCATAGTGATTTGCAACAATCCCTTTTCTTTTTTATAGCGTAAACCATGCCAAATAGCATTTTCAACATAAGGCTGTAATAGCATTGGTGGAATTTCAAAATCGCTAATATTTATATTGGTATCGATATTAAATTGATAATCAAATTTATCTTCAAACCTTGAATGTTCTAATTTTAAGTACAAATTAAGTAATTCTATTTCCTTTTCTAAAGGAATAAAATCACTTTCAGAGTTTTCTAAAACACTTCGCATTAAGGAAGAAAAATCGGTTAAAAACCGATTTGCCTTGCGTTCATCATTGTTTGAGATATAACTATTAACCGAGTTTAATGCATTAAAAATAAAATGAGGATTCATTTGACTTCTTAGTGATTTTAATGCTAATAAATTATTATTCAACTTTCTTTGCTTGTTACTTTTAAACATATAAAACAAAGTAAGTAGCAACAATAAAACACCAACAATCAAAGAATAAATTATTGTTTTTTGACGCTTGTTATCTGATACTGATAATTTATATTTACTTGCCGTAAGTGCTTTATTTGTTTCTAAACTTAAAATTCTATTTTGTTTATTAGCAATGTCTTTACTTATTGCAATGGCTCTTTTAATTTCTTGCTCTTTATTTTTAAATGAAAAATCTACTAATTTAGACAACCTATTGTAATTTGAAATTGCTTTTTTATCATCGCCAATTACAGCATAAACTTCTGATAAACCTCTAACTGCATCTTTTTCAATTTCAATATTATTTCCTGTTTTCGCCTCATCTGCGCTTTCAGACAAATATGTAATTGCTTCTTTGTATTTTTTTTGCTTTACTAAAGCTTTTCCAATATCGTATTTTACTTTTGATTTGTTTAAAATTTCATTTTCAGCTATTTTGATTTCTGAAACATTATCGTCTTCAAAACTTTTTAATGTTTGTTTTCTATATACTATTTCTTGCTCTATCTCATTTTGCTTTCCGTAAAAATCAGCCACTTTGTTTGTTTGTGAAATAATCTTTTTTTTACTTTCTTTTTTAGCCGAAACTATAGATTTATCTATATAGAAATTAGATTTATTTGCATTGCCACTTAAAACTTCAGCTAATTTAGTGTTTAGCCTAGTTATTTTTGGTGTTACTAAATGTGTTTCTGCAATTTTTAAAGCCTTGTTCAAATTACTAATTGCAAGTGTGTTTTTATCATCTCGTTTTGCTAAAGATGCCAAGCCTTCTAATGCGTTTATTTGCTGAATTGGAGTGGCTTTTTTATTTAAATATACTTTGTTGTAAAAATTAGCTGCTTTTAAAAAATGTGAATTTTTATAATAAACTTTTGCTATTTTTAGTTGTAAAGGTATTGATTTTGAAAACGTTTCGTAAACTGTTAAATAATTACTTTGCGCTAAATCGTATTGTTTTAGTTTATAAAACGCATCAGCTAAAACTTCAAATGCTTTTGCTTCCTTTTTTTTATTTGATGTGTTTTTTAAAGCAATTTCAACAAACGGAATACTCTTTAACGCTTCTTTTTTGGAATAGTATTTAGCAGAGTCTAAAGCTTTTTCATAAGATAAGCCCAATTTTGATTTTGTCGAAATAACATTGTTGTAATCATTTATTACATAATCTTCTTTTCCGTTATAAATATACGAATCAATCTTTTTATTATTCAATAATACTTCAATACGATCTCCATAATGCACTCTAATAGAAAAAGTACCATTATTATCGGTTTGATCACTATCACCACCAATAACTCTAACTGTTACTCCTTGCAACCGATTACCTGATTCATCTTCAATAAAATCGGTGTAAATATGATATTCTTGCATTGACTTTTTTTGTTGTGAATATCCAATAATAGACACCAACACAATAAGCAAAAACATCAAATTCTTTTTTAGTTTCATTTTTTTAATTTCAAAGCAAAGCTACAACTTTTAAAGGTTTTTAAAAAACTACCATCTTTAAATTCAATGGTTTTAGTATGGTAATAAGGTTGATTTATTTAGTTAACTCATTCAAAAGAGGCTTTTACTCATTCAAAATGGGTAATGACTCATTTATAGTTTTTTATACTTTTTAATTGCAATAATTTTGACTTAAATTTAAAACAAAAACCATGAAAACACTTAAAACAATTTTATTTTTAGCTTTAATTTTAACATTAACAAATTGTCATGCTAAGGCAACAGGTTTATTAGCTATAAACGAAAAACCAAAAAAAGCAACTGTTAAAGTTGCATTATTATTAGATACAAGTAATTCAATGGACGGTTTAATTGATCAAGCAAAAGCACAATTATGGAAAATAATTAACGAATTATCTTATTCAAAATGCGAACATGTAACACCAAACTTAGAAATAGCCCTTTATGAATATGGTAATGATGATTTAGAAAAAAGTGATGGTTTTATTCGTCAAGTAATTGGTTTTAGTTCTGATTTAGATGAAATATCAGAACGTTTATTTTCATTAGACACAAATGGAGGAAGTGAATTTTGTGGAGCTGTAATTAATTCCTCTTTAAAAGATTTAAAATGGGGTAAGAATGATAATGATTTAAATATTATTTTTATTGCAGGCAATGAAGCTTTTACGCAAGGTACGTATTCATATAAAGATGCGATTACTGATGCGGTTGAAAAAGATGTTGTTGTTAACACTATATTTTGTGGTGACTATCAAAATGGCATATCTGGTAAATGGAAACATGCTGCCGAATTAGGAAAAGGCGAATACCTAACTATTAATCAGAATAAAGAGATTGTTCACATTTTAACACCATACGATGATATTATTATTGAGTTAAATAAAAAATTAAACAAAACTTATGTTAGATATGGTAGCCATGGTTTTAAAAAATTAAGTCTTCAATCTACACAAGATAAAAATGCATACAAAATGGATAAAGAAGTTGTTGTTGCTCGAGCTATTAGTAAAAGTTCTAAAGTATATAATAATGCGTCGTGGGATTTAGTAGATGCAAAAAAAGAAGCAAATTTTGACTATTCTAAAATTGACAAAAACACATTGCCAAAAAATATTCAAAACAAAAGCACTACCGAAATTAAAAAATATGTTGATAAAAAAGAAAAGGAACGTATAGCAATTCAAAAGGAAATTCAAAAAGTAAACACTAAACGTAAAGAGTATATTTCTAAACAAAAATTAAATAGCACAAAAGATGAATTAGAAAGTGTAATTATAAATGCTATTAAAGAGCAAGCAAAAAGAAAAAATTACAGTTGGTAATTGATATTAACCTCAATTATTCGCAAATTTTCTATTGCAAAGCCAAACTGCCTGCTATAATTGAGCTACAATTAGCTCATTCATTTTTATTTACTTTTAAAGGTGTTTGTGAATCACTTCGTTAGGTTTCTTTCACTAAAAAAAACTTCTGTGCTTCTAAATTCTATTGGTATTTTGAGTTTTCATAACGAAAACCTATGAATAATTCGGGTTAGCTGAATTGAATAAATGTTTGGTTAAAAAAACATTAATAAAATTACATAAATAAAGCAAAAAATTAAATGTGTTTTTGCTTTATTTTTTTAGAGTTAAAATCACTCATTTTTTATATGGCTACTTAGCCAAATCATTAATATTATGGATAACGCTAAAATTGCAGTAACCGAATACCATAAAGTTCCGTATCCGAAATTATCAACTAAATGCATACCCAATTTGGGACCAATTATAAAAGCTGCCGAAAATGTCATTGCATAAAATGCCATATAAGCACCTTGATTTCCTTTTTTTGAACGTTCCATTGCATAGGTGTTTGAAAACGGAAAACTAAAAATTTCTCCAAATGTTAGCAATAACATACCTATGAAAGCTACAAATACCGAATGATATAAATTTAAAATTAAAAAGCTCAAAGCGAATAATATAAGTCCGTAAATAACTAATTTTATATGATTGTGTTTTTTTTCTAAATATGTTACGATAGGCATTTCGGTTAAGAAAATTATAAATCCGTTTAATGCCAATAAAAGACCTATACTTTTTTCGTCTAAATTGATTACATCGTGATAGAATAGAGGTAATACTTCTATAAACTGGACAAACGAAACGCCCATTAAAAATATTGCGAACCAAAATATAATAAATTGAAAATCTCGATATGGTGAAGTTTGTTTTTTAATTTCTTCTTTCGTTTTTTGAACTAATTTTGTTTTTTGAGTTAATAAGAGATACATTAAAATTGCTGCTATTAATGTGGTTAAAGCATCTGCCCAAAATAAACCCTTATAACCTATTGTCGCAATGATTAAACCAGCAATGGCTGGACCAAAAGAAAAACCTAAATTAATTGCTAATCTAATTAAAGTTACCGATCGTGTTTTGTTTTTATTGGTACTATAATCTTGTATTGCAACCCACATTGCAGGTCTAAACAAGTCTACTATTAAAATTAAAATAAATATGCCTAAAGCAAATTGCCAGAAAGTTTCTAAATATTGAAGTATAAAAAACAGAAGGCTGCCAAAAAACAAGCTTATATACATTACTTTATGGTAGCCAATAAGATCGGTTAGCTTTCCTCCAAGCCAAGTCCCAAAAAAGGAGCCGAATCCGTAAAAAGTCATTATTGTACCTACATCAGATAAAGTAAAACCTAAAGACTTTGTTAAATATAAAGACAAAAACGGAATGACCATTGCTCCAGCTCTGTTTATTAATGTGATAAGTGATAATATCCAAATTTCTTTGGATAAGTTTTTATATGGTTTTAAAAAATTATTTTTCATTCTGTGCCTGCTTAGTAGTCTTGTAAAAATAAAAAATCCAGCTAAAATCTGGATTTTTAAGTAATTGAATTATTTTATATCTATATAGTCAAAACATATAATTGCAGCAGCTTAAATGTACTTTTATGTATCTAACAACTTGATAATATGATTTTGTTTTTTTATAATTTATGACAAAGGTGTTTATGTTTAAGATAACTATCTATTTTTAAAGCAATTATTTTTTCAATCGAAAAATAAACAGCAGCACAATTAAAAATTCAACTTTTTAATTAAAAAAAACACATAAAAAAGTTTTGCAAATCAAAAAAGGGGTTTATATTTGCAACCGCTTAGTCAAAGACTAATTCTGGAGAAATGGCAGAGTGGTCGAATGCACTGGTCTTGAAAACCAGCGAGGGTCACACCTCCGGGGGTTCGAATCCCTCTTTCTCCGCAAAAAACCCTTATAATCATTTGATTATGAGGGTTTTGTATTTGAAGGTGTCAGTATTGGTGATGTAAAATAAATTTATTTATAACTTATATTGAAAAAAAATACAATTTTAAATCTATTTCCAATTTTTAAAGGGATTGTTTTTTAATTCGGAATTATAATAACGTTTTTTACCTGTTACTTCTTTGCCCAACCAATTTGGTTTGTCAAAAATTGTATCTTCGGTTGGCAATTCAATTTCAGCTACAATTAATCCTTTATTGTCGCCATAGAATTCATCTACTTCAAAAAATAAATTATCATTGGCATTAATAATATATCGTGTTTTATTAATTACGCCTTCTTCACAAATTTCTAATAAGCTATTTGCTTCAGAAAGGCTAATTTCTTTTTCAAATTCAAAACGTGTTGTTCCACTTGTATTACCAATCCCTTTGATGGTTAAAAAGCCTTTATCATCTTTTATTCTAATTCTAACTGTGCGTTCTGGAACTGTAGATAAAAAACCTTGTACTATTTTTTCTTGCCTTATAACATCTTTTTTAAAATTTCCTTTAACCAAAAATTTACGTTCTATTTCTTGCATAATAAAGTTGTTTAATACTCAATGATTTCAAATTCACTTCGTCTATTAATTTGATGCTCGTTTTCTGTGCAATTTGAAGGTATTTTACATGGATAAATTGGTTTAGATTCGCCAAAGCCTTCAAATTTAAATCTACGTGCATTAATATATGTTTCTAGTGCCAAATAGTTTCGTGTAGCTTCTGCTCTTCGTTCTGACAATACTTGATTGTAGATTTTAGTACCTCGACTATCTGTATACGAATTTATTTTTAAGTTTAAATTAGGGTAACGTTCTAATTTTTTTGCCAATTCGTTCAATATTAATTTAGAATCTTTACGGATATTCCACATTTCAAAATCAAAATAAATTGGTGGAATTTCAAAAAATAATTTTCCGTTTTTTTCAACCACTTTTGGTCCTTTTGTATCTGTTAATAATTTAAAACGACTTGGATCTTCTTTTTTTAATTTAGCTAAGGCTAATTGTTTGTCCTTTTTTTCTTTCTCTATCGCTTTTATGCGTGCCAATTCTTGTTTTTCCTTTTTAATTTTTTGCTTTTCTATTGCTATTTCTTCTTCTGTTTTAACTGGCGGAAGCTTGTTTAAATACACTATGTGCTTTTGATGTTGTTTTTCAATAACCTTAAAAACTTGTTTCTTGTCTTTATAAGTATTACAGCTTACTTTTAAAGAATAGCTTGATGGCAACAAATTACTGTTAAAACTTGCAGTAACACCTAATTTATTGTTATAAATTTCTTGTCCATCTTTATCTAACAATACAACATTACAATTAGCAATCAGCTTTTTTGAAATATCATCTCTTATTTCAAAAGTATTGATATACTCACGTATAAAGATTTCGCCTATTTGTTTAAACGAAAAAATATTGTCATTATTTTCATTTCTATTTGTTGCAAAAAAACCGTTTTTTTCGTTGTAGTAGTTTAAATTAAAATCGTCGTATTTCGAGTTGATTGGAACTCCTAAGTTAATAGGTTTAGTAAATTTGCCTTTTATTTTTTCTGACACAAAATTATCTAACATTCCCAAACCAAAATGACCATTTGAAGAGAAAAACAAATTACCTTTATCCGAAATAAACGGAAAATGTTCTCTGTTTTTGGTGTTTATTGTTTCTCCAAGGTTTATAGGTTCTCCAAAACCATCAATTTTAATAACGACATAGTACAAATCAAAACTACCAAAACCGCCATCTTGATTGGAAGAAAAATATAATTTATCTCCTTTAGGGCTAAGTGCTGGATGTTGGTATGAAAATCCGTTTTTATTAAACGGTAGTTTTTCTAATGTTGACCATTTACCATCTGTTTTAACCGATTTATATAAGTGTATATCGTTATTGTGTTCTTTGTTGAATTTATTTTTTCCTTTTACAGAATTACTTCGAGAAACATACATTGTTTTTCCGTCTTTAGAGAAACAAAAATTACCTTCATGTAATTTAGAGTTAATGGTTTTTGGTAATTTTTTAGCATTATCTAAGGCGACTAATTTATCTGAAATTTTTACTGAATAAATATCTAAGAAGCTTCTATGTGTCCATTTATATGATTTACTAAATAGTTTTTTATCTCTGTCGGAAACAAAATAAACACTATCTTTAAATTTGACTGCTCCAAAATCAGAGACTTCTGTATTAAGCGGAAATTCTTTAATAAGATAATCAGGGTTTTTTAATTTTATTGTTTCAATTACCTCAATAGCTAATTCTTTATTTAATGATTTTCCATTATTTTCTCGATACAACTTTAAATAATCCAAACCTTTTTCGTAATTACCTAAAGCAGATTGTACTTGGTAATATTTAAAATTGAATTCATTATCGTATGTTTTATCATCATCATCAAAATGTCCTTTTACTAAATCACTTAGATAATAGTTGGCATCATCATATTCAAATAAATTATAATAGCAAATAGCTATGTTTTGTATGTCTTTTTTAAGTTGTTTTTTTTCTAATTTAAGCTCATAATACTTGGCAGCATTTAGATAATCTCCTTTTTCAAAAAAACGATCGGCTCTTGATTTTGATTGTGAAAATGACAATTGCACAACTAACAGTAGCGATATATATATAAGTTTTTTTATCATAATTAATAAAATCTTGGTGATGAATACTTTTTGCCTAAACTAAGTAAATCAAATTTATACAATAACATAAATTCGTGACTACCACTATTATAATCTTTCAAAGCATTTGTATTGTAATCATAAGCATAGCCTAAACGCAAACTTGGTGTTAAATAGATTGCTATCAAACCAGAAACGGATTCGTTATAGCGATATGCTGCACCTAACTCGAAACGATTATTATAAAGTAGGTTTAATGAACCGTCAAAAGATAAAGGCGTTCCTGCTACTTCTTTTACTACTATTGAGGGTTTTATTTTAAATGAATTTACATCAAACACATAACCAGCAATTAAATAATAGTGTTGTTTTGCTTTATACAAACTTCCGTTATTATTTGCTGCTATTTTACTTGGTAATAAATTAGGAACTGAAAGTCCTGCGTAATAGTTTTCTTTAAATAAATAAACTCCTGCGCCAGCAGTAAAATAATTTTTATTAATGTCTTCAAAAAGTGGATCGCCACTTATATTACTATTTGATGCGTTTATGGTTAAATTATCGACACCGATTTTTAAGCCAAAAGCAAGATTTGTATCTTGGTTTAATTTAATTTTATATGCCGCATCAATATTAAAAATATTTTTTGCAATATTAATATCACTTCCTATCTTATCGTTTACATAATTTACACTAAACTCAATTTGATTGTTTATTGGTATGTGCGCAAAAATATTTGCTGTAATTGGCGCTCCTGTTACACCAATCCATTGCGAGCGATATAAACTCCCTATTTGATATAAACCAGGTTCATTAATCATATAAGCTGGGTTTACCACACTCATATTATACATGTATTGTGTGTAATTTGATTTTTGTTGTGCTTTAGCTAAAAAGCCTATTAGCAAAACAATTACAACTAAATTAATTTTCATATTTTTTTTCATAACTAAATTACCTACTTAAATAAAAATCTCCTTGAAAAGGTTTGCTGCTTCCGTTATTTGGATAAAAAATATAAAAATAAACTCCTGCTGGCACTTGATCTCCTAAAGTCAACGCTACATTAGATGTACCGTTAAACAATGCTGAATTTTTATTGCCTGTATAAATTACATTTCCATACCTGTTAAATATTTTTATTTCAAAATTCGGAAAAATATTGGGCAAACCACAAAGACCTAAGTCATCATTTTCACTATCATTATTCGCTGAAACTCCGTCATTAATACAGCTAATACAACCATCTTGACCAAAAGGAATTAATGTTACATTTACTTGTACTCTTTCTGATTCACAATCATTTTCATTAACTGCAGCAACATAATAATCTTCATCATTACTTAAAATTAAATCTGACAACAAAGTAAGCTCATCATCAATATTATCATACCAATTATAATCATTTTGAGAAGAATTGATTTCTATATCGCTAATTGTTGCTCCGTAACCTATACAAAAAACTTGATCGCTTACTATTGGCGAATCTACTTCATTTACAATTATAGTAATGATAGAACTGGAAACAGAACACAAAGCATTTAATTGTACATCGTATTGAAAACTATAACTACTATTTAAAAGCTGTGTTAAATTTACCATACTTCCGTTTAAAGCATTGGTGTTATCTAAATCAATAAAGATTCCGCCTAAATCAGCATTTACATCTAACAAATTATTTAAATCTATTTCGTTATCTATTTTACATACATTTTCTTCTACATTATCTCCTGCAACTGAAGGTGAAATAATATTTACAGTAATTGTTGCAGATTGCGTTTCGCATAATGCATTGTTAGGTACTGAATAAATATAATCGCCAGTTTCAAATGTTGCGGGATCAAAATTTACTAAATTATTTAATGATGAAAACCCATTTGGACCAGACCAAGAACCATTATCATCTGGATTTCCTATAAGCTCATCAAACAATTCAAAACTACTATCTTCAATACAAATATTTTTTACTGCATTGCCACCAGCTTGGTATTGTTCAAATAAGGTAAATGTTAAATTAGCTGTTTCAAAACAGTCATTTGCTGTAATACTATATTGAAAATGAAATGTTTGCTCGCCGTTTATTTCAGGAATTGTATATGGATTATTAATTACATTGCCTGTATCTAAATCAATCCAATCTGCATCTACACCTTGATAAATAGTATCTGTTCCGTTCGTTTCTAAAAGTGTAAATAAATTAATTGGATTTGACATATCAGACTCGCAAAATTCTAAATCTAAAGTGTCTTCGCCTGGATAATTATACGGATGAATTATTAAGGTTACTTGTGCAGTATATTCATCACATGGATGGTTGTAATTTATATTATAATGACATCCGTTAGGAGTATCATAAATAATTTCAGGTAAAGGTAGATGTGTAGTTCCTCCATGTTCAGAACCATTAATTTCATAAAAATATTCGTTTGACAC
Source organism: Flavobacteriaceae bacterium (assembly GCA_026988075.1). Lineage (GTDB taxonomy): Bacteria > Bacteroidota > Bacteroidia > Flavobacteriales > Flavobacteriaceae > S010-17. The sequence continues at coordinate 14,058 of JALSLZ010000106.1, forward strand.
TGTGTATTCAAATACATAAGTTCCAATATCGGCATTTGTAATGTTTGAAAAATCTATTGTGCCTTGTGCTGTATACATTGAACCTTCTTCTATATAGCAAATAGGACTTGGATTTGTAACCAAACCTAAATCTGATGGGCCTGAAACAAATGTCCAATTGGTACATTCTTCATTTGGATAATCATAAGTTGTATTGTTTTCGTTCGAAAAAGTAATAAAATCGTATAAATTTAAACTTGATGGATTATTATGTCCTACACAAAATTCGGCTGGCGATTCTTGCTCAAATGGTTTTATTGATTCAAATATACGAAAAACAATGGTGCTTTCTGAGTTAAAACATACAGATGGACGACTATTTACAAAATAGGTATACATAAATTCATTAACTCCAAACCTTGGGTTATTTGTTAAAATAGCATCGTAAATTTCTGATATGTTCACAAAAGAATCTAAAGGATCTGACAGTTGATCAGTTGTGTCATTAGCAATTAACCAAATACCTTCAATATCTTCATTAACCAAGTAATCATCATCTAATAAATTAATATCGTTATCAAAATCTCCATTTACAATAGCCGATTCACAAATATTTATATGGTTTGCTATGCCAGAAAAAACACCACGAATAACAGATACTTTTACTGTAGTCTCTCTTTCTACAACACATGGTGAAATACCAGGTACTTTATAAACCAATTCAAAAACTTCTTCGTCTACTAACGGAATTCCTGCTTGATATGGTATATTCACTTTTAAAAACCGATTGTCTTCTATTTCAATAAAATTACTACTTGTGCCTTCGTACGACCAAGTACCATTTGTATGTGGACTTGGTGTAGATAAAAATGTTTGAAATAAATCAAAATGAGTTTCAGTACTACAACCAAATAAATCAGGTGTGTCGCAAATTTCTACATTTACATGATTATCGCCAGTTGTTGGTACGGCAAAACCTGAAAAAGGACCTAAAACTACATTTAAAGTTACTAATAAATTATTAGCACATGTTGAGGTTGGATCAAATAATTGAAATTGATATGTGGCATTTTGAACTGATGAATTGTTTAAATCCCAAAGGCGCAAATTACCAGATGCTTCATCTAATGCAAAATTATAATTTGGGTCAAACCAAGCACCTGTAGTATTTGGAATTGGTGTGACGCCAGTAATTGCATTATAAGCATCGTACAGATTAATAATTCCATCCATACTGCCATCAGTATCATAATCTATAACTGTCATATCACAAATAATAACAGTTTCTAACACTTCGCATTGTGATTGTATGTTGTGATATTGAAAAAACAATAGCAGTAATATACTCCAAAATAGATTTTTATTTTTCATGCATTTCTTTTAGTAAAACAAAGTTACAATTTAAAAGTAAGTAAGCTTTTTTTATTTATATCAATACCCGTATTTTCCTTTCCAGCGTTGCTGTAAAATTTCTCGAAATTTATTTTCTCGTTGATTGTTACTTGGCTCATAAATTTTTGTGTTTGCAATTTCGTCTGGTAAAAATTCTTGTTTTACAAATCCGTTTTCATAATTGTGCGAATATTTATAATTTGTACCATAGCCTAAATCTTTCATTAATTTGGTTGGTGCATTTCTTAAATGTAACGGAACGGATAAATTACCAGTATCTTTTACCATTTGTAATGCTTTATCTATAGCAATATAAGACGAATTGCTTTTAGCCGAATTTGCTAAATAAACGACACATTGCGATAGTAAAATTCGAGATTCTGGATTGCCAATAACGGACACAGCTTGAAATGTATTATTTGCCATAATTAAAGCTGTTGGATTAGCATTACCGATATCTTCGGACGATAAAATAAGCAATCTTCTTGCAATAAATTTAACATCTTCACCGCCATCAATCATTCTTGCTAACCAGTACAAAGCAGCATTAACATCAGAACCTCTAATCGATTTTATAAACGCCGAAATGATATCGTAATGTTGTTCACCTGTTTT
>JALSLZ010000107.1 GCA_026988075.1 Flavobacteriaceae bacterium
GTGGATCTGTTCCACTTGCTAATTCTGTAGCATCATCAACACCATCATTATCACAATCCATTCCTGCTGTATTTGCAACAGTTACATCGGCAACATTATAAGAACATGCATCGTGTGGATCTGTTCCACTTGCTAATTCTGTTACATCTAAAACTCCATCGCCATCACAATCCATTCCTGCTGTGTTTGGTCCTGTGATACTTGGCACGAAATAATCACACGGGTCATTTGGATTTGTTCCATCTGTACCTTCTGTTGCGTCTAAAACTCCATCGCCATCGGTATCAATAGCGTAAACAGTAAATGATAATAAAATAATAAATAATGGTAATAGTACTTGTTTTTTCATAATTTTTGTTTTAAAGTGTTACAAAGATATATTTAACCAATATAAAAACAAAGGCTTATTAGACGAACCGCTTAACTCGTTCCATTAAACAGTACTTTGATTCGATTAACTCACTTTTTGAAATTTTATTTAACCCGAATTATTTACTTATTAAAATAAGAATAGAACGATTAAAAAAAACAAGCTATTAAGTTTATTTTTATACTTTATTTTAATAATGATTAAGTATTTTGTTAACTTCGCAAGTTCTTAACAATAAAGACTATAATTATTAATTAAAAGCTCGTTAAGAGGTTAAAATAGTACAAAAATAGTATTGTTTTTGAGAATAACTACTCACCAACAATTGCTCAAAACAAAAGAGAATGGACAATAAATTCAAAACATACAAAGGTTTAGATTTAACAAAAGTAGCAGATGACGTGTTAAATTTTTGGGAGGAAAACAATATTTTTCAAAAAAGTATTGATCAAAAAGACGACAAAAAGCCTTTTGTTTTTTATGAAGGACCGCCATCAGCTAATGGTTTGCCAGGTATCCATCATGTTATGGGAAGAACTATAAAAGATTTATTTTGTCGCTATAAAACCATGCAAGGTTATCAAGTACAACGAAAAGCTGGTTGGGACACACATGGTTTGCCAATTGAACTTGGTGTAGAAAAAGCATTAGGTATTACCAAAGAAGATATTGGTAAAGAAGGTGGAATTACTGTAGAAAATTACAATGAAGCTTGTAAAAAAGCCGTTTTAAAATATACCGATGTTTGGGAAAACTTAACCAAAAAAATGGGACATTGGGTTGATATGAACGATCCGTATATTACCTACAAACCAAAATATATGGAAACCGTTTGGTGGTTATTAAAGCAACTTTATAATAAAGAGTTATTATACAAAGGTTACACCATTCAGCCATATTCACCAAAAGCAGGAACTGGTCTTAGCTCACACGAAATAAACCAACCTGGTGCTTATCAAGATGTTACAGACACTACAGTTGTGGCACAATTTCTTGCTAAAAAAGAAACTATAAATAATTCGTTTAAAGATATAAAAGGAGATATTCACTTCTTAGCATGGACAACAACACCGTGGACTTTACCAAGTAATACAGCACTTACAGTTGGTAAAAAAATAGATTATGTATTGGTAAAAACATTTAATCAATATACTTTTAAAGCTGTAAATTTAATTTTAGCAAAAGCATTAGTTGGTAAGCAGTTTGGTAAAAAATACAATCAAGTTGATGAGGTTAATGAATTAAACAACTATAAAGAAGGCGATAAGAAAATTCCGTTTTTCATAGTAGATGAATGTAAAGGTGCCGCACTTGAAAACATAAAATACGAGCAATTATTACCTTACGCATTACCATATCAAAACCCCGAAAATGCCTTTAGAGTAATTTTAGGAGATTTTGTAACAACCGAAGACGGAACAGGAATTGTACATACCGCACCAACTTTTGGACAAGATGATGCAAAAGTATCTAAAGAAGCGAAACCAGAAATACCACCAATGTTGGTTTTAGACGAAAATGAAAATCCAGTACCTTTAGTAGATTTACAAGGTAGATTTAGACCAGAAATGGGCATATTTGCTGGTAAATACGTAAAAAATGAATATTACAACGAAGGCGAAGCGCCAGAACGTTCTATAGACGTAGAATTAGCTATTAAGTTAAAAGAAGAAAACAAAGCATTTCATGTAGAAAAATACAAACATAGTTATCCACATTGTTGGCGAACAGATAAACCCATTTTATATTATCCGTTAGATAGTTGGTTTGTACAAGTTACCAAAGAAAGAGATAAAATGTTTGCGCATAACGAAACTATTAATTGGAAACCAAAAGCAACTGGAACAGGTCGTTTTGGTAACTGGTTAAAAAATGCAAATGATTGGAATTTATCACGTTCACGTTTTTGGGGTATTCCGTTACCAATTTGGCGTACCGAAGATAGTGAAGAAGAAATCATCATTGGCTCTATTGAAGAACTTAAAAATGAAATGCAAAAATC
>JALSLZ010000108.1 GCA_026988075.1 Flavobacteriaceae bacterium
TCAGCACTCCAATGAATTAAATCTTCAACTACCGACGCATTACCTTTTGCTCTAAAAGCCGCTCTAATCCAAGTAATAAACCAAGTTTCAAAAATAGGTTGTTCCTCATTTTTAATAGTTAATTGTAAAGCTTTATTCCAATTACCATTTGCTTGATGCGCTATTTTAAGAGCTTCATTATCAGATACTCCATTAGCAATAAGTGTCTTAACAATATTTTCTTCACTTACTTTCGGAAAATGCAAAACTTGACAACGAGATAAAATGGTTTTTATAATTTGTTCTTCATCTTCTGCAATTAATAATAATAATGTTTTTTCTGGCGGTTCTTCAATTAATTTTAATAGCTTATTAGCCGCTGCAATATTCATTTTATCAGCCATCCAAATAATCATAACCTTATATCCTCCTTCAAAAGATTTTAGGCTCAACTTTTTCGCTATTTCTAAAGCTTCATTTTTACCTATTAACCCTTGTTTTTTTTCGATATCTAAAAACTGCATCCATTGGTATAAATTGGTGTAAGGGTTTTGCTTTATATACGTTCGCCACGCTACTAAAAAATCATTACTAATGGGTTTTGATTTAATTTTAGTCGTTGTTGCTACCGGAAAAGCAAAATGCAAATCTGGATGTGACAGATTATTACACTTAATATTACAGGGGTTTTCTACATCACTATTTTCGCCCTTTTTATTTTTACAAAGTACATATTGCGCATAAGCAATTGCCATTGGTAAAGTGCCAGAACCTTCAGCGCCAACAAATAATTGAGCATGTGGAATTCTATTTTTATCTACAGAATTTGTAAGATGTGATTTAATATTTTCTAAACCTATAATGTCTCTAAAAAGCATGTAGCAAAAGTACTAAAAACTTAGAAATATACTTGTTGAATTGTGATTTCATTCTTAAAACACCTGTGTAAAAGCAAAAAACACTTACAAAAGCAAGTGTTTTTTGTGTGGTCCCACATGGGCTCGAACCATGGACCCCCTGATTATGAGTCAGGTGCTCTAACCAGCTGAGCTATGGGACCGTTTTATTGGAAGGCAAAAGTAAGGTATATTTTTAAAGTGAGCAATATTTTTTTACAAAATTGTGTTTGATTTGTAAATATTGTAACTTAGCCAAATAAAAACTATTTAAAATGAAAAAAATCACCCTAATAACAACTGTAATTTTATTAACTTCATTAATGGTTTACTCTCAAGAAGATAAAGAAAAATCAACTTTTTGGAACAACGTTCAGTTTGGTGGCGGAATAACTTTAAATTTTACAAATAACGCAAGCGTATTCGGCATTGCTCCAAGCGCTATTTATAATTTTAATAATCAATTTAGTACAGGTATAAGCATCTCTTACTTACACACAAAATATAAAAATTTATCATCTCCATACAACTCTTATGGTGGTTCTGTTTTAGCATTATACAAACCTATAAAAGAAATTCAAATTTCTGGAGAGTACGAACAAACTTATGTGGCATATAATAATACATCAAGAGAAATACCTGCTTTATTTTTTGGAGCTGGTTACACTTATGGTAGAAATATTGCAATTGGTCTTCGTTATGATGTTTTATATAACGAAACTAAAAGTTTATATCCTTCTGCTCTAACTCCTTTTATTCGAATTTATTTTTAAGAATAGTTTTTTTTAAACCAAACTTTTTTCCATTCTCTCTTTAAAATTATAAAGGTGATTTGTTGCTCAGTATCTGTTTCCATTTTATCAATGATGGTTTTTATTTCATGTTCATTGATGTCAATTCTATAGAGTAAATTTAAAAATATTTCAAAATGTTTTTCTAATAATTGAGTGATTACTTCTTGTAAAAACTCAAATAGGTCTAACGGATTTTCAGTTGCTAAAAAATTAACATCTGTACCAATAACTTCAAAATCTTTATTTAGCTGATTTACTAAGTCATTGTATAAGGAATTACCTTCAATTTGAGCTAAAAGTTCGGCGTTTGTTGTTACTTTAGGTAATTGCATTAAACGGTTCTATTTAATAAATTGTTTCCTAATTGTGTAAAAAATATTTTTCCTTCATTGTTCATTGAAGTGTTTTGTAAGCTTTTATATGATGATTGCGTATAAATATCAATTTCTTGTTTAATCATTTCAGAAATACCGTATTTTATATATAAATTAGTAACTTCTTTTACTTTTTTATCGGATTTATCTTTAGTCTTAAACCATTTTAGTAAAATTAGTTTGTCTTTATCAGAAATAACTTCTAATAGTTTAAGGTATAAAAAGGTTTTTTTGTTTTCTAAAATATCGCCACCAATTTGTTTTCCAAAAGTGGCAACATCACCAAAAGTATCTAAATAATCATCTTGCAACTGAAAAGCAATACCAAGTTGCAATCCGTAATCATAAATTAAATTAGCATCGTTTACCTCAGTATTAGCAATTATTGCACCCATTTTTAAGCTACACGCAACCAAAACTGCTGTTTTATAGGTAATCATTTTAATATATTCTGGAATACTTACATCTTTTCTATTTTCAAAATCTACATCGTATTGTTGTCCTTCACAAACTTCTAAAGCTGTTTTATTAAAAAGCACCATCAAACCTTTGAATTTTTTAGGTTCGTAATGCTCCATTAATTGATTGGTCATCAACATCATAGCATCTCCAGAAAGGATACCTCTATTTAAATCCCATTTTTTATGAACGGTTGTTTTTCCTCTACGGATTGGCGCTTCATCCATAATATCATCATGAACTAAAGTAAAATTATGGAATACTTCAATGGCTAAAGCTGCTGGTAAAGCGTTTTTATATTGACCATTAAAATAATTACAACTCACTAAAGTAAGTAAAGGTCTTAGTCGCTTTCCTCCTATTTGAAGGATATAATGTATGGGTTCGTATAAGTTTTTAGGTTCTTTTACTTGGATTTCTTTTTCCAAATAAACCAAAAACTCTTGTTTGTAAGCTGCTAAATTCAATGTTCGATATTTTTGTGTAAAGATAACAATAATTGAATTATGTAATTGAAAGCTTATTAACTATTTTATCTTATCAAGAACTAAGTGAATCTATATTTATTTGAAAAGAA
>JALSLZ010000109.1 GCA_026988075.1 Flavobacteriaceae bacterium
TTAATCTATTAAAAAATGAAAAAACAAGCAAAATAGGTGTCAAAAGCAGACGTATGAAAGCTGGTTGGGATAATCATTACCTCATTAAAGTACTAAATTTAATGAAAGTTTAATGCGTTTGCCCTGTATTTTTTATGAGTTGTTTTTTTTTATTCATATAGTTTATTTAAAACCTATCATGTTAGTAAAATTAAATCATTGTTTTTATATAATTTATGCTTTAAGAGGTTAAGGTAAAATATCGCTAATTAGTATTTTATACGCTTGACTAACATTTGTTGGAGAAATTGACCAACGTGAACTATCATTATATTCAAATAATACTTTAAACGCTCCATCTTTATGTAATACAGCCTTGCATTTTATCCAAGAATTATCTTTTTTGATTTCTTTGAGATTACATAAGGCTTTAAAATTATTTCTTAATGATTTAAACCAATCTCTATCCTCAAGAAATCCACGTTTATTTTTTTGATCAAAATAGAAGTCAATCATTTCTGTACTACCATTTCTTGCTGTAAAAACATATCCTGCATAGACCCATTGCTCTGAAGAATTATTTACCACTTGCAATATCATTTTTCTTATTTCTCTAACTATTTCTTCTTTTGTTTTTTCTATCATATTTATTATTATTTATTTTTCACTCCTCTAATGTATATCTTCTTCTAATGTATATCTTCTTCCTCTTCCATTAATTTTACCTTGCAACCAAAGAAGTTTTCCAATTTTTTAATATCGCCGTTAAAATATGTTTTTGAACCATTGTAGGTTACTATTTTATGGTGCTTATTTTCGTTGGTAACTATGCTTAAATAGCAAAAATCTGTTGCCCAAGATTTTACAGGTATAATTTCTATTTGTTTTATGTCTTTTTTTGGAAAAATCATTACTTCAATAGCAAACAAGGTGTAGTGTATTATCTTTTTTTTATCGTAAATGCCAATGGTTTGATTAACATCATCTCGCCATATAAAACCATTGCTATTTTTGCCAATTTTACTTTTAAAAATTTCAGGCTCTATTATTTCATAAGCATATTTATTTTCTTTCCAATTTTGAATGTGAAAGGTTACTTTTTCTGAAAACAAAAAAGTGTCGCTTAGAGTAATTTTTTCTTTATACTGACTTAATTCTAATTGATTGCGAGAATTTACTATTTTTAAATCAATCCCACTTTCTTGGTTTAAGTTTATAGAAATTAAAATACCGTTAATGTTCCAAAGCGTATAGTAAGGGTTGTTGTCATAAACAAATGAATTTAGTTTTTCAGGGGTTCCAAAATAAGCGATAAATTCTTTTTTTAGTGTTTTAATTGCTTTGTCATCCTTTATTTCAAAATGTAATCTAGCATTTAATCCTTCAAACCAACTATCTTTTCTAAATTTTTGGTTGTAATAGTTTGGATAGTCATAATAGGCATCGGCAATAAGCAGCGAACCTATTTGTACAGCAGTATCAAAATACATCTGTTTGTATTCTGATTGATTTTCATTTATTTGTTTATAATAAGAATTCGGTAAATCTGCTAATTCTTGAATGGTAGTATTCCAAGGTATTAATTGTTTTGTTGGCTTTTTATAATTTGGATGTTCATCATCTATCCACTTGCCATTGTGCACTAAATAAAAACCTTTTTTACTGTCTTTTTTACATTTTTGTTTTTCTAAAAAAGAGACCTTTTCAATAATATGTGCATTGGGTTCATAGTGTTTTTTCCAAATGATATTTTTTGTTAAATACTTCGCTTTTTGGTTAAAGTCAAATGTGTTTTTAGAAATTGAAAATTCATCTTGTAATTTTAAGATTAGCAACTCAAAATTTTCTGCCAATTTGGGTACAAATAAATGGTATATGCCAGAAAAGCACAAGCCTTGTTCTAGTTCTCCAGAATGGTCTTCTCTTGTTTCAATGGTAATACCTGTTATTTCATTCCAAAATAACTGAAAACTACCTGAAATTCCATTAGAAGCATACATAAAATTAGTATTTCCTATTAAGGGTAAACTTCCATTTTCTGGAATTTCTTTGTCGATAAATTCGTTTTTAATGAGTTCGTATAGTTGAAAATCATCCTTTTTAAGAAACTTGCTTGCTATTAAATTTAAGGATGTATATATCTCTTTTTGATGTATTGTATAAGTATTGTTTAAAAATCGTAACCTATCAAAAACTTTCTTTGTAAAGTGCTTTTTTAAAAATTCACTTGCTTTTTTTGTTCTTAAAATAGACGATTTTGGATAAAATGTTTTAAAG
>JALSLZ010000110.1 GCA_026988075.1 Flavobacteriaceae bacterium
TTTTTATGTATAACCTTAAACATTTAAGGTTTTGAGCTTGCAAAATTAGTTATTTTAATTGAATTAGCAATACTGTTTAATAATATTCGTCTACTTTTTAATTAAAAATATAAAAAACAGAGCTCTTAAGAAGAGTTTGATGCGTATTTTAGACTACTATTTTACTCTTTAGCGCCAATATTACTTTGTGAAAAATTTTAATAACCTGATTTTGACCAATTCTATTTCAAAAACGCTAAATAAACTTGAAATAGAATTGGTGTAATGATGTTGTTTTTTGTTTGTGTTTTAACTTCTAACAGGAATATTTTGTATTAAATCAATATATAAATTAATTTGTTTTTTCATTTCTTTTCTTTCGTAAATAGCATCTAAAAAACCATGTTCTAAAACAAATTCTGAACGTTGAAACCCTTTAGGTAAATCTTTACCTGTTGTGTCTTTAACAATTCTTGGTCCTGCAAAAGCAATTAATGCATTTGGTTCTGCTATATTAATATCTCCAAGCATAGCAAATGACGCTGTTGTGCCACCTGTTGTTGGGTCTGTACATAAAGATATGTATGGTATTTTAGCAGCTGCTAATTGTGCTAATTTTACCGAAGTTTTTGCTAATTGCATTAAAGACAAAGCGGCTTCTTGCATTCTAGCTCCACCAGATTTCGAAATCATTAAAAACGGAATTTCATGTTTAATTGAGTAATCAATTGCTCGTGTAATTTTTTCTCCAACCACAGAACCCATTGATCCACCAACAAAAGAAAAATCCATTGCTGCAATAACAATATCTTTACCTAAAGATTTACCAACAGCAGTACGAACAGCGTCTTTAAGATTTGTTTTTTTTTGTGCAGCTTTAACTCTATCGGTATATTTTTTAGTGTCTTCAAATTTTAAAGGGTCTTTTGAAACTAAATTTTCATCCAACTCTTTAAATACGTTATCATCAAATAAAATTTCAAAATATTGTTCAGAACCAATACGAACATGATAACCATCTTCTGGACTTACATATAAGTTTTCTTTTAATTCGTTTGTATCAATAATTTTACCACTTGGTGTTTTGTACCATAAACCTTTAGGTACATCTTTTTTATCTTCTGTAGAGGTTTGAATACCTTTATCTTTTCTTGTAAACCAACTCATATAATTGTTGTTTAATCGTTTTTGTTGTTATTTTATATTTAAGATTGCTTTTAAAGTACGTCAACGCAATTTAAATCTGCAAATGCTTGTTTTAACCTTTCTTTAAATGAAGCTTCGCCAAAACGAAGCCATTTTCTTGGATCGTAATGTTTTTTATTTGGCAAATCTTCTCCGTTAGGATTGCCAATTTGTCCTTTTAAAAATTCAGAATTATCATTAAAATAATCACGAATTCCTGCCATAAACGCATATTGTAAATCTGTATCAATATTCATTTTAATAACACCGTAACTAATAGCTTCTTTAATTTCTGCTTCGGTTGAACCCGACCCACCATGAAAAACAAAATCTACTGGGTTTTTTTCTGTATTGAATTTTTTCTCAATAAATTTTTGTGAGTTGTCTAAAATTTTAGGTGTTAATTTTACATTTCCAGGTTTGTAAACACCATGTACATTACCAAACGATGCGGCAATTGTAAAACGTTTGCTGATTTTTAAAAGCTCTTCGTAAGCATAAGCAACTTCTTCGGGTTGTGTGTATAATTTAGAAACATCTACATCGGTATTATCTACTCCATCTTCTTCTCCGCCAGTAATTCCTAATTCAATTTCTAATGTCATCCCTATTTTATCCATTCTTTTTAAATAGGATTTACATATTTCTATGTTTTCTTCGATAGGTTCTTCAGACAAATCAATCATGTGCGAACTGTATAATGGCACGCCATGTGCCTTATAATAAGCTTCTCCAGCATCTAATAAACCATCAATCCATGGTAATAATTTTTTTGCACAATGATCTGTGTGTAAAATAACAGGAATGTCATATTCTTTTGCTAAAGTATGTATGTGTTTTGCGCCTGCTATTGAGCCTTGAATGGCTGCGTTTTGATTTTCGTTAGACAAACCTTTACCTGCATTAAAATAAGCACCTCCATTTGAAAACTGTACAATTACAGGAGCATTCAATTCTTTTGCGGCTTCTAAAACAGCATTAGCCGAACTTGAGCCTATTACATTTGCTGCTGGCAATGCAAAATTATTATCTTTTGCTAATTTAAAAATCTCTTGAATTGTATCGCCACTTGCAACACCTGATTTTATTTTTTTTGTCATCTTTTTAGATTATAGAATATGAACTACAAAAATAAACAAAAAGAATTTAAAATATTAAAAAGGATAATTAATTCCGAAATTAAAAACGCCATGATTAAAATTATAATTTCTAAACCAACCTTTGTTTTTTAGATATGGTTCATACGTTTTTAAACCATAATCTATTCTAAAAATTAAAAAATCAAAGTCGTATCTTAATCCAAAACCCGAACCAACAGCTATTTCTTCAATTGAATTAAAACCTTTAAATTTAGCAGTTTTACTTGTTAATTCTGAGTTAGTTAAATCCCAAACATTTCCAAAATCAACAAATAAAGCGCTGTAAAAACTATTAATAATTTTAAATCGGTATTCAAAATTAGCAACAAGTTTAAGGTTACCAATATTAAAATCAAGATTACTAAGCGATGATCCTGGACCCAAATCAAATGTTTTCCAAGCTCTAACGTCATTTGATCCTCCAGCACGATAACTTCTACTAAAAGGTATTTCGGTAGAATTACCAAAAGGAAAGGCAGCGCCAATAAAAGTTCTAAAAACCAAATTATTTTGATTAGATAAGTTCCAGTATTTTTTATATTCTACTTCTGCTTTAATATATTGAGCTATTGGTAAACCAAAGAGTTCTTTTTTGTTTTCGGTTTTTTGCTTTGTTAATAAGCTTGTTATAGTGCCAGCAGAAACAATACGTGTGTTTAAAAAAGAAAAATGGTTGTCGTTAATTCCACTTTTACTATTGTATGTATATGAATAAGACATTGTAGGTACTAATATGTCTTCGGTAATTATTTTTTTTCTTTCTTTTACTTGTTGCACTGTTTTATAATGGTTAAATTGAGTTGTTTGGTAGTTATTTAAAGGGTTTAAAACATAATTTATATAAGCTGAAGTATTTGTTATTTCACCATCATTATTCATGCTGTTTACATCTACAATATCTTGTGCTACTTGGCTTAATTTAACCAATTCAGAGTCAAAAACTTTAAAATAACTATTTGAATTTATATTATTGATATACTGAACATTAATTAACTCTAATTGATGTTTTACTTTTTTATTTTTAGTCCAATTATAAGTTATGTTTCCTGTAAAATTTTGCCTATCCAAACCTATATTTTTTTGAAAACTGGTACTTAAACCAATATTGGTTGTTGGTCGCATACGATTTAGAATTATTTTATTTGTATTTAGCGGAAATAGAATTCTTGGTATGTCAAAAGATACATTTGCCCCAAATTCCCAAGCATTTAATCCAAAATAATTAAAATCTGGCGAAGAAGTATCTTCTGAAATATTTAAAAACGAAAACTGTGTAGAGAAATTAAAAACCTCTAAACCTTTAAAAGTGTTTCTTTTAATGATTCCTAATTTACCTAAAACTCCAAAAGGCTTTATATTAGAATGTGTAACGTCTGCCTTAGCATCTAAACCCCATTTTTTTAAAGGCACTAAATTTATATTAGCCGTTAGGTTTCCGTCTTCATTCTCAATGTACTCAATATTAATAGGCGATTTAAATATTTTAATTTCGTTTAAATATTTAATCGTTAATTCGCGTTCTGTATCTTTATAAACTCCATTTGGCGTAATTGCAATTGTGTTAGCCAATCGTTTGGTGCTAAAATTAAGTTTGTCGTGAGCAAAAAACGTGTAATTATTATAAGTAATAGAATCTGTGTATTTTAGATCTTTGTTTTCAAAAGAGTAATCGGTATAAACATTTACTTTAGTTACTTTTTGTATTTTAAAAACATCTGAAGAAGAGTCTATATTTTTTTCTTTAATCACTAATTTTACATTTTGAATTTTTGAAATTGAATCTTTTATCAATCCATCAAAATAGATGTAATTTTTTCCAAAATAATAAATACCTGAGTTTCTAAATAATTTAGTTAACCTATTTGACTCTTTAATAAAATCATTTCTATTAAATTGTTTACCTTCTTGAACAAACGATTTATCTTTATGCTTGTTATATATGTTTTTTAGGACAGGTGACTCAATATTAGTAGCAATGTCATTTACAATATATGGCTTTTTTGTATCAATGTTGTATTCAATTATTTTTCGTTTATTGCCTTTAATAATTTCTTTAGCACTTACTTCAGCATCAAAATACCCTTTGTAATAATAGTATTTTTTTAATGTGTTTACTGATGTTTGGGTTAATTTATCATTAATAACAACAGGAGCTTCACCATTGTTTTTTAAAATCGTGTTTAATTTTTTATTAAATCGATAAAATTCGCCAACTTGTTTTTCTGAAAAAACATGTTGAATAAAATTTGTATTTTTTGGGTGATTACCAATCCATTGTTCTAAGGTTTTTTCATAATCGGTTTTTGCCCAATTATATACATATATAGAAAGAGGCAAACCTAATACTTTTTGATTTGGACGTTGGTTTATATAGGACAAAACATCTAAGTTACTCGTATTTTTATTATTAACAAGTACTTTGTTTTCGGATAACAGAAATTCATCATCCGCTAAAGTTTTAACCGAATTACATGATGTAATAAAGTTAAGTAATAAAATAATTAATGTTACTTTTGTGATGTTAGACAAAATTGTTCAAGTTTATAGGTCAAAAATAATGCAAAAAGACATATTAAAATATTTAATACCTAAAAAATTTAACTTTATAGCTTTAAATCTTAAAAAATTAACACTATTTAAACAGTAATATGTTAAGTAAAAATAAAATAAAATTAATAAACAGTCTAAATAGAAAAAAGAACAGAACTGAACATCAATTATTTATAGTTGAAGGAAAAAAGTCGGTTGATGAATTTTTAGCTTCTCATTTTGAATTAGATTCTTTATATTATACCAAAAATTACAGTACGGTTACCAATTATAATAATCAGTATAAAATTACCATTGAGCAACTTAATAAAATTTCGTCCTTAAAAAATGCCAATCAAGTATTGGCTGTTTTTCATATTCCTAAAAACAATATTTCTTTAGAAAATGGTTTAATTTTAGCTCTTGACAAGGTTAAAGATCCTGGAAATTTAGGCACAATTATTAGATTGTGCGATTGGTTTGGAATAAAACAACTAATTTGCTCTTTAGAAACGGTAGATTGTTATAATACCAAAGTTGTTCAAGCAAGTATGGGTTCTTTAACAAGAGTGAATATTGTTTATACTAACCTAACTGAATATATAAACAAAAAACCTGAATTACCTGTTTATGTTAGCTTAATGGACGGCAAAAATATTTACAAAACAGATTTACCAAAAAACGCAATTATTGTTATGGGTAATGAAGCTAATGGTATTTCTGACGAAATAATTACTTTAGCTTCTAATAAAATTAGCATACCTCGTTTTGGAGATTTACTTCAAACGGAAAGCTTAAATGTAGCTACTGCAACTTCTATTATTTTAAGTGAGTTTAAAAGGTTTACTTAAAATTTAGCCACTTGTAATACCAATTACACTAAAAATAGTGCTGTTGCTGTATCAATCAAAAACCAGTTTTAAAAACACGCCTCTTGTTGCCAAGTTTTCAATTGGACCAGTGTAAGGACTGGTTTCGTCAATATTATCAGGCACCAATTCATTATTGATAGAAAAAACACCAACAAGTGAAGGTGAAAACTTAAAATACGGTAAGTAAAAATCCATACCAATACCAACTTCGTACATAAAGTTGTTTTTTTTAAGTCTAAATTCTCCTTCTAAATTATCTGAAGGGTTTTTTTCGTTACTTGAAAAATTATAATCATAAGCAAGTCCGCCAATAACAAATGGACGTATATTATTTAACCTATCTGTACTAAACTTAAACATTAATGGCAAGTGCATAAAAGTAGAAGGTACTTTTCGTACACTATCTGTTTTATTTACTAAAGCTCTATTGTTAAAATAAAGTGTTTTTACATTACTTGCTAATCCTGGTTCAAAACGTAAACTTAAATTTTTATTAAATCGTAATTCGCCAATTACCCCAATTTTAAAACCATAACCGCCATCAACCACTATTTTAGTATCTGAATATAACGACTCTTTATACTCTATTAAATAATCGGTATTCATTATACCGAGATAATAGCCAAAATTCCAAGTTTTTTTGTCTTTATTAGGTAAGTTAATTAGTCTTTCGCGTTGTGAATATGCGTTTTTTCCTATAAAAAGGAATATAAATATGCTTAGTATTATTATCTTTTTCATAATTGTTAATTAGTTTGTTGCAGTATATATTGTTGAAATACCAAAAGCAACAGGTTTATCTATCGCTTTATTAAACCCATTTTTTTGTAAAATATTGTTGAATTCTTTTCCATAAGGAAATTTAGCAGCAGATTCTGGCAAATAATTATACGCTTTTTTATCTTTAGAAAATAAACCGCCAACAGTTGGAATCACAAATTTGGAATAAAATTTAAACAATTGCTTCATCGGAAATTTTTGTGGTTGCGAAGTTTCTAACACAACAAAAATGCCGTCTTTTTTTAAAACTCTATGTATTTCGGCTAAACCAGCATCTAAATCTTCAAAATTACGAACACCAAAACCAACTGTTATGGCATCAAAAGTATCATTATCAAAAGGTAATTTTTCAGAATCGCCTAAAACCATTTCGATTTTTTTATCTAAATTTTTAGCTTTGACTTTTTCTATTCCAACAGTTAACATGCCTTTAGAAATATCTAAACCAATGATTTTTGTATCTTTAATTTTCGCAAGCATAATGGCCAAATCGCCTGTACCAGTAGCAATATCTAAAAACTTTTTGTTGGTGCGTTTTTCCGTGTGATTATCAACAATTTTAACTACTTTTTTACGCCAACCAATATCTAACCCAAAAGTTAGAATGCGATTAAGAAAATCATAGTTACTAGAAACCTCATCAAACATTTTAGTTACTTGTTCTTTTTTACCTAAAGAAGAATTTTTATAAGGAGTTACGACCTTTTTTGTCATTATTATTGTTTTTTTTGCAAAGATACTAATGATTTATATACTTACCTTATTTATTTTTAATTTGTTGTTTTTTAAACGGTTAACTTCAATTTAAAATCAAACATTCCTTTTATTATTGCTATAAAAAATGTTTTTAATAAAAAAACAAGTAAACACTTGACAAGCCCTATGTTAACATTGTATATTTGTCAAAATTTAAAATCGATTTTTATGAAGATGAAATTATCACAATTTGTATATGATTTACCACAAGAATTAATTGCTCAAAAACCAGCATATAATAGAGATGAGTCTAAATTAATGGTTCTTAACAGAAAAGAAGGTACTATAGAGCATAAATTATTTAAAGACATGATTAATTATTTTGACGAAAATGATGTTATGGTTTTTAATGACACGAAAGTTTTTCCGGCAAGGTTATTTGGTTACAAAGAAAAAACAGGAGCAAGAATTGAGGTTTTTTTATTGAGAGAATTAAATGCAGAAACAAAACTTTGGGATGTTTTAGTAGATCCAGCAAGAAAAATTAGAATCGGAAATAAATTGTTTTTTGGTGATGATGAAAGTTTGGTTGCAGAAGTAATTGACAACACAACATCGAGAGGTAGAACATTACGTTTTTTGTTTGATGGAACTTATGAAGAATTTAGAAATAAATTAAAAGAATTGGGTGAAACACCAATACCAAAATATATTGATAGAGCTGTAGAAAAAGATGATGAGGAACGTTTTCAAACAATTTTTGCAAAAAACGAAGGCGCTGTTTTTCCACCAACTGCAGGCATGCATTTTTCTAAACATTTATTAAAACGTTTAGAAATAAAAGGGGTTGAATTAGAAAACATTACACTACATGTAGGTTTAGGTACTTTTCAAACCGTTGAAGTTGAAGATTTATCAAAACACAAAGTAGATTCTGAAAAAATTAATGTTCCTGCAAAAACAGTAAAAGTCGTAAATAATGCCATCGATAATAAAAAAAGAATCTGTGCTGTTGGAACTACGGTAATGCGAACAATAGAATCAAGTGTTTCTGCGTATAATAAATTAACACCTTATGAAGGTTGGACAAATAAATTTATTTTTCCTCCACACGAATTTAATATTGCAAATTGTATGATTACTAATTTTCATCCACCAAAATCTACTTTAATGATGTCTGTAGCTGCTTTTACTGGTTTAGATTTTTTAATGAAAGCTTATAAAGAAGCTATAAAAGAAGGTTATAAATTCAAAGCTTATGGTGACGCTATGCTAATTATATAACTAAATAAATATACATTCTTAAAAAGCGATAAACAATCTATTTTAAACGATTTTTATCGCTTTTTTAGCTTTATCAAACAATTATGAGCAATCCTAAAAAAGACATTAGAGCATTAAGTAAAGAAGAACTTAGACGTTTTTTTGAAGCACATGGAGACAAAGCATTTCGTGGTAATCAAGTTTACGAATGGCTTTGGAACAAAGCTGCTAAAACGTTTGATAATATGACCAATTTATCAAAAGCAACTAGAGAAATGCTCGAAAACAACTTTGTTATTAATCATATTGCAGTTGATAAAATGCAGCGTTCAATTGATGGCACAATTAAAAATGCCATTAAACTACACGATAATTTAATTGTGGAATCTGTAATGATTCCATCAAAAAACAGAACAACAGCTTGCGTTTCAAGTCAAGTAGGCTGTAGTTTAGATTGTAATTTTTGCGCTACTGCAAAGTTAAAACGTATGCGTAATTTAAATGCTGATGAAATATACGATCAAGTTGTAGAAATTGACAAACAAAGCAAACTATATCACAACCATAGATTAAGTAATATTGTTTTTATGGGAATGGGCGAACCGCTTTTAAACTATAAAAACGTAATATCGGCAATAGAAAAAATAACATCGCCAGAAGGTTTAGGTATGGCTTCAAAACGCATAACCTTATCAACTGTTGGTATACCAAAAATGATAATGAAAATGGCAGACGAACAAGTTAAATTTAACTTAGCTGTTTCTTTACATTCTGCTATTGATGAAGTTCGTTCTAAATTAATGCCAATTAACGACAAAAACAATTTAGCCAGTTTATTAGAATCTTTACAATATTGGTACGAAAAAACGCAACGCAGAATAACATTCGAATATGTTGTGTTTAAAAACCACAACGATAGACAAGTTGATATAAATGCACTGATTGATTACTGTAAAAAAATTCCTTCAAAAGTAAATCTAATTACCTATAATACTATTGGCGAAGAAGAATTTCAAACAGCCGACAAACAAGTAATTCAAAAATATGTAAAACATTTAGAACAAAACGGAATTGTTGTAAATATTAGACGTAGTAGAGGTGATGATATTGATGCTGCTTGCGGTCAGTTAGCAAATAAAATGGAAGATTAGTCTTTAAAAGCAATTGCATTATTTAAACTTTTATATTGATATAAATCAGCTCTTAACGAACCAACTGCCAAAGAGGCTTTAATGCGTAATGGTATTTTGTTTAAATCGTCACTAACCCAAACAATAACACTTTCTTGTTCTTTAAAAACACGTCCCGAAGCAACTAAAGGCATAAATTTAGCTGTTTTAATTTCGCCAAATTTAGTATCAATAATTTCACGTCCTAAAAAACGTAGTTTCATATTCATAATTTCTTCATCGATAAAAATAGGTAAGCTAATTTCATCGCCAATTTTAAAATTTGATATATCTTGATTTCTCATAAAATATAAAGCCGATAAAATGTCTTGTACGTTTTCTTTTATTGAAAATTGAGTTGTTTTATTGGCTTTTTTATCAAAAACAGTGACTTCTTTACTTTTTTGATTAAATACAATCTCTTTATCCTTAGTATAACCGCCTTCGTTTATTTGTCTAATAAATCGATAAGGTAATAATGTTTTTGTACTTATATATGTTTCGTAATTATCACGAACTTTAAAAAACCAATTAATCATCCCAGTAGTTTTACCTTTACCTATAACATGGTATGTTTGCTCGCCAAGATGAGTTTCTTC
This sequence comes from Flavobacteriaceae bacterium, assembly GCA_026988075.1. Classification (GTDB taxonomy): domain Bacteria; phylum Bacteroidota; class Bacteroidia; order Flavobacteriales; family Flavobacteriaceae; genus S010-17. Next base: position 10,212 of record JALSLZ010000110.1, read on the forward strand.
TTTTATATTAATGGTAGCGTAACCTGCCGTTAAAAAACTACTATAACTCAACCTGTATTTTAATTGCTCACCTACTTTAAAAGCCGATTCTTGCGAATAACCTATTGTGGTAATAAACACGATTAATAATAAAATATTTTTCATTGGTTTTGGTATTTGGTGTTAATTGTATTTCAAATACTGTTCCAAAAAAGTCACAGATTTTCAAATGTAATAAAAGATTTACTGTAATTATAATTTAGCATCTTGTTTTGATATAATTTTAACATTGTGTATCTTTGAAATTATGACAGATTTTACTTTTTTTATACTACAAGGTTTTTATCATGTTTTAGATTATGCAGCAATAGATCATATCCTTTTTTTTATTGCCTTAACAATTGTTTATAATTTTAAAAATTGGAAAAAAGCATTACTATTAATTACTTTTTTTACCATTGGACACAGTTTTACTTTTGCTTTATCGGCTTATAATATTATTGATATAAATGTTGATTTAGTAGAGTTTTTAATTCCGGTAACAATCTTAATTACACTATTACTAAACATTTATACTTCTTTAAAAAACAACAACAAACTAAACAACACAAATATCTATTTTGCTTTGGGTTTTGGTTTTATACATGGTTTAGGTTTTTCTAATTATTTTAAAATACTATTAGATAAAACAGATGATAAATTAATACCTTTATTAAAATTTGCTTTAGGAATAGAGTTTGCTCAAATAATAATTGTACTACTTGTATTGTTATTAAGTCATTTTGCAATCCGTTTTTTTAAAATAAAAAAGAAATATTGGGTAATTACTATTTCGATTTTTGTAATACTCAAAATACTACCAATGCTTTATTATCGTTATCCTTTTTAATTGTTTTATTGCTTTTTAGCATATTTTTATGCTTTTTATATTAATTTTCTATTTACATTTGAAGCTTAATTACTTATTGCCTTGGAAAAACAAGAGAAATACGATAGAACTTACTTAAAAATGGCCAAAGAATGGGCTACACTTTCGCATTGTAAGCGAAAAAAAGTAGGTGCTTTAATCGTAAAAGATAAGATGATAATTTCTGATGGTTACAATGGTACACCATCAAAATTTGATAATTGCTGCGAAGATGAAAACGGAAACACAAAATGGAATGTGTTACATGCCGAGGCAAATGCTATTTTAAAAATCGCATCATCAACTCAATCTTGTAAAGATGCAACTTTATACATTACCTTATCTCCATGCAAACAATGTAGTAAATTAATACACCAAGCAGGTTTTAAAAGATTGGTTTTTGCTCAAAAATACAAAGATATTTCTGGATTGGATTTTTTAGAAAAAACAGCTATTGAATTAGTACATTTACCCTTTTAATCAATGAAAAAAAACAAAATATATCTCCCTATTTTTTTAGCCATTGCAACGAGCATTGGTGTTTTTATTGGTAGTAATTTAAACTATCAAAATAAATCTGCATTATTATTTGGTAATCACTCACAAGAACAAAAAATAAAAAAATTAATAAATTTTATTGAATACGATTATGTAGATAATGTTAATACTGATAGTCTATTAGATGGTACTATTAAAAATATAATAAATAAATTAGATCCACACTCTGTATATATTCCCGCAAAACAACATACGGAAATTACCGAAAAAATGAATGGTAAATTTGTAGGTATTGGTATTCAATTTAGAATGACTAATGACTCATTAGCAGTAATAAATACAATAAAAAACGGCCCAAGTGAAAAAGTGGGTTTAAAAGCAGGTGATCGTATTTTAATTGCTGATAAAGATACGCTTTTTGGTAAAAAATTAAAAAGTGACGCTATTATAAGTATTCTTAAAGGAGAGTCGAACTCAACTGTTTCTCTTCAAATTTATAGAAAAACAACAAAAGAAACATTAACCTTTAAAGTTGAAAGAGATGAAGTACCTATAAAAAGTATTGATGCTGCTTATTTACTTAAAGATGATATCGGTTATATAAAATTACATAATTTTATTGCTACCTCATATATTGAATTTAAAAAAGAACTAATTAAACTAAAATCAAAAGGCATGGAAACCTTAATTTTAGATTTAAGAGGAAATACAGGTGGCTTTATTGGTGTTACAACTCAAATTATTGATGAGTTTTTAGTAGATAATAAGTTAATTGTTTTTACAAAGAATAATAAAGGAGCTATTGAAAAAATATTTGCTTCTGATAAAGGCGAATTTGAAGATGGAAAAGTTTATGTTTTAATTGATGAAGATTCGGCAAGTGCAAGCGAAATTTTAGCTGGTGCATTGCAAGATAATGACAAAGGAATAATTGTTGGAAGAAGGTCTTTTGGTAAAGGGTTGGTACAACAAGATATGCAACTAGGCGATGGTTCTTCAGTTAGATTAACCATTGCAAGATATTATACACCAACAGGAAGGTCTATTCAAAAACCTTATAAATTAAATCATAAAAGTGAATATTACTCAGATGATTTTCAAAAAAGGTACTTACAAGGCGAACTAACCAATGTAGATAGTATTCAAAAAATAGACAGTTTAAAGTTTGTAACACCTAAAGGAAAAATTGTTTACGGCGGCGGCGGAATAATACCAGATGTGTTTGTACCGATAGATACTACAACAGCATTTAATAATTACCATTTTTCATTAATGAGTGATTTTGTATTTAATTATGTTGACAACCATCGAGGTGAATTTGAACATAAAAGCATTTATGTGTTTATGAATACGTTTGATTTTTATGATGAAATTTCTAAAAAATACATTAACGAAATTAATAAAAGTTTTCACTCTAAAGAAAAAAACAGCGACGATATAAAACATTATTTAAAAGCGATGTTTGCCCGAGAATTGTATAATGATAATGGATTTTACCAAGTACTAAACACTAAAGATAAGGTAATTAATAAGGTTTTAGAATTAGAGCACAGAAATTAAATTGACTTAAAACCACAAGCTCTTTCGGCACAACGTTCGCCATCCATAGCGGCAGAAACAATTCCGCCAGCATATCCGCCACCTTCGCCACAAGGAAAAAGTCCTTCAACTTCTGGGTGTTCTAAATTTTCATTTCTTGGTATTTTTACTGGTGATGAAGTACGTGATTCCACACCAATTACATTGGCTTGATTGGTATAAAATCCATTCATTTTTTGTCCGAAAACCTTTAAGCCTTTTCGCAACCTTCCACCAATAGCTTTTGGTAATAAAGAGTGCAGTGGCGCTGAATTTAATCCTGGCTGATACGAGGTCTCATTCAAATTAGAAGATAATGTTCCTTCTACAAAATCGGTTAGCCTTTGCGCTGGAGCTTTTTGAGTTCTTCCGCCAGCTTGCCAAGCTAATTTTTCTAAATCCTTTTGAAATTCTAATCCTTTTAAAGCGCCATATTGTTCGTATTTTATCAAATCTTGCTCCGCATTTATTTCTACTACAATACCAGAATTGGCAAATTTATTATTTCGTTTTGACGGAGACATTCCGTTAACTACAACTTCACTATTTGCAGTTGCTGCAGGTACTATAAATCCGCCAGGACACATACAAAACGAGTAAACTCCTCTACCACTTACTTGCTGTACCAAACTATAACTTGCAGCTGGCAATAAGTTGTTTTTATCTACGATACAATGATATTGAATATCGTTAATTATTTGTTGTGGATGTTCTACTCTAACACCCATTGCAAAAGATTTTGCTTCTAAAGCTATCTTTTTTTTATTTAAAAGTTCGTAAATATCACGAGCAGAATGTCCCGTAGCTAAAATAACGGAATTTACCTGCATTTCTAAACCGTCTTTTAACTGAATTGCTATGATTTTATTGTTTTTTATTTCAAAGTCGGTTACACGAGATTCAAAATGAATTTCTCCACCAAATTTTAAAATAGTTTCTCTAATATTTTGTACCACTTTGGGTAGTTTATTGGTACCAATATGTGGATGAGCATCGATTAAAATTTGTTCGGTTGCGCCATGATAAACTAAGTTTTCGAATATTTTACGAACATCGCCACGTTTTAAACTTCGTGTGTATAATTTTCCGTCTGAGTAGGTTCCTGCGCCACCTTCGCCAAAGCAATAATTTGAATCTTCATCAACAAAATGTTCTTGATAAATTAATTTTAAATCACGTCTTCGTTCTTGTACTTTTTTACCTCTTTCTAATACAATTGGTTTAAAACCCAATTCTAAACATCGTAAAGCCGCATACATTCCTGCTGGACCAAAACCAATAATATGTATTTCTTTTGCTTTTGATACATCTTTATACTCAAAAGTATATTTTGATCTTTCAGGTATAGATTCGCCAATATAAACTGCAATTTTGTAATTAAATTTTATGTTTTTATTACGAGAATCAATCGATTTTCTTAAAATTTTTATTGCTGTAATTTCAGTTCTATCAATCCCTAAATTATAAGCAATTTTGCTTTTTAAAACCTCTTTTTTACTTTCTTCATGAAGATTTAATCGTATTTGAATCTCTTTTATCATACTACAAAGGTAAGGTTATTTAATAATTTGTATTAAACAAAAACTTATTTTAAGGTTTAGTATGATTTTTAAATAAAAAAACCTGCCTAATTTATATAGACAGGTTTTATAAGAAAATAATTTGGGTAATTAGTTTTTAATAATTTTAAAAGTACCCTTTTTATCATTGATTTGTGCTTTAATGAAATAAGCACCATTATCAATATTAGATAAATCTATTGTAGCGTTTAATGCATTTGGTTTTGCTTTAATTACTTCTTGACCTAATAAATTTACAATACTAACATTAGTAATGTTTTCTTGTGCTTTTAATGTTAATACATTATTTACTGGGTTTGGACCAAAAGTAAAGTTAAATGCTTCTAATTCGTTAACAGCAAGTGCTGTGTCTACCGTTAAATTAATAATAGCATTACCTGAAAAGCCAATCCCACTAAAAGTAATAGGGTCAATACCACCACAATTTGGTGTAGATATGTAACTTGGAGCTGTTTCTCCGTCTGTATTTTGACCAATTCTTGTATCTACTACTAAAACATCGCCATCTGGAAATGTAACACCAACCACTATTTCGTCAGTAGCATCAATGTTTACTGGAGTATCAAAATCGAAACTTACTACTGTACTTGTTCCTGCTACATCAATATCTACTGTAGCT